>DATFWO010000210.1:0-31901 GCA_035259205.1 Burkholderiales bacterium | reverse complement strand
GGCAATTTCCGCAGGAAGCGCTGGCATCCACGCTCGCGGCGGACGGAAAGCTGACCGCCGTACACATCACGCGTATGGCCACCGATCTCGCGCGCTTTCATTCTCTGGCCAGCGTCGCGAAGGCCGAAACGGCCTACGGCGGTGAACGCTGCGTCAGAGACCAGATGGGCCGCGTCATTCAGCAACTGCTGCCGCTGGCGCGCGAAGCGGACGATGCCTTGAAGTTGCAGGCGCTGTGGGTGTGGATCGAACAGGAATACTCCCGGTTGGAGGAGGTCCTGGCGGCGCGGAAGCGCAACGGGTTCGTGCGCGAGTGCCACGGCGATCTGCACCTCGGCAACGTCGTGCTGATCAACGGTCTGTTGACGCCCTTCGACGGCATCGAGTTCAACCCGGCGCTGCGCTGGGTCGACGTCATGAGCGAGGTGGCGTTTCCGGTGATGGACCTTGTCCACGGGCGCCGCAGCGACCTCGCCAGCCTGTTCGTCGACGCTTACCTCGAGAGGACCGGCGACTACGAGGGGTTGTCGGTGCTCCGGTTTTACCTGGTCTATCGCGCCCTGGTGCGCGCTCTGGCGCGCGCGCTCCTCGCCCGACAACATCACGCCCCATCGCAGGACCCCTTCAGGGTAGGTTCCGCGGCGAGCTACACGCGGCTCGCCACGCGCTATGCGCACGCCGGACGCGGCGCGATCTTCATCATGCATGGCCTCTCCGGGTGCGGGAAGTCGACCATCGCAACCGCCCTGGTGGCGTCGCTCGGGGCGGTGCGGATTCGTTCCGATGTCGAGCGCAAGCGCCTGTACGGATTCAGCGCATTGGGCCGCACCGGCTCCGCCCCGGGCTCCGGCATTTATACCGAAGCTGCGACGCGCGCGACCTACGGGCGGCTGCACGAGATCGCGCGCAGCGCCGCTCAGGCCGGCTTTCCGGTCATCGTGGACGCGGCATTTCTCAAGCACAGTCAGCGCGAGGATTTCCGGCGCCTGGCTGAGGAGTTGCGGCTGCCTTTTGCGATCGTGAGCGTCGACGCGCCCGCGGACATCCTGCGTGAGCGCCTTCGGGAGCGCAGCCGCAGCGGCAGCGACGCTTCCGAGGCGGATCCGCCCGTGCTTCAGCAACAAATTGCAACGCAGGAGCCACTGTCGCAGGCTGAGTCGAGCGATGCGTTGCTGATAGACGGCGCCCGCTCCTTCGCAGGTTCAGCCCGAAAAGCGGTAGTCGAGACGCTCGCGGCGCGGGCACGCCTCGACTCGGGCGGCATCGGTGGCGGCGTGATTCCGCTGCGTCAGCCGAGAGCGCCCCAATATAACGGGGAAATCGAATCAGCCGGCTAGGCGATCTTTCCCGAGGCGGATGGCCACCATTCCCCGTCGCCCCCAATGCCGGACCACCGCTTCCTTTTCATCCATGACATGGAGCGGCAGTCATGTTCAAGCGAATACTGGTACCTCTGGACGGGAGCTCGACATCCGAACGCGGCCTCGAGCAGGCGATCAAGCTCGCGAGCGAGCGGCGCGCAACGTTGTACCTGCTTCACGTGGTGGACGAGCAGGTGCTTACGCAGAGCATCGATGCGGACGCCGCAACGGTGGACAGCCTGCTCGGCTCGCTGCGGAACAGCGGCAGGAAGATACTCGACGATGCGCGGGCCAGGGCGCGCAAGCGCCGCTTGCGATCGACGCCGGTGCTCGTCGAAAACATGTTGCGCAGCGTGGCGGACGTGATCGTCGAGCAGGCCCGGAAGCGGCGCGCGGACTTGATCGTGATGGGCACGCACGGACGCCGCGGTATCAAGCGCGTCGTGATGGGCAGTGCCGCCGAGGGAGTCGTTCGTGCGACGCCCGTTCCGGTCTTGCTGGTCAGGTCGCCGGCAGGCAGGCGTCGTTGATGCCGCCGGTCGCACCGATCGCGGCATGCGTGCCATGACCGCTCCAAGATCAAGCTCCGGATCGCATGAATCCGTCCACCACACCCGCGTATCGCCTTCGCGAGGCAGAAACGATAAGCCGCGACGGGATCGCCACCGTGGCGGTTACCGTCCTTTGCCAGGTGGCGCACTTCCTCACGCTTGCGGCGATTCCGCTGCTGCTGCCTTCGATCCGGGAGGACCTGGGAATCACCTTTGCCGAGGCCGGGATGCTCTCGGCGGCGGGAATGGTGAGCTACGCTCTCATTCAGATCCCAGCAGGCTATCTCTCCGATCGTTTCGGCCCGCGGCGCCTGCTCTTCGTCGGACTGCTGGGATGGTCGATCCTGTCGGTGAGCCTGGGCCTCATCCACGTGTTCCGGCTGGCGCTCGTAAACCAGTTCATCGCCGGAGCTTTCCGCGCGCTGCTGTTCGCCCCCGGTCTCGCGTTGCTGGCGTCGTGGTACCCGCCGCGGCGCCGCGCCACCGCGATGAGCCTGTTCCTCCTCGGCGCCGCGGCGGGCAGCGTGTTCTTGTCGCTGGCGGGCCCGCAGCTCGCCGAACGCCACGGCTGGCGTGTCACCTTCATCGCCTTCGCCCTCGTGGGCATCGGCACCGCGTGCCTGTTCCGCGTCTACGCGAAGGACCGGCCCCGGCCTCCTAGTCGCAATCCGCTATCCGCCGCGGACATTCTTGGAATCACGCGCTATCCCATATTGTGGGTGTGCAGCTGGCTCCAGTTCGTTCGCTTCGCGGTGGTCATGGGGTTCAACTTCTGGCTGCCGTCGTTTCTCGTCACCGACCGTGGCTTCTCGCTGCCGGCCGCCGGCATGGTCATGGCGATGAGCGCGGCGCTCTCCGCGCCGTCGAACACGCTCGGCGCCTACGTCTCCGACCGCCTGCGCAATCCGCCGCTCGTGATCGGCGGAGCGCTCGCCGTGCTCGCCTGCGCCGCAGCGGTGCTGCCGGAGGTGGAATCGGCCCCCGCGTTGATCGCGGTGGTCGCGGTCTATTCGATCTTTGTCGGCTTCTACTTCGGGCCGCTCTTTCTCGTGCCGGTGGAAGTTCTGGGTACCCGCGTCGCAGGGACCACGATCGGGTTTGCCAATCTCTTCGCCAACATCGGCGGCTTCGTCTGCGTCTATGCCCTGGGCTCGGTGCGCGACCACACCGGGTCGTTCGAGTGGGGGTTCATCGGCATCGGGGCGGCCTGCGCCGTGGGTGTGATGTTATCCCTGCTCCTCGCCAGAATGCGGACGCGCGCGCTCGCCGCCGCGTCAAAACGGCTCACCCAGGGGGGACCGTCGCGAGCCGGATGAATCACGCTTCTTTGACATGGATCAACATCCGGGCATCTTCCCGGGTGTCGAATAGGCTCTAAACATCGACAGATGCGCAGCTCGCGCCAAGGAGGCGTCATGACTGGGCTGGAATTCACCTTATTGATGGCAGGTTTTGCGGCTGCAGCCGCAATCGTTGTGCTCGTTCGCCAAGCGATTTCGCCGGTGCGGGACATGCGGCTCATGAGGTGCCCTGAAACCGGCTCGGTCGCATCCGTTTGCACAGAACGGGTTTCGCGCGGCACGGGAGAAGAGTCCGAAGTGCAGGTGCGATCGTGCGACCTATGGCCCGGGAAGCAGGGCTGCGCCCGCGGGTGCCTCGCACGCTACGAACAGACCGCGCCGGGCTATCTGATCAACGTCGAGTCGCTTAAGCCTTTCGAACGGCCATAGCGTCAGGAGGAAACCGGCACCATGGACGGGCCAGTGCTTCAACACCCCGAGCGCAGGCTCATGGTCAAGGCTCTCTCGATCATTCACGACGAGCATCGCTCGATCCTGGCCGTCCTGCACGGGATGGACTACCTCGTTCAGGGAATCCGGACGCTCGGCAGAAAGATCGAGCCCCGTGTGTTCCACGCGATGCTCTATTACCTGGACACCTTCTCGGAGCGCATGCACCACCCGAAGGAAGACCGCTATCTGTTCAAGGCGATACGCGAGCGCAGCGCCGAAGCCGAGGCACTGATCGCCGAGCTGGAAGAGGACCATGCCCGCGGCGAGGAATCGCTGCGTCGGCTCGCGCAAGCGCTGATCCGCTATGAAGAAGGAGGCGACCGGGAATTTCCGGCGTTCGAGCGCGAAGTGGAGAACTTCGCGCGCAACTACTGGGGCCATATCCGAAAGGAGGAGGACTTGCTGTTCCCGCTCGCGGAGCAAGCGCTGTCCGCGGCCGACTGGTCGAAGGTGGAAATAGAGATCCGGAAAGACCGCGACCCGCTCGCACTGGGGGGCGATACCGAAGACTACGACAGGCTCTTCAACCGCATCCTCGAAATCGCCCCAGCTCCTATCGGTCTCGCGCAGTCACAGTCGCGGTGACTTCCCTTCGGGGATGCCTACCGGCACTTGGCTCGGTGGCCCGGTCAAGGCCACGGCCCTACCTCCCGGACCTGCTGGGACCCGACCGCAGTCAGGTAACGGACCGATCACCGGTTGCCGGTCACCGGCTTCATCGCTTGCGACCCGCGACGAGCAGGATCACGCCCGCTGCTATCGCTCCCGCGCCGGCCCACACCGGGATGTTCACCGTTTCCTTCTCCTTGATCGAGAACTGGAGCGGACCGATCTTCGCCTCGTGAGTCTCCTTGGTGTAGCTGAAGCTGCCGTAGGCCAGACCCAGGGTCCCCAGTACGATCAGGATGATCGCGATGATTTGATTCGCCGCCATGAGCTTTCCTCCTCAGGTGGAATACCCTCATGGCATGTGAGTCCAGCCCGCAGCCCGGGGTTCCCGGCAATTCCTCCCGGGGGGCGGGCAAACTCGATTATTCGCGGTGGAGTGTGTGAAACGTGGCCGCGCGCGAGGTTACACGGCGAATCCGCTCCCGTGCCGCGCGCCGCGCTCACACACGGCGGCAGTACGCCGGCGCGTACATCTGCGACCTGACGTGCGTCAGGACGTTCGCCGGGTCGGGTCCGGCGGCGAGCCCGCGCCGGTAGGCGACATCCGCTACCCGCGCGGCGATGTTGGCCGAGACTTCGCGGATGCGCGGGAGGGCGGGGTACAGGCTGCCCTGCGCGAGATCGGACTCGTCGACGTCGTGCGCCAGGCTGTGGGCCGCCGCCATGAACATCTCGTCGGTGATGCGGCGCGCACGGCTTGCGATCGCGCCGAGCCCTATGCCGGGGAAGATGTAGGAGTTGTTGCCCTGGCGCGGCACGAAGGTCCTGCCTTGCACCGTGACCGGATCGAAGGGACTGCCGCAGGCGAAGAGCGCCCGTCCTCCCGTGTGGCGATAGGCTTCCTCCGCCGTGCATTCCGATTTCGACGTGGGATTCGAAAGCGCGAACACGATCGGAAGGGCGTTGATCCGCGCCATCTCCTCCAGCACCTCCCGGGTAAAGGCGCCCCCCACCGCGGCGACGCCGATGATGGCGGTGGGCCTGAGCGTTCTCACCGCAGTCAGGAATTCATCCACGCGAGCGTGATCGTGCGCGTACGGCAGCTTGTGCTCCGCGAGATCGGTGCGGCCTTTCACCACCAGGCCACGCGAGTCCATGAGCCAGCAGCGCCGGCGCGCTGCCTCGGCGGTAAGTCCCTGCGCGACCATCGCCGAAACCGCCAGGTCTGCGATACCCGTCGCCGCCTCGCCCGCGCCGAGAAACAGGACCGTCTGGTCGGTGAGCCCGCCGCCGGTCACGCGCAACGCCGAGAAGATGCCGGCGAGCGCGACGGCCGCCGTGCCCTGGATGTCGTCGTTGAAGGTGCAGATGCGGTCGCGATACTTGCGCAGCAGCCGGAACGCGTTCTGGTTCGCGAAATCCTCGAACTGGATGACGACGCCGGGAAAAACCTCCTGCGCGGCGTCGATGAATTCCTCGACCAGCTCGTCGTAGGCGGCGCCGCGCACGCGCCGCTGGCGCAGCCCCACGTAGAACCGGTCCTCCAGCAGCTCCGCGTTGTTCGTGCCGACATCGAGCATCACCGGCAAGCACAGGTTGGGATGCACGCCGGCGCAGGCCGCATAGAGCGCAAGCTTGCCCACCGGGATGCCCATGCCGTTGGCCCCCAGATCGCCCAGGCCGAGAATGCGCTCGCCGTCGCTCACCACGATGATCCCCGCGCGATACGGCCAGTTACGCAGCACCTTGGCCACGCGGCCGCGATCGTTGGATCCGATGAAGATCCCGCGCGGGCGCTGGAATATGTGCCCATACTTCTGGCAGGCAAGGCCAACCGTCGGCGTGTAGATGAGCGGCTGCATTTCGTCGATGTTGTCGCACACCACGCGGAAGAAGAGGGCCTCGTTGCGATCGTGCAGCGCGTTGAGCGCGACGTAACGGTCGAGATCGTCGGGCAGGCGGCGCAGGTTCTCCAGCACCCGTTGCAGCTGCTCGTCCTGGGAAAGCACGTGCGGGGGGAGCAGCCCGCGCAACCCGAGCGCGTCACGCTCGCGCTCGGTGAAGGCCGTGCCCTTGTTCAATGCGGGATCGCGCAGCAACGCGGCGCCGCGCGGCAGTTCCGCCGCAATGCTGTACGCGCCTGCTTCCTGTGGTGCCGTCATGAGCTACTCCTCAGCAATCGCAACAAGGCGCTGCGCTCCCGCTTCGCGGCGTCGCCGCTGCACATAGTCCGCGAGCTGCCGCCGAGCCGCATCGAACGCATCTCTCAGCGCGACATAGACGTCCTCGCGATGGTCGCGGTTGATCACGATCTCATCGCCCGGCATCTTGAGGTCGAGATGGACCACGAACTGCCGGCCCTGCCGCTGATTGCGGTGCGGCGCCTCGACCAGGACGCGGCACGCCACGATCCCCGAATACAGCCGTCCGAGCTTGCCCACTGCGCGCCGAACACGCAATTCGAGCGCTTCCGAGCGAGTCATCCCTCGCAGCGTGATCTGCACCGGGCTGTTCATCATTGCTCGCCGCCCCGCTTTACGTCCGGGTTACCGCTTCGCGGTCCTGCTCACGCACGACGATCTTGGCGACGTCGCCGAGCTCCTCCGCCAATACACCGAGTAGATCGTCGATCGAGACGATGCCGACCAGGTGGCCGTCTTCGCGCACGATCGGCAGCCGGCGCACGGCCTTGTAGCGCATGATCTCCAGAGCCTGCAGTATGCCTTCGGTTTCTCGTGCCGTTACCAGCTCCCGCCCCATGATGTCGCCGACCGTGATCGTCTCGGCATCGAGTCCCGGAGCCACCACCGCCACCACGATATCGCGGTCGGTCACGATGCCGAGAGGAATGCGTAAGGCCCTGTTCGGCTCATCGCAGGCCACGATGGTGCCGACGTGGTGGTGGCGCATCAGCTTCGCCGCTGCTGCGACGGTTGTATCGCGCGTGGCAACCACGACTTCCCTCGTGCAGAGTTCGCGGACATTCGCCATGATCAGCGCTCCTTCCGATAGGTCTGGTCATCGGCGACGCGGCCCGGTTTCTTGATGCTGGCCGTACGGTATCCGAGGCATCCTGGCCCGAAACCCGTGCACCCCGGCTCACCCGCAAGCGCCTTCTCCCGGTAGCAGCCAAGGCATTGGCGCGCGATGCCCAGTCCACCCTTTACGACCGCTCCTGTCACCGCCAGCTCGAAGAACATCATGCCCTCACTTACATCGCCTTCGTGAATTGCCCTTGAATCGAGTCTAGGCGTCCGCTCCTGGGCCCATTTGATCTGCATCAAACTCGGTTCACACGGGAGCCGTTGATATGGATGAGTGTCTCGCTCAACCCGCTTGATCTACTTCAATAACCGGAAGCCCCGAATCCGGAATAATGATCATCAGGAAAACTTGAAATCAGATCGACGCGGTGCTCACAGCGGAACAGCGCAAGCAATTCCGGCAGTTCGGTCCGTGGTGGCTGCAGGGCCCGGACGGCGGTGGATAGAGGTCCTGTGCTCCCGCGGCCCGCGCCGGGCGCCGGAATCGAAAGACGCCGGATCCTGGAAAGGAATGGCAGGTATGTTCAGGCGGATACTGGTACCGACAGACGGCTCGCCCTTCTCCTGGCGGGCAGTGGAGCGTGCCATACGCTTCGCCAAGGAGCAGGATGCGCGCGTGGTCGGCCTGTGGGTCGGCCCGACGTGGCAGCCCAACCTTTACGCTTATGACGGCAAGGTGCCCGCCGGGTTCGTTTCGCCGAAGCAGTTCGCCGCCAGGGTAGCCAGCGCCGCCGCGCGGCATTTCGCGGCGATGAAGACCGCAGCGCGGGAGGCCCGAGTACCCTGCAAATGTTCCTACGTGCGGGGCAACTTTCCCTTCCAGGAGATCGTCAATGCGGCGAGGCGCAATCGCTGTGATCTGATCGTAATGGCCTCGCACGGGCGGCGCGGCATTTCGCGGCTCCTGCTTGGCAGCGAAGCCTGGAAAGTGCTCGCGCACAGCCCCGTGCCGGTGATGATCTGCAAATGAGGACCGCCGCTGCCATAAGCCAGCCCCAGTGTCCCCAACTACGATCGGCGCGTGACCGCCTACCGCACGAGCGGCGTTGGAACGGCTCGCAGGTCTACGCCGCTGACGTCCGCCTGTCCGGCCAATACGCTCACGTATTGCTGCAGCGCTCGGCGCAGCACCCGCTCGCGCAGCCGGTCCGCAATCGCCGTCCGTGCCGCTTCGAACGGAATCCGCCGGCCCGGCTCCCGGCGGTCCACGACGAGGATGTGGAAGCCGTAGCGCGTCTTGACCAGCTGCGGGTAGAGCCCGACGTAGCCGCCGTTGAACAAGGCCTGTTCGAACTCGGGAACCGTGTCCCCGCGCCCGAGCTGCCCCAGGCTGCCCCCCTGCCGTCCCGATGGACAATTGGAGCACTCCGCGGCGCAGCGCTCGAATTGCGAGGAATCCTTCGTGAGTTCAGCCAGCGTAAGCTCCGCCTTGGCCCGGATCGCCGGCAGCGGCGCCCCGGGCGTGACCTGGAACAGGATGTGCCGTGCGAACGCGAGCTCCCCGCTCGTGAATTCGGCGGGATGCGCTTCGTAATAGCGCCGGCATTCTTCTTCGCCGGGCTCCGGCGTGACGACCTCCCGCTCGAGCAGTCGCTCGATCGCGGCGTCGGATTCGCTTGCGCCGGCGTCTTCTGCCACGAGGCCGGCCGCGACCGCGCGCTGCCGCAGCAGCTCTCTCGCCGCCGCTCCCTGCGGCGGGAGCTGCGCCGCTGCCTCGACGACAATACCGTTGACGGTGACCGTCATCCCTGCACCCCGGTCGGCTTCCACTTGCGGCGTGTGCGCACGATCTGATACGGACGGAAGAGGTAGGCGGCTGCCGCGAACCCACTCCATATGTGCACAAGCCGGGTGAACGGGAAGATCAGGAAGATCGTCAACCCGAGGAAGATGTGCACCTTGTAGACGGCCGGGATGCCGGCGAGCAGTCCTGCGTTGCCGGGACGGAAGATGACGATCCCCTGTACGTACTCGACGAGCCGGTTGAAATCGTAGCCCGGCACGTGCTGCATCGAGAACCATACGGTGGCGAGCCCGAGCGCGAGCTGCAGCCACAAGATCACGAGGATCGTGATGTCCCACGGGCGCGTGTTCGACATGATCCGCGGATCGGCGAGGCGGCGGTGGATCAGGAGGGTGAGGCCGACGATGGCGCACGCGCCGGCAATGCCGCCGGCTACCATCGCCATCAGCTCGTGCGCCCGCTGCGACATCAGCGCATTGACGATGGGCTCCGGCGTGAGGAAGCCGACGAGATGGCCGAAGAACACCACCAGCACGCCGAAGTGGAACAGGTTCGAGCCCCAGCGCAGCTCACGCGCGCGCAGGAGCTGGGACGAGTCGCTCTTCCAGGTGTACTGCTCACGGTCGAAGCGGAGCAGGCTGCCCGCAAAGAACACCGAGAGCGCAATGTAGGGATAGATCCCGAACAGGAACTGGTTGATGAAGTCCATGGTCGTCTCCAGCGGCATCTATTTCGGTTTGCGCGGCATGAACTGCATGACTGCGATGGCGGGACGCCCGCCGGAGTCGCGCTCCGAGCCCGCACCGAAAGCCGGCGCGTCCATCCAGTCGTCGTCGACCGCAGGCTCCTGCTCGGGCTGCGGCGCCTTCGACCAGTCCAGCCCCGCCTGACCCGCGGCGCCGAGGATCGCGTCGAATACCGCCGCGTAGCGGCTGCCGCGCCCGGCGAGCCGCTCGCCCACGACGCGCAGGATGTGCGCGCAATCCGCGAGCATTTCGCGCGCCCCGGCCATCGGCTGGCAGCTCAGAAATTCCAGCACCGCCGGGAGATAGTCCGGCAGCTCGCTGGCGGTGAGGTGAAGTCCCGCACGCTCGTAGGTTCGACCCAGATCCACCATGGCCTGCCCTCGCTCGCGCGAATCCCCGTGGACGTGCTCGAAGAGATGGAGCGAGGTCGCTCGCCCGCGATCGAACAGTGCGACGTAGCGCTCTTCGAGCTCGTAGGGATCGGCCCGCCGCAGCTCTGCGATGAGAGCGGCTAGCCGCTCCTTCTCGGCGCGGCCCAGCAGCCGCGATTGCCCGATCGCGCCGGCGATCTCGGGCAGGGCCACGACGAGGTCGCGGTCGGGATAGGCGAGCAGCGCCCCGAGGGCGCGGAAGGTGATCATCAGTAGTCCACCGCGTTGTCGGGCGATTTAGCGGCGATGGTCTTGAGCGGTATCACCTTCTTGCCCGCCATCTTGCCGCCGAACAGGCTGGTCGGCGTCTCGCCGTCGGAACAGGAATTGCCGAACGAAAAGCCGCACTCGCCGCGCAACTGGTAGGCGTTCTCGGCGTACTCGCGGTGCGTGGTCGGGATCACGAAGCGATCCTCGTAGTTGGCAATCGACAGGTAACGGTGCATCTCCTCCACTTCATGCAGGCTCAGGCCCACCTGCTGGAGCAGGTCGAGATTGTCGCGCCGCTCGAGCTGCCGTTCCCGGTAGAAGGCGCGCATCGCGAGCATGCGCTCGAGCGCGCGAACCACCGGCTCCTCGTCGCCTGCCGTGAGCAGGTTCGCCAGGTAACGCACGGGAATGCGCAGGCTGCGCACGTCGGGAATGTCGCCGACCCCGCCGATGCTGCCGGCGTTGGCGTGCGACTGGATCGGCGAGAGCGGCGGCACATACCACACCATGGGCAGCGTGCGGTACTCGGGGTGCAGCGGGAAGGCGATCTTCCATTCCATCGCCAGCTTGTAGGCCGGGGAGATCTTCGCCGCCTCCAGCCACGCCTCGGGCACGCCGTCGCGGCGCGCCCGTTCCTGCACCTCCACCGCGTGGGGATCCTGGAATATGCTCAGCTGGGCTTTGTACAGGTCACTGGGACTCTTGACGGAGGCTGCCTCCTCGATGCGGTCGGCGTCGTAGAGCAGGACGCCGAGGTAGCGGATGCGCCCGACGCAGGTTTCGGAGCACACGGTCGGCTGCCCCGCCTCAATCCGCGGATAGCAAAAAATGCACTTCTCGGCCTTGCCGGTGGACCAGTTGTAGTAGATCTTCTTATAGGGACAGCCCGACACGCACATGCGCCAGCCGCGGCACTTGTCCTGGTCGATCAGAACGATGCCGTCCTCCTCGCGCTTGTAGATCGAGCCCGAGGGACAGGAAGCGACGCAGGTCGGGTTGAGGCAGTGCTCGCACAGGCGCGGTAGGTACATCATGAAGGTGTTCTCGAACTGCCCGTAGATGTCCTTCTGCACGGCTTCGAAGTTGGCGTCTTTCGAGCGCTTCGAGAATTCCCCTCCCAGTATCTCCTCCCAGTTCGGTCCCCATTCCACCTTCTCCATGCGCTGGCCCGTAATGATCGAAATCGGGCGTGCGACCGGAGCCGTCGGCATCTCGGGTGCGGTCTGCAGGTGCTCGTAGTCGAAAGTGAAAGGCTCGTAGTAGTCGTCGATCTCGGGCAGGTGCGGATTGGCGAACATCTTCATCAGCAGAGAGAGCCTCCCCCCCTGCTTCGGCACGATCTTGCCGCTCGCCTTGCGCTCCCATCCGCCCTTCCAGCGCTCCTGGTTCTCCCATTCCTTGGGATAGCCGATGCCGGGCTTGGTCTCCACGTTGTTGAACCAGGCGTACTCCATGCCGAGGCGCGAGGTCCAGACGTTCTTGCACGTGACGGAGCAGGTATGGCACCCGATGCACTTGTCGAGATTGAGCACCATTGCAATTTGCGCACGGATTTTCATGCCGCCCTCCTTCCCGGAAAGTGCATCGCCAATATCCCTCCCACCTTCCCCTCTTCGCGTCTGCGCGCTTCTGCGGTGAGATCCTTAAGCATTAGCCTGCCTCACAGGGACATCCATCCAGTCGACCTTCGCCATCTTCCTGACGATCACGAACTCGTCGCGGTTGGAGCCCACGGTGCCGTAGTAGTTGAAGCCGTAGGAGAGCTGCGCGTAGCCGCCGATCATGTGCGTCGGCTTCACCACCGCGCGCGTGACCGAGTTGTGGATGCCGCCGCGATGGCCGGTCACCTCCGACCCCGGCACGTTAACGATCTTCTCCTGCGCGTGGTACATCAGGCACATGCCTTCGTTCACGCGCTGGCTCACCACGGCCCGGGCCGCGATCGCGCCGTTCATGTTGAAGAGTTCGATCCAGTCGTTGTCTTCTATACCGGCCTTCTTCGCGTCCGTCTCCGAAACCCAGACGATAGGCCCGCCGCGCGAGAGCGTCAGCATCAGCAGGTTGTCGGTGTAGGTCGAGTGGATGCCCCATTTCTGGTGTGGCGTGATGAAATTCAGCACGACCTCGGGATTGCCGTTCGGGCGTTGGCCGAGGAGGGGCGCGACGGTGCGCGTGTCCACCGGCGGACGATAGACGCACAGCGCTTCGCCGAAGTCCCGCATCCACTGGTGGTCCTGGTAGAACTGCTGGCGGCCGGTCAGCGTGCGCCACGGGATCAGCTCGTGCACGTTGGTGTAGCCCGCTGTGTAGCTCACGTGCTCGCTCTCGATCCCCGACCAGGTGGGGGAGCTGATGATCTTGCGCGGCTGCGCCTGCACGTCGCGGTAGCGTATCTTCTCGTCCTCGCGGGTCTCGGCGAGATGCAGATGGTCGCGGCCGGTGAACTTCCCGAGCGCGTGCCACGCCTTGACGGCCACCTCGCCGTTGGTCTCCGGCGCGAGCGACAGGATGACTTCCGCGGCGTCCACGTCGGTCTCGATGCGCGGCAGGCCCTTCGTCGGGCCCTCCTCGGTCACCGTGTAGTTCAGGCGGGAGAGCCCGTCCACCTCCCGGTCCGTATTCCAGCTGATGCCCTTGCCGCCATTCCCCAGCTTCTTCAGAAGCGGCCCGAGAGCGGTGTAGCGCCGGTAGGTATTCGGATAGTCGCGCTCGACGACCACGATCTGCGGCGCGGTCTTGCCCGGCACGAGATCGCACTCGCCCTTCTTCCAGTCCTTCACGGCCAGCGGCTGCGCGAGCTCGCCCGGCGTATCGTGCTGCAGGGGCACCAGCACGATATCCTTCTCCACGGCGAGATGGCCGGCCGCGATCTCCGAGAATTTCTTCGCTATGCCCTTGTAAATTTCCCAGTCGCTTTTCGCCAGCCACACCGGGTCCACCGCCGCCGACAGCGGGTGGATGAACGGGTGCATGTCGGAGGTGTTGAGGTCGTTCTTCTCGTACCAGGTCGCCGTCGGCAGGACCACATCGGAGTAAAGGCAGGTCGTGGACATCCTGAAGTCGAGCGTGACCAGCAGGTCGAGCTTGCCTTCCGGCGCGCCGCGGCTTCCCGCGCCGTTGTCCACGTCGCGCCACACGACTTCCTGCGGCTTGTCGCCGCCGGTTTCGCCGAGGTCCCGGCCCTGGACGCCGTGCTGGGCGCCGACGAAATGCTTCAGGAAATACTCGTGCCCCTTGCCCGAGGAGCCGAGCAGGTTCGAGCGCCAGACGAAGAGGTTGCGAGGAAAGTTGACCGGGTTGTCGGGGTCCTCGCACGCGAGCTTGAGCGCGCCGTCCTTCAAGCCCTTCACCACGTAATCCCGGGGCTCCACGCCCGCGGCAGCAGCGTCCCGAGCCACCCGCAGCGGATTGACGGAGAACTGTGGCGCGGAAGGAAGCCATCCCATGCGCTCCGCGCGGACGTTGAAGTCGATGAAGCTGCCGGCATACCGCGCGGGATCGGCGAGCGGTGAGAGGATCTCGGAGACCTTGAGCTGCTCGTAGCGCCACTGGTCGGAGTGCGCGTAGAAGAACGAGGTCGAGTTCATCTGGCGCGGCGGGCGTGTCCAGTCGAGCGCGAACGCCAGCGCGGTCCACCCGGTCTGCGGGCGCAGCTTCTCCTGCCCCACGTAGTGGGCCCAGCCGCCTCCGGACTGGCCGACGCAGCCGCACAGCATCAACATGTTGATGCACGCCCGGTAGTTCATGTCCTGGTGGTACCAGTGATTCATGGCCGCGCCGATGATGATCATGGCCCGCCCCTGGGTCTTCTCCGCGGTCTCGGCGAACTGGCGGGCTACCGCGATCGCCTGCTCGCGCTTCACCCCCGTGATCGGCTCCTGCCACGCGGGGGTGTAGGGAACATCGTCGTCGAACGAGCGCGCACAGTTCCCGCCGAGCCCCCGGTCCACGCCGTAGTTCGCGCACACGAGGTCGAACACTGTCGCGACACGCGCCTCGCCCTCGGCGAGCTGCAGTGTTCTTACCGGGACGTTACGGACCAGCACGTCGGTGCTCTGGTCGTTGGAGCGGAAATGCTCGTGAGCGACTCCGCCAAAGTACGGAAACGCGACCGGCACGACCTCGTCGCTGCGCCCGAGCAACGAAAGGGCAAGCTTCACTTCCGCCCCGCCTGCGCCGTTCTTCTGCTCGAGGTTCCATTTTCCGAGATCGCCCTCGACCTCCTGGCCCCAGCGGTAACCGATGGAGCCCTGCGGCGCAACCGGCCGGCCGCTCGCCTCGTCGATGCCCGCCGTTTTCCATTCCGGGTTGTTCTTCTGACCGAGCCGGTCGGCGAAGTCGGAGGCGCGCAGATAGCGGTCGGGCACATAGCGGTCGCCGCGCTTCACCATCCTGACGAGCAGCGGCATGTCGGTGAGGCGCCGGCAGTAGTCCTCGAAATAGGGAACCTGGCGGTCGACGAAGCATTCCCTGAGTATTACGTGGCCCATCGCCATGCCGAGCGCGGCGTCCGTACCCTGCTTCGGGTGCATCCAGACGTCGGAGAGCTTCGCGACCTCCGAGTAGTCCGGCGTGACGGCGACGACCTTGGTCCCGTTGTAGCGCGCCTCGACGAAGAAGTGCGCATCGGGCGTGCGCGTCTGCGGCACGTTGGAGCCCCAGGCGATGATGAAAGCCGAGTTGTACCAGTCGGCCGACTCCGGCACGTCGGTCTGCTCGCCCCAGGTCTGGGGCGAGGACGGCGGCAGGTCGCAGTACCAGTCGTAGAAGCTCATGCATACGCCGCCAATCAGCGACAGGTAGCGACTGCCGGCCGCGTACGACACCATGGACATCGCCGGGATCGGCGAAAAGCCGATCACGCGGTCGGGCCCGTAGCGCTTGATCGTGTAGACGTTGGCCGCCGCGACGAGCTCGTTGACCTCCTCCCAGGTCGAGCGCACGAAGCCGCCGCGGCCGCGGATCGCCTTGTAATCCCGCGCCTTCGCCGGGTCTTCCACGATCGAGGCCCACGCGTCGACCGGCGCCAGCGATTTCCGTGCCTCGCGCCACAGCCGGACGAGCCGCCCGCGCACCATCGGATACTTGATGCGGTTGGCGCTGTACAGGTACCAGCTGTAAGAGGCGCCCCGCGAGCAACCGCGCGGCTCGTGGTTGGGCATGTCGGGCCGCGTACGCGGATAATCGGTCTGTTGCGTCTCCCAGGTCACGACGCCGCCCTTGACGTAGATCTTCCAGCTGCACGAGCCGGTGCAGTTCACGCCGTGGGTGGAGCGCACGATCTTGTCGTGCTGCCAGCGCAAGCGGTAGCCCTCTTCCCACGTGCGGTCCTCCTTGCGCAACTCGCCGTGGCCCTGCGCGAAGGGCTCGCGCGACTGGGTAAAGAACATCAATCGGTCGAGAAAGTGGCTCATGGTCTATCTTCGAACGTCAGAGGTTGCGGGAGCATGCGCGGCGGCGCGACCCGCGTCTCCCAGGATCGGCGCGCGCCGCACTTCCGTCGTATACATCAGGATCAGCGATACCCAAGCGATGCCGTAGAGCAGCATGAAGCAGGTCGAGCGCACGCCGAGGACATCAACCAGCCAGCCGAACATGATCGGCAGCAGGAATCCGCCGAGGCCGCCGGCGAGGCCGACGATGCCCGACACCACGCCCATGTTTTGCGGGAAGTCGTCGCCGACGTACTTGAACGTCGAGGCCATGCCGAACGCGAAGGCAATACCCATCACGAACAGCAGCGGCGTGAAAACCCACGGCGCCACCAGGATATTGAAGGTCTCCGAGCCCTTCACCGTGTAGATGGTGAGATCGAACTTCGGATACGAAAGAATGAAGAGGCAGATCCACGCGACCCACAGTACCCACCAGGTCACCCCGTGCGCGCCGAAGCGGTCGGACAGCCATCCCCCCAGCGCGCGCAGCACGCCGGCCGGCAGCGAAAATGCGGCCGCCATCAGCGCCGCCTGCCCGATACTGAGGCCGTATTCCCCGATGTAGTACTGCGGCATCCAGAGAGAGAGCGCAGTGAAGCCACCGAACACGATCGAATAGTACTGGCAGTATTTCCAGACTCGTGCGTCGTTCAGGACCGCGAACTGCTGCTTGAGGCTCGCTCCCGCCTTGCCCGCACCGGGATCAGGGTAGGAAATCAGCCAGAACAGCACTGCGGTAACCGCGATAGCCGCGGCGTAGACCTTCGGGACCATCTGCCAGCCGAACGCGGAGACGATGTGCGGCGCGACGAACATGTTGACGGCCGCGCCGCTCGTGCCCGCGCCGAAAACGCCCATCGCAAACCCGCGCCGGCTCTGATCGAAGAAGCGCGAGACATACGGGGTGCCCACCGAGAACGACGCTCCCACCGCGCCGAGCACGAGACCGAGGCCCAGGAACTGCCAGTACTCCGTTGCGTACGCAACGAGATAGACCGGCGCCGCGCTGCCGGCAAGCAGCAGAAAGAACACGATGCGGCCGCCGAAACGGTCCGTCAGCATGCCCATGGGAAGGCGCAGCAACGCGCCCGACAGCACCGGGAATGCGGCCAGCAGGCCGAATTGCGTGCCGCTGAGCTTGAGCAGGCCCTTGATCGGAATGCCGATAATTGCAAACATCAGCCAGACCGCGAAGCACACGGTGAACGCTAGTGTGCTGGCGATGAGGACCGGGATTCCCTGACCGCTCGACGTCATCTGCTTTCCTGCGACTGGGGCGCAATTTCAAGCAAAGAGGGTCGCATGAAAGCTTGCACGCTTGTTTTGATCCATGTCAATAGCACCAACATGCAATCATTTCGATTCGGTGGTCGCGAATCGGTAGCTCAGCTCCGCAGTCGTGCCCTGCGTGTTGCGCCACATCAGACAATAGCCGTCAGCTCGCTGCGGCAGGTAGCTGCCGGAAAGCCCAGTAACGGCTTTTCTTCGAACCGGATAGCGGATCTTGCCGTCCCGGTGATAGTGGATGTTGAACTCCACCGGCGTGCGGCTGCGAAAGGAATACTCGATGCGCTGCCGCGCGGCAAGCTGCAGGCATTCCTCGTGGAACTCTCGCGCCGGCAAGGTGATCGTTTTCGCCGTTCCTGCGGCGGCGGGAGGCTCGTGCGCAAGCGCCGCGCCGGCCGCACAGCCGAACACGAGCAGCAGCTCTATTCGGTACCGGCGAGGCCCGCGCTCTTGATGACCTGGGCCCATTTTGCGATTTCGCTCCTGATGAGCGTGGCGAACTCCGTCGCCGTGCCGGGAGCGGGCTCCGCGCCCTCTCCCGAGAGGCGCTCCTTCATGTCGCCGAGGCGCATGACCTTGCCGACCTCGGCGTTGAGCCGGTCGATGATCGCCTGCGGGGTGCGGGCGGGCGCGAGCAGTCCATACCACGACGTGACGGAATATCCCTTCACCCCGCTTTCGATTGCGGTCGGTATATCAGGCGCGCTCTGAGCCCTGTGCTCGCCGGTCACCGCGAGCGCGCGGAGCTTGCCCGATTTGATATGAGGCATGGCGGCGGTAAGGTTGGAGAACATCAATTGCACCTGCCCGCCGAGCAGGTCGGTCAGCGCGGGACCGGAGCCCTTGTAAGGGACGTGAACGAGATTCACCTGAGCGAGCGACTTGAAGAGCTCGCCGGCGAGGTGCGTGGCGTTGCCGGTGCCCGCAGAAGCGAAGTTGAGCTGGCCGGGTTTGGCCCTGGCCAGCGCTATCAGTTCCTTGACGTTCTTCGCCGGCAGCGCCGGGTTCACCACGACGACGTAATAGCCGGTGGTGAGCAGGCTGATGGGGGCGAAGTCGCGAACGATATCGTAGGCGAGCCGCCGGTAGAGGCTCGGGTTGATGGCATGGGCCGGGGTGCCGAGAAACAGGGTATATCCGTCGGGTCCCGCCTTGGCTGCGATTTCAGCCCCGAGATTCGCGCCGGCACCCGCACGATTGTCTATGATGAACTGCTGGCCGGTGGTCTCCGACAGCTTCTGTCCGACGAAGCGGGCCACAATATCGACGCCGCTGCCAGGCGACGACGGCGTGATCAGCCGCACCGGCTTCGCGGGATAGCTCTGGGCGTGTGCAAATGTCGCAGTCGCGGCGATGTTGGCACCGATGAGGCAACTCAACGCACCCGCCATCAACGACGCACCTCTCGAGGCGGCAGGAAGATGTTCAAGATCCGTCACCCGTCACTCGTCACTTTACTTTCAGTCAGGCTTGGCTCCCGACGCCTTGACCACCTTCTCCCACTTCCCGATCTCGGACTTGATGTAGGCGCCGAATTGCTCGGGCGTCGAGCCCACGATCTCGAAGCCCAGGCCATCCAGCCGTTCCTTCACGTCCTGAAAGTGGAGGGCCTTCACGGTCTCGTCGTGCAGGCGGGTAACGATGGTGCGAGGCGTCCTGGCGGGCAACAGCACGCCGTACCATGCGGTCGCTTCGACGCCTGGAAACCCCTGCTCCGCGATGGTCGGGACGTCGGCCAGCGCGGGCGAGCGCGTGGCCCCCGTGACCGCCAGCGCCCTGATCTTCCCGGCCTTGATGTGAGGCATCGCCGCGGTGAAACCGCTGAACATGGCCTGCACGTGACCGCCCAACAGGTCGATGATCGCCTGGCCGCCGCCCTTGTACGGTACGTGGGTCATCTTCATTCCGGCGAGACTGTTGAGCAGCTCGCCGGTGAGATGCCCGACGCTCGCGACGCCGGTCGAGGCGAAGCTCACCTGACCGGGCTTCGCCTTTGCGAGCGCGATCAACTCCTTGAGACTCCTGGCCGGCACCGAAGGGTGCGCGGTCAGCACATTGGGCGAGCTGGCAAGCTGCGTGACCGGCTCGTAGTCCCTGATCGGATCGAAGGGCAGCTTGCTGTAAAGGCTGGGGGCGATGGCGAGATTGGCGATGTAGCCGAGCACTATGGTGTAGCCATCGGGCGGTGACTTGGCCACGATTTCCATTCCGATATTGCCGTTGCCGCCGGAGCGGTTATCCACTACGACCTGCTGCCCGAGCGCATCGGCAAGCTTGACTCCCAGGGTCCGGGCGAGCGTATCGGTACTGCCGCCGGGCGCGAAGGGCACGACGAAGCGCACCGGGCGCGACGGATACTGTTGCGCATAGCCCGGCGTCGCGAGCCCAATGATCACGCTGCACAACAGTATCAATGAAGAGCTTTGAACCGCGAAAATCATAAGTAATGAACGAGCGATTTCAAGCGTTGCTGCATATCGACCCAAGATCGTTCTCGGGAGCCCGGCTTGCCCGCGCTGAAGGCAAGCTCGTTCATGCGGACCCCACCAACCCGAAGATGCCCCGCTTGCGGATGCCGCGCCGCATCAGCTCGACGTCTATCACCTGGTGATCGTCGATATCGAGATTGACGTTGTTGCCGAGCGTGCCGATATACCACGTCTGGCTCTTGCCGTCCTTCGCCTGGAAGATGAAATCCTCGACGTCGAAGCGCGCGACGAGGTTGAGGATGAGCTGCTCCTTCATCTCCTCCACCCCTTCGCTGATCCCCTCGCCCTGCACCAGCACGCGCCAGGCGCCCGCCTTGCGGTAGGCCTCGACCTGCGCGAACACGTAGCTCTGGCTGTTGGTCCAGTCTTCGTGGCCCTTTTGCCCGGCTTCTGCGATCACTTTAAGCCCGCAGTCAGCCGCCAGCTCGATCAGCCCGCACTTGTCCTTGAGCGACATCGTCACCTGCGCGCTCGAGACCTCGACCGCCTGCGCCCCGAGCTCTTTCACCTTCCTGTAGAACTGTCGGGAGACGCCCTGCTGGAACGCCGCTTCGCTCAGGTCCCCGGCGAAGAACACGGCGACCTTCGCCTTGTGCAGCACTGCGATCTTGCGGCGCAGGAACTCCTCGCGCTGCAGGCGGTAGGCGCCGATGCCGAGCTTGAAGAAGTCGATGTACTCGCCTGCGGCGTCGAGCAGGTCTTTCACCCGCTCCACTCCGATGCCGCGGTCGGCAACGACGGTGAGCCCCCGCTCCCGCGGCTTGGACGGGCGCGGCGGGACGCGGACGAAGGAAAAGGCCATTTGTTCGAGCCGCGGGTCGTGTGCCGTCCGTTCTGCTTTCTGAGCCACTCGAGTTTCCTTTCCGGTTAGATTTGTGAGACGAGCTCGCGGTACACGTACGGCAGGATGCCGCCGTGGCGGTAGTACAGAAGCTCCTCGTCGGTATCGATGCGGCAGGTCACGGCAAATTGATCCATGCTGCCGGTCGAGCGGCGCACGCGCAAGGAGAGCGCCGCCTGAGCCTGCAGATCGTCGTCGAGGCCGGCCACGTCGAAGGTTTCCGTCCCGTCCAGCTGCAGATCCTCCCGGCGGGTGCCCCGTAGCTCGAGCGGCAGGATACCCATGCCTACGAGGTTCGAGCGGTGTATCCGCTCGAAGCTCTCGGCCACGACTGCGCGCACGCCGAGCAGCGCCGGGCCCTTGGCCGCCCAATCGCGCGAGGAGCCGGCCCCGTATTCACGCCCGGCGATCAGGATGAGCGGCACGCCGCGGCTGCGATAGACCTGCGCCGCGTCGAAAATCGGCATGACGGTGCCGTCGGGCTCGAGTCGCGTATACGGGCCTTCCTCGCGGGGCGTCATGGCGTTTTTCAGCCGCGAGGAGGCGAATGTTCCGCGCAATGCCATCTCGTGATTGCCGCGGCGAAAGCCGTAGGTCTGGAAGTCCGCGGCGGCCACGCCGCGCTCTGTCAGATACCGTGCCGCCACGCTGTCCGGAGCGATCGTGTTGTTGGGCGAGAGGTGGTCGGTCGTGACCATGTCGCCCAGGATCGCCAGCGGACGCATGCCTCCGAGCTCCGTGATCCGCGAGGGCTCGCGTGACAGGCCCTCGAAAAACGGCGGCCGGCGCAGGAACGTGCTGTCTTGCCGCCATGGAAAGAGCGCGCTCGATGCGCCGCGCAGCGCTTGCCACTCGGGCGCGCCTTCGAAGAGCCCCTCGAAGCTCGAGCGATAGACATCGGGCGTCACGCACGCGGCCAGCGTTCTGGCGAGATCCTCCGCGGACGGCCACACATCGCACAGCCATACGGAATCGCCGCGACGGTCAATGCCGAGCGGCTCGGCTTCCAAGTCGAGCGTGACGCGGCCCGCGATGGCGTAGGCGACCACGAGTGCGGGCGAAGCGAGATAGGCTGCGCGGGCGAGCGGATGCACGCGTCCCTCGAAATTGCGGTTGCCGGAGAGCACCGCCGCCGCAACGAGCTGCCCGGTCCTGATCGCAGCCTCGATTTCCGGCGCGAGCGGCCCCGAGTTGCCGTTGCAGGTGGTGCAGCCGAACCCTACAAGGTGAAAGCCGAGCGCCTCGAGCGGAGTATCGAGGCCGGCGCGCCGCAAGTATTCCACGACTGCCTTGGAGCCGGGAGCGAAGGAGGTTTTCACCCAGGGGCGGGGCGTCAGCCCGCGCGCGGCGGCGTTACGCGCGAGCAGCCCTGCGGCAATCATGTTCGCCGGATTGGAGGTGTTGGTGCAGCTCGTGATCGCCGCTATTACGACATCGCCATCGCCCAGTGTGTAATCCCGGCCTGCGACCGGGACGCGCGCGCAAGTGCTGCGAGCGTCGCGGGCGAGCGTCGACAGCTCGGAGGCGAATCCGCGGGCCACTTTCGCGAGCGCCACGCGCTGCTGCGGCCGGCGCGGGCCGGCGAGCGAGCGCTCGACCGCAGCAAGGTCGAGTTCAACGTCGGCGTCGAAACGCGGCGTCGCCGTGCCGGCATCGCGCCACAGCCCCAGCGCCTTCATGCAGGCCGCGGCGATTCCGACAGTCGCGGCATCGCGCCCGGTGAGCGCCAGGTAATCGATGCACTTTTGATCGACCGGAAAGAAGACGCAGGTCGCCCCGTATTCCGGCGCCATGTTCGCGATCGTCGCGCGGTCGGCCACGGGCAGCGCCTCGAGGCCGGCACCGTGGAACTCCACGAATTTCCCGACGACCCCGACATTGCGCAGACGCTCGGCGATGGTAAGAACGAGATCGGTCGCGGTAGCGCCCGCCGGCAGCTCCCCGGTAACGCGTATGCCGAGCACTTCCGGCACGCGCATGGAAAGGGGGCGACCCAGCATGGCCGCTTCGGCTTCGATGCCGCCGACGCCCCACCCAAGCACGCCGATGCCGTTTACCATCGTCGCGTGGCTGTCGTTGCAGACCAGGGTGTCGGGGCAGACGAGATCCTCGCCGTTCAGCCGCTGCGTCCAGGCAACCCGCGCGAGGCGCTCGACGTTGATCTGGTGAACGATACCGCTGTCCGGCGGCACGACCCGGAAGTTACGGAACGCATTCTGGCACCACGCCAGGAACGCGAACCGCTCGCGGTTGCGCGCGTATTCGATCTCGACGTTGCGCCGCTGCGCGTCGCTCGCTCCTGCGACATCCGCAATGATCGAGTGGTCGATCACGAAATCGACGGGTATCGCGGGGTTGACATCGAACGGATCGCCGCCCGCCGCCGCGACCGCCTCGCGCAGCGCGGCGAAATCGACCATCACCGGCACGCCGAGGAGATCCTGCAGCAGGACGCGCGCCGGTCGGAACGGAATCTCGAAGCCGCGCTCGCCGCGGGCGAGGGCGGCGAGCCTGCCGGCGAGCTCCGTAGCATCCTTGCCATGCCGCAGCAGGTTCTCCGCGAGTATGCGCAGCGAGAACGGCAGCCGCGCGAGCCCGTCGAGCCCTGCGGCCTGCGATGCCGCGGCGAGGCTGTAGTAGCGGTACGTGGCGCCCCCGACCGCCAGCTCGCGCAGCGTGGCCTGCAAGTCGATCAAGGACCTCCGGTGCATGGCCGCAACCCGGGAAGCACCGTTCAGAAGTCCTCGCGCGGATAGACGGGCGGAATCGGATCGACCTTGTCCATCTCGTCACCGAGCGCCTTTTCCACTTCGTCCATCAGCGCGAGCAGGCCGGAAAGGCGCAGCGCGACCGTGTTGAGATCGGCATCCGGGATCTCGAGGCCGATCGTCTTCGCCAGGTTGCGAACGTCGTCCGTGGTGAGCTCCATTGCTACGCTCCTGTGAGTTGCGCGTCCGCCGTCTGCAGGGCCGGACCGACGGTTTTCTCGAGATCGGGATGGCGCAAGTGCCATCCGGTGGCCTGCTCGTAGGCGTGGGCCACGCGATACATCGTGGTCTCGTCAAAAGGCCGGGCCGCGATCTGTATCGACATCGGCACCCCGTCGGCGGTGAAGCCGGACGGGACCGAGAGGGCGGGGACGTTCGCAATGCTGAAGGGATAGGTGCACATGCGGCGGGACTTGAACATCCGGCTCGCCACGTCCTCCCTCGACTCGATCTTCTCGACCGATTCCTGGAGCCTGAGCGGCGGCACGAAATTCATGAGCGCCAGCAGCGCATCGTAGCTCCGGAACGCGCCCAGGATCTCGTTGCGAACCAGCGCGCGGGCGCGCATCGCGCGGGCATACACGATGGCCGGGACGAGCGCCGCCGCGGCGATGCGCGTGCGGGTGCCGACGTCGAACTTGTTCCAGTGCTTCTTCAGCCATTTGCGCAAGAACACGGCGGCGACGTCCGGGTCCGAAGTGAGAAACTGGAGCGGTACCGCGAATTTCGCGCGCGGCAGCGAAACCTCCTCCACCGTTGCGCCGAGGGCCCTCAGCACCGCAAGCGCCGCACCGAGCATGCGCTCGACCTCTGGATGCAACGTCTGGCCGACCGACATCTCGCGCACGAGCCCGAGCTTCATGCCCTTCAGATCCGGCGTGAGGTGCCGTCCGTACTCCGGGACGGGCCGGGTGCTCGAGAGCGGATCCTTGGGGTCGTGGCCGGCGATGGCCTGAAGCACCAAGGCGTTGTCCGCAACGGTGCGAGTCAGCGGGCCTATGGTGTCCTGGGTCCAGGCGTACATGATGCCGCCGTGACGGCTCACCCTGCCGAACGTCGGGCGCACGCCGACCACGCCGTTCGCCCAGGCGGGGCCGCGAATGGAGCCCCCGGTATCTTCGCCGAGCGCGACCGAGACCAGCCCGGCTGCGACGCTGATGCCGGAACCGGTCGAGGAATGGGACGGCTCGTAGGCGATGTTCCACGGATTCTTCGGCTCTCCGTAGTGGAAGTTTACGGAGCTGCCCTTCCCGAACTCGTGCAGGTTGTTCTTGCCGAGGAGGATCGCGCCGGCGTCCTGGAGCTTCTGCACCGCCGTTGCGGTCATGCCGTCGCCGAAGTCGGGCTGGATCACCGATGCCATCGTGGTGGGCACGTCGCCCGTGGCGATCTGATCCTTGGCGCCAAAAGGGATCCCATGCAGGGGACCGAGGTAGCGGCCGGCGGCGATTTCGGATTCCGTCTGTCGTGCCTGCCTGCGTGCCGCGTCGGCGCACACGGTGATCCACGAGTGCAGGACCCTGTCCCACTTCTCGATGCGGCCGAGATAAATCTCCACGAGATCGACGGGGGAGATCTCCCTCTTTTTTATCAATGCGGCCTGTTCCGCGACGCTCAGGTAGGCGAGACCGGTGTCGTTCATGGCATTTCCCGCAGTGAGTTTCGATTCAGCGTCAATTCTTTTCTCAGGTCGCTGCGGTAGACGTACGCCCCCGTGTTGACCCAGCTCTTGCGCAGTTCCACGGGTTTGTCATGGTAGGTGTACGCGACCCGGTCGATCACGAGGACGGGCGCGTTGGCGCGAATGCCGAGGAGCTTCGCGTGCTGCGCCGGCGCCGGCCCGGCCCCGAGCCGCTCGCTGATTCGAATGACGTTGATATTGAACCGGCTTTGATAGAGAGCATAGATCGTGCTCTCGCGGCTCGCGTACATCGATTCGGTGAGGCCGGGCACGGAGGCCTGCGGGATCAGGATCTCGTCTATGAATACCGGTTCGCCGCCGAGCGTCACGAGATTGCGGACACCGACGAGCTTCGACTGCCGCTCGATACCGAGCGTATCGCACGCCTCATCGGAGCCGCGCAGCACGCGGTAGGACAGGAGCTTGGTATCGGGCAGCACCCGAGCCCCGTCGCGGCCGATGAGATGGAAGAAATGGTAGAGCGTGCGGTCCCGCGAGTGGGTCGCAACGAACGTGCCGCGCCCCTGCCGGCGAACCAGTATGCGCTCAGACACCAGCTCATCCAGGGCATGCCGGATCGTGCCTTTGGACACGCCGAAGCGCTTCGCGAGATCGGCCTCGCTCGGAATGAGCTCGCCCGGCTTCCACTCGCCGCCCGCAAGGCCGCGCGTGATTTCGCCGCGGACCTCCGCGTAGAGCGGATACGAGTGGGGCGTACCGGTAATGAGGGCTGTCGACACCGATGCTCCTTTGCGCCACGCGGCAGTAGTGCCCGTCCCTTCCGCCAGTGGGTTGACCGTGAGAACTGAGGCCAGTAGTATAAGTCTTATAGATGAGTTAGAACAGCGCGCCGGGCAACCGTCCGGCTGCACCGAAATCCCTGGGGAACCTGCATGCGAACGGAAGATCATTGGGCGAAGGCCGCCCGCCTCGAAGCCGCTACCGCGAAGCTCGATCGTGGCGACGACCACGAGCTCGTGATATGGAGCTGCGTTCAGGGCGGAGCGCAGCTCGCCAACGTGATACTGCACGCGCGCGGGATCACGCGAGAGCAGGAGGACCAGATCCATTCGGACACGCCCCAGATCGATCGCGAGCTCCCTCGCGACATTGCGGAAATACTCGCGGTCCTCAAGTCGATCGAGGAGCTTGGGCCGCAGTTCGTGCGGGGGATCAAGCCGGTCCGGCCCGAGGTGATGCGCGATTGCCTCGCCGCCTATGCCAAGGTCAGGACGTTTGCGGAGAAAGCGCTGGAAGCCCGGCAGGCACGGAGGTGACATGAGGATCCAGGATCACGTCGAGAAAGCGCGGCGCATCGAGGCGACGATGACGAAGAAACTCGATCGCGACGGGGACTACGAGCTCGTGCTGGAGGGCTACATGCTGGCGGGAACGCATCTCCTCAACGCGATCCTGCACAAACTGACGGTCACCAGGGAGGACTTCGATCTGCTGCACTCGAACAAGCCCGTGCTCGAGACCCCGATCGAGGCGCGGCTGCAGCCGTTCTTCGAAGCCATGCGCTACATCGAGGACCTGCGACCCGGTTACCTGCGCGGCCTCAAGCCCTGGAGAGTCGAGGACGGGCGCGGCTGCGCCGAAAGCTACGAAAAGGTGAAGCGGTTCGCGGCGCAGGTGCTCGGTTAGAAAACGGACTGGGCTTTGTCATGGGAACCTTCATCGGCCACATCGAGCCCACCCGGCCGCTCATAGACTGGCAGTTGCTGCAGCAATTGCGCTGGAAGCGTGTGCGTGACTTCATGGCGCGCGAAGCCATCGACGCCATACTCACCAATGTCGTGGACAACGTCATTTACCTCACGGGCTGGCCGCGTTTCCGGACCAGCGTATACGAGGGGTCGTACGGCACGCTCTTCATGAGAGAGGAAAAGGAGCCGGTGATCCTGTGCTCCGAAGGCGATTCGCGCGGCCTGCTGAAAGATCAGTTCTACCCGGATATCAGGGTCATGCCGCCCACCCAGGCAAAATGGCCGGACCCGCTCAAGAAAGCGGTTGCCGATTACGGGTTGAGCAAGGCGCGGCTGGGGCTCGACAACCGGATGCAGGCGTCGCTCTACAACGCGCTCGTCAAGGAATTGCCGGATGCGAGCATCGTGAACGTGACCCCCGTGCTCAACCGCGCGCGCGCCGTGAAGAACGCCGAAGAGATCAAGGCCTACGAGTACACGGTGAGTCTCGTGGAAACCGGCACCAACACTGCCATCAAGGCCTGCAAGGAAGGCTGGGGACGCTACACCGAGAACGAGGTCGCGGCGCTCGCCAACTACGAGTTACTGAAGCGCGGCTGCAATTCCCCCGATATCTGGTGCTGCTCCGGCGAGCGGGCGGCCCCGGTACGCCGCTACAGCACCGACCGGGTGGTTCGCGGCGGAGAGCTCGCAGTGATCGACGGTGGGGCGGGCTTCAACGGGTTCAAGTCGGAATTCGCGCGCACCGTCTGGACCGGCGGCCGGCCGACGCAGGACCAGAAACTCGTGTACCGGACGGTTTACGACGCGCTCGAAGCGGCGAAAGCCATCATGAAGCCTGGTACGAAGACTTCCGCCCTCGAGCACGCGTGCCTGAGCGTGGTGCGCGAGGCGAGGCTGGAGGAACACTACGGTGGCTATCCCTACACGGGCCACGGGATCGGGCTGCGCGCCGAGGCGTTCAACGTGACGGCCCGCTACCCCGAGATGGACACCGTGCTCGAGGAAGGCATGATCTTCAATCTCGAGCCGGGCATCTGGCAGGAAGGAGTTGGCGGAGTGCGCATCGAGGACACGTACCTCGTCACCTCGAGCGGGTTCCGGGTGCTCAGTCGCGCGCCGTATGAGGAGTGCCTGCTCGACTAGGGTCTGGTCCTGCGCCTGCCGGACCAGCGCGGGAGTCTGCCGGTCGTTCTCCGGCAAGGGAAGGAGAAAGCGATGGCCGTGAGCACGGTCGTCCGGAGCGCGCGGAGCTTCGCGACATGGTGCTGCGCGCTGTGCGTGCTCTCTTCCGCGTTCGGACAATCGTACCCGACCAAGCCGATCCGGCTGATCGTGCCCAATCCGGCGGGCGGCGGCGTGGACATACTCGCCAGGGCGATCGGCCAGCCGCTGTCGGAGCGTCTCGCGCAATCCGTCGTCGTCGAAAATCGTCCTGGTGCGGGCGGCACGATCGGTATCGGAGTGCTGGCGAAATCGCCGCCGGATGGATATACCCTGGGGATGGGCGTCGATGCGACGCTCGCGATCGCCCCCGCGCTCTACCGCAAGCTTCCTTACGACCCGGTCAGGGACTTCGCGCCAGTTTCGCTGATCGCCACTTTGCCGTTGATCCTGGTGGTGCATCCATCGTTGCCCGTCCGATCGGTCAAGGACCTGATTGCGTTCGCGAAGGCGAGACCGAATCAGATCGACTTCTCGTCGGGGGGCAGCGGCACCCCGCCGCATCTCGCGGCCGAGGTCTTCGAGGCCATGGGGAAGGTCCGCATGAACCATGTGCCGTACAAGGGAGGACCGCCCGCTATTACGGCCGTGGCCGCGGGAGAGGTCTCGTTGATGTTCGCGAACATGCTGCCCGGCATGCCTTACGTCCGCAGCGGTCGGATGCGGGCCGTGGCCGTCACGTCGAATCGACGCTCCTCGGCGCTGCGCGACGTGCCCACGATCAGCGAATCGGGTCTGCCGGACTACCACATCGTTCAGTGGTACGGCCTGGTGGCGCCGGCAGGCACGACGCCCGCGATCGTGACCCGTCTCAATCACGAGGTTCGGGAGATACTCGGGCTCGCCGACATAAAAGCGAGGCTCTCCGCAGAGGGCGCGGAGCTGGCGGGCTCGACGCCTGAAGAGTTCGCGGAGTTCATCCAGAAGGAAATTGCGAAGTGGGGCAAGGCCGTGCGCGACTCGGGCGTCCGGCTCGATTGAGAGTGCGCAAGGAAAGGTTGCGATGAGATTGCGATACGGTTTGGCGCTCGCGGCATCGACGGGGGTGCTGCTGGACGTCGTTGCCGCCGGCCCGGTGGTTCCCGGGGCGCACGCTGCGGCGATCGACGCCTTTCCCACGAAGCCGGTGCGCGTTCTCGTTCCCCAGACGCCGGGAAGCAGCGCCGACTTCTTCGCGCGAGTCGTCTTTGAAAGGCTGCGCGAGAAATGGGGGATCCCCGTGGTGGTCGACAATCGGGCCGGGGCCGGCGGCGCGATTTCCATGGAGCTCCTGAAGCAGGCCACGCCCGACGGCCATACGCTCACGCTTACCACGGAAGGCACGTTGGCCATCATTCCCCATCTGTACCGCAACCCGCACTACAACGCGCTGACGGACTTTGCCCCGATAACGCGGGTGGCTTCAGCCCCGTACGTACTGATCGCCAACCCTGCCCTGCCGGCGAAGTCCGTGAAGGAGCTGATCGCGCTGGCGAAGTCGAAGCCGGGTCAGATCAATTTCGCTTCCGGGGGCAACGGAACGGGAACCCATCTCTCGGGCGAGCTGTTCCGGATCATGGCCGGCATCCAGATCGTCCATGTTCCGTACAAGGGGGCTTCATTGGGAATGACCGATGTCATGACCGGGCAGGTGCAGATGATGTTCACGGGCGTGCCGACCGCGCTGGCGCAGGTACGGGCCGGACGCTTGCGGGCTCTGGCGGTCACCACGATCCGGCGCGCAGCAGTGCTCCCCGACGTGCCCACGGTGTCCGAATCCGGCCTCGCAGGCTACGAGGTGGCGCCGTGGTGGGGCGTGCTGGTCCCGGCGGGAACGCCTCGCGCCGTAATCGACAGATTGCACGCGGACGTTGCGAGCGTCCTAAAGGAAGACGCGTTCAGGCAGCAGCTTGCAGGACAGGGCGCGGAAGTGGTCGGCGATACACCCCAGCAGTTCGCCCGCTCGCTCAAGGCTGAATTCGAGAAATGGGGAAAAGTCGTCAAGGACGCGGGCGTGCGAGTCGAGTAGCGGACCGTGGACGACGGGTATTTCATGAGACTGGCGCTGGAGCGCGCAAGAGGCGCCTACGCAAGCGGCGGACGTCCCATCCATTGTTTGATCGTCCAGCAGGACGGTCGCATCGTGGGGGAGGCAGGAAACACCGTCGCCCGCGACACCGATCCCAGCGCGCACGCCGAGGTCAATGCGATTCGACGCGCCTGCGCGAATCTGCGAACGATCGACCTGTCGGGATGCAGCCTTTATACCCCGATGGAGCCCTGCCCGATGTGCCTTTCCACGATACTGGAAGCGAAGATTTCCAGGCTCGTCGTGGGAGCGCGGCACCGGCGTGTCGGCCGCACCGATCTCGGCGATTACTCGGTGGAGTCGCTGCTCGCCACGCTCTCCAGGCACATCGAGATCGCATCCGTGCGGGAAGCGGAATGCGAGGAGTTGCGCATCGCATGGAAGCGCTCCCGCGGCGAAGCGTAAGCGGCCCGCACGCGTCGCCCCGGAACCGCCGGGAGAGAGAGAGTATGCGACGGGAGGGGCCGTTGCTCACGGGGAGCGCCCCTCCGCGCGCAAGCCGGCGGTCTTCACGACTGTCGCCCACCGCGAGATCTCCGATCTGATGAAGGCGCCGAATTCCTCGGGCGAGCTCGTGGCCGGCTCGGACCCTTCCGAGGCGAGGGTAGCCTGAACGTCCGGGGCGTGCATCGCTTTTGCGATCTCGGCGTTCAATTTAGCGATGATCGCCGACGCTGTGCCCGCGGGCGCGAACATCCCGAAGTAATTGGTCGCGACATAGCCCGGCAGCCCGGACTCGCTGACCGTGGGAAGCTCCGGCAGCTGCGGAGAGCGCCTCGGCCCCGTGACCGCTAGGGCTCGCACGCGCGCGGCGCGCACGTGCGGCAGCGCGGCGGTGAGATTCGAGAACGTCACGTGCACCTGCCCGCCGATGAGATCGATCAGCGCCGGGCCGCTGCCCTTGTACGGCACGTGCAGCATCTTCGTCCCGGCCATGCTGTTGAAGAGCTCGCCCGTGAGATGCGTCGAGTTGCCGGTGCCGCCGGAGCCGTACGCGAGCGCGCCCGGCCGGGCGCGCGCAAGAGCGATCAACTCCTTCACGTTGCGCGCCGGGACCGACGGGTGCACGAGCACGACATACTGCCCCGTCGTGACCAGGCTGATCGGCGCAAAGTCGCGCACCAGGTCGTAGTTGAGGCCGCTGTAGAGGCTGGAGTTGATGGCGTGGGCGGGCGTGCCCATGAACAGCGTGTAGCCGTCCGGCGGCGCCTTCGCGGCGATTTCCGCGCCGAGATTGCCGCCCGCCCCGACGCGGTTGTCCACGATGATCTGCTGGCCCAGGCCGGCCGACAGCTTCTGGGCCACGACGCGCGCGACAATATCCACCCCGCTGCCGGGCGAGGACGGCGTGATGAGGCGGACCGCCCGCGTTGGATACTGCTGTGCGTGAGCATGCGTCCCGACGAGGAAGCCCGCTGCGCACAGCAGCAGCAGGGATGAAGGATGAGGGATGAAGGATGACCCGGGTGCTGAGTTCGTTGCGAACTGCGCGCAGGGCGCGTCTTGCTTACCGCTCACTATTCACCGTTCACAGTTCACGGCTTCTTGAGCTTGGTCTCGTCGTTGCGCCAGCGCTCCCATGCCCAGCGCTGGTCTTCGCGGATCGTCTCGTCTTCGACCATGCGCCGGACGAGGGCCGTGACGTCGGACTCGTAGCCGTCCTTGCGCTTCTCGAACTCCCATTTCTTTCCGGCGGGGAATACGGGCGATTTGGGTACTTGTTTGAGTTTCATCTCAGGACCGTAAAACAGTAAGCGCTGAGCGGTAAGCGGTAACTACAAGGACATTGTGGTGGATTTCAACGCCGCCTATCGCTCACCGCTCACTGGTTTATAGCCGTAGCACGAGCATGTCTCCGCGATCGAGGCGGGAGCCTGCCCGATCTGAGCCGGCGCGCCTTGCAACCATGA
>DATFWO010000209.1:0-3683 GCA_035259205.1 Burkholderiales bacterium | reverse complement strand
GTAGTGATAGCAGACGCTGCTGTTCAAAAGAATCGTCGCGGGCAGTTTCAGCTCGTCCAGGATTTCGAACAGGCGCCAATTGCCGATCCGGTTGCCGTAGTCGCGCCAGGCGAAATTGCGCGTGGTCTGCTGGCCGCTGCGAACCGGATCCATTCCTAGCCCGGCGCCGAAGGCGAAATGCTCGATATTGAGCGCGACATAGAAGGCGAGCCGCTTGCCTCCCGGCCAATTGTAGTCTTTCCGCTCGATGATGGGCGAATACGCGTACCGCGTGTGGCCGGGAAGTTTCAGCATCGGGATCCTCCGTGTTCGCTCGGTCGGCTAGCAACTTGCCGATATTTTGGCAAACAAACGCCCGAGCCCCCGATTACGAAGTTTAACAAAACAAGGTCTCGGTGCTCGGGAATCCTCACTAAAATTAAGACCCCCGCCGCGATAACCTGTCCACCGTCGAAAGATGAATTGAATAAGCGCATTTTGGGTTGCGCGCCTGGATCGACCAGATCGTCAGTCAACCAGAACAGCAAGACTCGCTCGCGGTTGCGATTTCACAACTCGATCCGACATACCCTCGCTAGCCTGATGCGGCTTGCGGGTTACCATCGGGTCGCAAGTCAACTTGGCCGTGCAAACCAACGGGAACCTTGACCTGTCGCCGTGATCAGCGGAAAGCCGTGTGGTCCGCCCTCGTGATCCGGCGCCATAGGACGGCCCCGACGGTATCCGCCTGCTTGCGCAAGTCGCGCACGGGCCCCCGGCAGGCTGCCGACGGCGCTTGGGCGATCAGCTCGTCCCACGTCTCTTCCACCGCAGCACTCAACTTGGCCAGATCGGCCTGCGCGGCCCGGGCCAGATAGGACATCACCTGGCCGAGGTGTCCATACATCATGGCGTGAACCAGTCGCCGACCACCGGTGGCAAAGCCCGGCATGTGCTTCCACGTTCCGAGCGCGAACCGCACCCCGTTCGCCCGCGCTACTGGGCGGATCCGGAGAGGATCGAGGATCGTGCTGTCGAGGTCGCGGAGGATCATGCGTGACGGCATGCCATCGCGCAGCGCAACGTACACGTTCTGCAGGTGTGGCTCGAAGGCCATGCCGCGCGCATAGAAGTCGACCATGCCACGCATGAGCACACGGCAGTAGACGCGGAAGAACGCGTATGCGTGCTCCCGACGACGGAGATCCAACATCGTGCGCGCCCACCGGGGGCCGCACCAGAGGTTCAGCGCCGGCACCACGATTTCCGCGCCGCGCGAGCGCACCGGCGCCCGGACGATCACGGCGAGATGCGTCCCAATCAATGACTCGGCATGGGCGATTGATGCCACGTCGTACTGGAAGTCCAGAGTACTCTCTCCGCTGGCCCGCAAAAGGATGCGGGCGAGCGACGAGAAAGCGGTCGCATTCGCGCGGTTGAGAGGATAGAGCAGCCGGTCTTCACCCGTCAGTGTGACGGCGATCGGCAGCTTGACGTCGAAGCCGGATCGCAGAATCCGGCACGTCCGCTGCGACGCGAGGGGAACAGCCTTGATGCGCCGGTCGAGGACCGCGATCCATCGCCGTTTCAGCAGCTCACGGACAACCGGCGAGAGCTCGAGTTGCCAAGGGTGCAGCGGGATCACGACGTCGGCGTTTCGAGGAAGGGGAATGCCGGCCCAGGCGCGAAAGCACGTCCGATGATCCGCGTACACGGTGGAATCGAAGAGGCACGGGCGAGCGGCAACCAACGTCAGATCGATCGGCTCTCGGCAGAGATTCGAGCACTCAACCACCTGCCGGAGCGACGGCCCGAGCCGGAGCGCCGGGAACGGATAGTAATGGTGGCCTTCGTACACGGGCTCGATGGCCTGCGCGCCGGCATCGAGCCGCTCCCCGATGAGACGGTTCATCACCAGATTGGCGAAGCTGTTGTCGAAATCCGCGATGAGTCGATCGAAGTGCTGGGCGAGTTGCGAGGGCCCCACGCAGGGGCGAAGGGCGTTCAGGAAGGCCGGGGTGCTGCGTAGCAGGCGCCGTCTGCCCGCGACGATCTTCCACGGAAATCCGGTCAGCTCGAGCCGTCGAAAGGGCAGCGGACCACTCACCGGCGCCCGCAGCATCGGCTCGCGGCCGAGATCAAGAAACCACTGGCGGGCGTCGCTCCGCCACAACCGCGCGTGCGGCGCGTGGCGTTCCCGGAAGATGGCTTGGAGCAGCCGCGACACCGCGACGAGAAACGCGGCCTGGTAGGCATGGGTGAGCCGCGCCCGGCCAATCCGGCGCTCGCGGGCCCACTGTCGCACAGCCCGGAGCGTCACGTCAGGGCGGATGTGGCGGCGATCAGAGGGGCTCGAGCTCGAAGTCGAAGACGCCTCTTCCAAGGTCTTCATTCGTGATTGCGTTGAAGTCGCTCATCCTCTCTTGCATGAGCCGCTTCACCGCCCCGGCCTCGCCACGCTGCGCAAACTCCTCGATCAGCGCGGCGGTGTACGCGATGTGGCGGACCTCGTCGAGCCGCAGCCTGTCGTGCAGGAGCGTCAAGCGATGCCGCCGCTCGGGGGCGCAGTATCCGAGCAGCATCGGCCGCTGAAGGATGTGATGCACGAGCGTCCGGATCTCCGCGATGTTCATTTGGATGAGATCGTCCAGAGTGATCGCGCTTGCGTACGCAGAGCCCTTATGGGCTTCGAGCGGGCTTCGCTGGCTATATCCGGGGGACAGCGAAGCGAGTTGGACATGGAGCTCGTTATTATCGATGAGGTCCGGGAAAGCGAGATCCAGCATCGCGACATACGCTTTGCTGTGTCGAGACTCGTCGATCGCGTGCGCCTTGACCTGGGCGGCTATGCGGGGATCCGGGGTGCTGGCCGCCAAGTCCCACAGATGCCCGGAGCCTTCGCCTTCGCCCTGGGCATTCTGGATGAGCGAGTTCGCCATCCAGTCCGGGTCCTTGGCCACGTCGCGGTAGATTTTGCCGTAGCCTTTGGTCCCGAACGGCGGCGGCGCCTTCCGGCAGGCGGTGACCAGCGCGTCGCGATAGTGAGGCCACGCCGCCACGCCGTGCGGGCGAAGGGCTTCCAGGGTCAGCCCGGCGGCGATGTTCACAACCGCGCCCCGATCGCGCGGACGTCTAGGCCGGGGAAATTGGCGATCGCCTCTTGAACGGCGCATTGAGCGCCACGAAGCGGACCTTACGCCAAGTCGTTTTTCCCAACTTCTTTTTCAATGCCTCGAGCTTTTTGAGGTCGATCTTGAGTGTGCCGTCCGGGTGAAACTGACCGAACTCCTGCTTAGGGACCCTCGCGCCTGCCAGAGCCTGGGTGGCATGACTATAGGTGCCCCTCTTTGCTCGTTTCGCCATCAGTGAATCCCTCCTCTCGGGCGCGGGCCTATCGACCATCGCGCGCGGCATTTATCAGGCGCCGCGCGTATAATGCAGGCTATGGTGGCGACACCGCAATGTCAATCGCGCGGGTAGTGTCTCAATTTGAATCCGTCCACAATATCAAACTAAGGCACTACCCGCGCCGGGGGGCCACGGCGACCTCCAGCGCCTGCATCTCGGCCGCGGCCTTCTCGAACCAGAACGGCATGCCCATCTCATGAAACAGGCTCATCGCCGTGGTGAGATGTTGCGCCGCCCGCCGATCGCCCGCTCGCCCGTAAAGCTTGCCGAGGCTGAAGCGGCAGTACGCGACGAGC
>DATFWO010000208.1:0-36180 GCA_035259205.1 Burkholderiales bacterium | reverse complement strand
CGACAATTGGTGTCAGGAATTTCCTGACAGCGGCCCTGCCGCTTTGCGATCCGTCCCGCCGGAACGTGATGATTTGTCTGGCAAGACGAATCAGGCCGGCGCTTCGGTCAGATTGAAGCAGCACGTCGACTGGCCGCCGACCACTTTTTGCACCGAAACGGGGTTGAACACGCCCCGTGCGGCGCGGTGTGCGCTATATCTGCGGTCCGGCGATCGAGTGCGTCGGAGCCCGGGGCGCTTGCGTATGGCCAGGTCGTGGATGCTGCCGGCCGCTCAATGACGAGTTGCCTTAGAGCGGGGTCGGTTCGTGAACTTCGTTGAGCCGCGAGGACGGGCGGCAATTCAGGGAGGGCGTCGTGACGGTCGCTGCGCCGGATCAGGCCGCAGCTTCGGCAAGCAATGTGGTGCCGGGAGAGAGAATCGAACTCTCATGGTGTCGCCACCGGCGGATTTTGAGTCCGCTGCGTCTACCAATTCCGCCATCCCGGCGGGAATTGCGCGATTATCGCGCATTCCCGGAAGCGGACAAAAGAACTCTGCGCCGCCGGCTGACTCACCAATCACGATTCACTAGAACGAGGTTTTGATCACGCCTCTATAATCGGCCGGTGCGCCGCGATGACTTCGACTACGAGCTGCCGCAGGAGCTGATCGCGCAGTTTCCCGCCGCGGAGCGCGGCGCGAGCCGGCTTTTGCATCTCGACGGCGCGACCGGTGCCTGGAGTGACCGGAAGTTCAGGGACATCGTCGGCTTCGTTGCTCCCGGCGACATCATGGTGCTCAACGATACGCGGGTGATCAAGGCGCGCCTTCTCGGCCGCAAGAAAACCGGCGGGCGCGTCGAAGTGATGATCGAGCGCGTGCTCGGAGCGGACGTGGTTCTGGCGCAGATCGGGGTAAATCATCCGCCGGCTCCCGGGAGCACGCTGTTTCTGGCCGACGCCATCGAGGTGACCGTGCTCGAACGCGATGCCGAGTTCTACCGGCTGCGTTTTGAAGGATGCAATGACGTGTATGCGCTACTCGAACGGCACGGAGCCGTGCCGCTGCCGATGTACATTTCACGTTCTGCCAGTCAAGCGGATGCCGAGCGCTATCAAACGGTCTATGCGCGCGAGCCGGGGGCCGTGGCGGCACCGACCGCCGGACTGCATTTCGACAGGGCGTTGCTCGCTCATCTGGCAGGCCGCGGCGTCACGCTCGCCTATCTCACCTTGCACGTTGGAGCGGGCACGTTCCAGCCGGTCCGCAGCCAGGAGGTCGCTCAGCATCGCATGCATAGCGAGCGGTACGACGTGCCGCAGGCAACGGTGGACGCCGTCACGCGCGTCCGGGACGCGGGCGGGCGGGTGCTGGCGGTTGGAACGACGACTTTGCGCGCGCTTGAAGCAGCCGGCGCCGGCGGCCGCCTCGCCGCGGGACGGGGCGACACGGACTTGTTCATATTGCCGGGCTATCGATTTCGCGTGGTCGATCGCCTGCTCACGAACTTCCATCTTCCCAGGTCGACTCTGCTCATGCTTGTCTCGGCATTCGCGGGTGTGGAGAACATCCGTCGCGCGTACCGTCACGCGATCGCGCAACGCTACCGCTTTTTCAGCTACGGGGACGCGATGCTCATTGAAAGGCAGTGAATAGTGAACGGTTAATGGTGAACGGTGGCAGTGCCGGAAAGACTGGATGGCTTGGCTCCAGTCCCGATATCCATTGCTGTCGGGGCAGGCCAGGAAAAGCGATAATGATCAATGCAGTTCTCGGTTACGGCGACTGACGGCGTCGCGCGCCGCGGCGTGCTGATGCTCCCTCACGGGCGCGTCGACACGCCCGCATTCATGCCGGTCGGAACCTACGGCGCCGTGAAGGCGATGAGCCCGCAGGAATTGAGGCAGGCCGGCGCGCAAATCGTGCTCGGCAATACGTTTCACCTGTGGCTGCGTCCCGGGCTCGACGTGATCGAATCCCACGGGGGACTCCACCGTTTCATGGGCTGGGATGGGCCTATCCTCACTGATTCAGGCGGCTTCCAGGTGTGGAGCCTGGGGGCATTGCGCAAGATCTCGGAAGAGGGCGTGCGGTTCCAGTCCCCGGTGAATGGTGATCCCTGCTTTCTCACGCCGGAGGAATCGCTGCGTGTTCAGCGCGTGCTGAATGCGGATATTGCGATGGTCTTCGACGAATGCACCTCCTATCCTGCGGACTTCGACCGGGCACGGGACTCGATGCGGCTTTCCTTGCGGTGGGCCGACCGCTCCCGGCGCGCGCACGACGGCAGCGCCAATGCGCTGTTCGGAATCGTGCAGGGGGGAATGTACGAGGAGTTGCGCGAGGAATCGCTTGCAGGGCTTGCAGCCATCGGTTTCGACGGGTACGCCATCGGCGGCCTGTCGGTGGGCGAATCGAAGCGCGACATGATGCGCATCGTCAAGCACACGGCACCGCGCCTGCCCGGCATCTGCCCGCGCTACCTCATGGGCGTGGGAACGCCGCAGGATCTGGCGGCGGCCGTCACGGCGGGCATGGATCTCTTCGATTGCGTACTGCCGACCCGGAATGCGCGCAACGGCTGGGTGTATACACGGCACGGCGTGATCAAGCTCAGAAACGCGCGCTATCGTAACGACCTCGATCCGCTCGACCCGGACTGCAACTGCCACACCTGCCGCAACTTTACCCGGGCGTACCTGCATCATCTGCAGCGTGTGAACGAAATATTGGGCGCCAGACTCAATACTTTGCACAACCTTCATTACTATCAGGAACTCATGCAAGGTCTGCGGGCGGCGATCGAAGCGCGGCGGCTGGCCGATTTTGTTTCCGCCTTGAAGCCGCAGGCGCGCGCAGAATCGTGATAAAATGCCCGCCTTTTCAGAGACCTGCCTTCCCGAGTCCGTGCAGAGCTCGACCTATCGGAGCGATTCCCATGTTGATCAGCCCAGCTTTCGCCCAAGGGACGGGTGCAACACCCGGCGGCGGCTTCGAAAGCATGATCCTCATCGTGATGATGTTCGGCGTGCTTTACTTCATGATGATCCGCCCGCAGATGAAGCGCGCGAAGGAACAGAAAGCCATGATAGAAGCCCTCCAGAAGGGCGACGAGGTGATCACGACCGGCGGGATACTCGGACGTATCGTCAAGCTCAGCGAAGGCTACGTGACATTGGAAATCGCGCCCGACGTGGAAGTCCAGGCGCAACGCGCCTCAGTTCAGCTGGTGCTCCCGAAGGGCACCATCAAAAACCTCTAGTGACTCGTGACTCGTGACTCGAACAATCGGTTGCCTCGTTCGGTTTTGGTGTTGACCAGTCACCAGTCACCAGTCACCAGTCACCGCTTCAAATGAACCGCTACGCCCCCTGGCAATACGCCATCATCGCCATCGCGCTGGTGTTGGGTATCGTCTATACGCTGCCCAATTTCTACGGCGAAGTGCCGGCGGTGCAGGTTTCCCCGGTCAAGGCGACCGTCAAGGCGGACGATGCGTTGCTGGGGCGCGTGCAGGAAACTCTCCAGAAAAACAAGATTGCGCCGAATGGGATCTTTGTCGACGCGCACGGTGTGAAGGCCCGCTTTGGCGATACGGATACTCAGCTCAAGGCCAAGGACGTACTCCAGGCCCAGTTCGGAGAAGACTACAGCGTCGCCCTGAATCTGCTGTCCAATAGCCCGTCCTGGCTTTCCGCAATTGGTGCGCTGCCCATGTACCTCGGCCTCGATCTCCGTGGCGGAGTGCATTTCCTGCTGCAAGTCGATATGAAGGCGGCGCTCACCAAGAAGATGGAGGCGTTCAGCAACGATATCCGCAGCGCCCTGCGCGACAAGCGCATCCAGTACGGCGGCGCCGCCCGGGATGGCCAGGCCGTGACGGTACGCTTTCGCGATCGCGCGATGCGCGACAGGGCGCTGGACGAGATCACGCGCACCATGCAGGACCTCGAGCTGAGATCGACCGACGACGCCGCCGAATACCGTATCGTCGCAACGCTCAAGCCCGAGGCGCAGCGGAAAACTCTCGACTTCGCGCTCCAGCAAAACATCACCACCTTGCGCAACCGCGTGAACGAGCTGGGCGTGGCGGAGCCCATCATCCAGCAGCAGGGGGCGGATCGCGTCGTCGTGCAGCTCCCGGGCGTGCAGGACACGGCGAAGGCGAAAGACATCCTCGGCCGCACCGCCACGCTCGAGGTGCGCATGGTGGACGACGAGGCGATGGGCAACCCGGCGCTGGTGCAGGCTGCGCTGGCGGGCCAGGTGCCCTTCGGGGACGAGCTCTACACCGAGCGCGGCGGCGGACCGCTGCTGGTGAAAAAGCAGGTCGTGCTGACCGGCGACCGCATCAACGACGCGCAACCCGGCTTCGACAATACGACGGGCGAGCCCGCGGTGCACATCAATCTCGACGGCGCCGGCGCGCGCATTTTCCAGCAGGTCACGCGTGAAAACGTGAACAAGCGCATGGCGATCCTGCTCTTCGAGAAGGGCAAGGGCGAAGTCGTGACCGCTCCCGTCATTCGGACCGAGATTCCGGGAGGGCGTGTCCAGATCAGCGGGCGCATGTCCACGCAGGAAGCGCACGACACGGCGCTGCTGCTGCGGGCCGGCGCGCTGGCGGCGCCGATGGAGATCATCGAAGAGCGCACCGTCGGGCCCTCGCTCGGCGCCGAAAACATCCGTATCGGTTTCCATTCGATGTGGTATGGATTCCTCGCGATCGCGATCTTCATGATCGCCTACTACCACATGTTCGGCCTGATTTCGATCGTGGCCCTGACGTTCAATCTGCTCTTCCTGGTTGCGCTGCTCTCGATGCTGCAGGCGACGCTGACGCTGCCGGGCATTGCCGCAATCGCGCTGACGCTCGGCATGGCGATCGACGCGAACGTGCTGATCAACGAGCGCATCCGCGAGGAGCTGCGCTCCGGCAATACGCCGCAGGCTGCGATTTACGCCGGGTACGACCGCGCCTGGAACACGATCCTGGACTCGAACGTGACGACCCTGATCGCCGGGCTGGCGCTCCTCGCGTTCGGGACAGGCCCGGTCAGGGGCTTCGCCGTGGTGCACTGCCTCGGCATCCTCACTTCGATGTTCAGCGCGGTGATGGTTTCGCGCGCGATCGTCAATCTGTACTACGGCCGCCAGCGCAAGCTCGAGCGGATTTCGATCGGGCAGGTATGGCGCCCGGACGACGATAGGAAACCCGGCGGCAAGGACGACGATCCCAAGAAAAAGCTGGCCGACCCCCGGACACAGGTCGGGGCGAAGGTATGAGGGCGTCGCGGCATTTCAACGGCTGACTTGATAGAGGCATTCGGGCATGGAGTTTTTCCGGATCAAGCGCGACATTCCGTTCATGCGCCATGCGTTGATCTTCAACGTGATCTCGCTCATCACGTTCCTGATCGCCGTGGGCTCGCTGGCGAGCCGCGGCCTGCACCTGGGTGTGGATTTCACGGGCGGCACCGTGATGGAGCTCAACTACCAGCAGCCGCCGGATCTGGGAAAGATACGCGACGCGATGGCCCGCCTCGGATTCACGGACGCCTCGGTGCAGAATTTCGGCACGGCGCGCGACGTGCTGATCCGCCTGCCGGTCAAGCAGGGTGTGACCAGCGCAAAGCTTTCGGAGCAGGTGCTGGAAGAGCTGAAGAAGGCCGAGCCGACTGTTCAGATGCGGCGCGTCGAGTTCGTCGGGCCGCAGGTCGGCAAGGAGCTGTTCGAAGCCGGCGCGCTCGCGCTGTTGTTCGTCTCGTTCGGTATCGTCGCCTACCTCGCGCTGCGCTTCGAGTGGAAGTTCGGGGTGTCCGCCATCATCGCGAATTTGCACGACGTCGTGATCATCCTCGGCTTCTTCTCCGTTTTCCAATGGGAATTCTCGCTGCCGGTTCTTGCCGCAGTGCTGGCCGTCCTGGGCTATTCGGTGAACGAATCCGTGGTCGTCATGGACCGGGTGCGCGAAAATTTCCGCAACCGGCGCTTCCGCGGCGTGCCGACTTCACAGGTCATCGACAACGCGATCACGCGCACCATGTCGCGCACGATCATCACCCACGGCTGCACCCAGATGATGGTGTGCTCGATGCTGATCTTCGGCGGCGAGACGCTGCACTACTTTGCGCTCGCGCTCACGATCGGCATCTGTTTCGGCATCTACTCCTCCGTGCTGGTCGGGAGCCCCCTGCTCATGTGGCTGGGTCTGCGGCGCGAGGATCTGGTCAAGCCGGAGACCGAAAAGAGGACAGCGGCGGGGACGGTTTGATCGGACCGGGGGCGCCATCCTGCGGCAGCCAAGAAGAGGGAATCCTGCGGCACCATGGGCGCCCTCGATTGAAATTCCGTACCATATTGCTTTCCATCGCGGCTTGGGCACCTTCGCGTCAAGGTATTGATTGCCTGGCGACCTGCGTGGCTTGGCGGTGAAGTTTTCAAAGGGTTAGTCGCTTGGAACTCCTCACCACGTTTCTCGACATCGTCCTCCACCTCGATCGCCACCTGCAGTGGCTGGTGGCGAACTACGGGGTCTGGGTCTACCTCATCCTGTTCGGCATCGTGTTTTGCGAGACCGGGCTGGTAGTGACGCCCTTTCTGCCCGGCGACTCGCTCCTGTTCGTGGCGGGAACCCTGGCGGCGGCGGGCGACATGTACGTGCACGGGGTGTTTGCCACGCTCGCTGCCGCGTCGTTTCTGGGAGACAACACGAATTACTGGATCGGCCGCTTTATCGGGCCGCGGGTGTTCAGCCGGCAGCAATCCCGCCTGTTCAATCCGGAGCACCTGCGCCGCACCCAGCGCTTCTACGACAAGCACGGGGCGAAGACGATATTTCTCGCGCGCTTCATGCCCATCGTCCGCACCTTCGCCCCGTTCGTCGCCGGCATCGGTCGCATGCGCTACGGGACCTTCCTCTTCTACAGCTTCTCGGGAAGCATAGCGTGGGTCGGCTCGCTCACCTACGCCGGCTTCTATTTCGGTAACATACCCGCCATCAAGCAGAACCTGACGCTCGTGATCGCCGTCATCGTGCTGATTTCGATTTCGCCCGGGATCATCGAGTACCTGCGACAGCGGCGGCAACGCCTGCGCAGCGAACAGTAAACAGTGAACGGTAAGCGGTAGGATGGCGGGCGGGAGCGCCCGCTGGACCGTTCACTATTTGCGGTTCACCGGTTCACATGAACTTATATCTGCGCCTGCTGTTCGTGCTCTGGAAAATCTGGCGCCTGCCACGCAAGGACCTGTTCGACGAGTCGCGCGTCGCGTTTCGCGTGCTGCCGACCGATTGCGACCTCAATCTTCACATGAACAACGGCCGCTATCTTTCGTTCATGGATCTGGGGCGCGTGCACATGATGGCGCAGATCGGACTGCTCGCGATAATCGCGAGGAAACGCTGGATGCCGGTGCTGACGGCAGCGGAGATCAATTTCCTGCGCCAGCTCGCGCCGTTTCAGAAGTTCGAGCTGGTGACGCGCCTCGTTACCTGGGACGACAAGTATGCCTACATGGAACAGCGATTCGAGTCGAACGGTGCGTTATGCGCCCACGCGTTCGTGAAAGGGCTGTTTCTGGGTAAAGGCAGGCGGGTCAGCAATCATGCCGTGGTCGCGGAGCTGGGCTATAAGGGAGAGCCGCCGCCTTGTCCCGAAGAACTCAGAATCTGGGCGGAGCTCGGCAGCGTCAAGAAGCAGAATGCGTGAACGGCGACCGGGACTCGAGACAGTTACCAGTCCGGTTCCTATTCCGGTTTGAGACCCGCCTCATCGATCACTTTGCGCCAGCGCGCGCTGTCCTCCCGGACCAGCTTCGCGAAGCCGCCCTGCGCCGCGGCACCGGGTTCGAAGCCTTGCTCCACCAGGGTATCACGCAGCTCGGCGGCACGCAGCACGCCGGCGAGCTCGCGGTTGATCTGGCTCGTCACTGCGGCGGGCGTCCGGGCGGGGACGAACACGCCCATCCACAACGAGACGTGATAGCCGGGCAGACCTGACTCCGCGACGGTCGGGGTTTGGGGCAGCGCGGAAATCCGCTCCCGGCTGGTGACCGCCAGCGCACGCAGCTTGCCTGCCCTCACGTGAGGGAGCGGCGCCGGGAGAGTGCTGATATTCAACTGGATGCGGCCCGCCAGCAGGTCTATCAGGGCGAGTGTGGACCCCTTGTAGGGCACGTGGACCATGTCCATGCGGGCCGTTTTTTTCAGAAGCTCACCCGACAGGTGGCCGAGGCTGAAGTTGCCGACGGAGCCGTAATGGACCCTGGCGGGATTCGCCCTCGTGTAGCCGATGAACTCCGGTAGATTCGCCGCCGGAACCGCGGTGTTCGTCGTCAGGACATAGGGCGCATCGCCCAGCAGCGCGACCGGCGTAAAGTCCCGGAGCGGGTCGTAGCCCAGCCGCGGGTTGAGGATGGCGGCGAGCGCGTGCGTGCTGGTCGTGCCGAGCGTCCAGGTGTAACCGTCCGGGTTGGCGCGGGCCACGGTTTCGACGCCGATGGTGCCGCTCGCGCCCGACCGGTTGTCGACCACGACCTGCTGCCCCAAGCGTTCCCCGAGGCGCTGCGCGACGATCCGCGCCACGACGTCGCTCGCGGTTCCCGGGGGGAAAGGCGCGACGAAGCGTATCGGCCGCACCGGAAACGGGGTCTCCGCCGCGTGCGATGACGCGTATCCATGGCTCCCAAGGCAGCCAAGAACGCCCAGCAGTATGAACAAGGATCGCTTCGTCACTCGTCACCCGTCAGTGGTCGTATTTTCAGGCCAGTGCGCGATCGAGACCGAGCAGCAGCTCTTCGAAGTCGCTCAGCGCATTGAAGCGCGGGGCCGCGGCAAGATGGGGTGTGATGATCACGTTGGGAAACGCAAGCAACGGGTCGTCGGCGCGCCCGGGCGCATCGTAATGAGGATCGAGGCCGAATCCCCCCAGACGGCCGCGACGCAAGGCATCGAGCAGGGCGATGCGGTCGACGAGATCGGGGCGCGAGACGTTGACCAGGATTGCACCTGGTTTGATCGCGTCGAGCTACAAATTGAGCAGGCGGCCGCCGCGCGCTCCCCGGATCTTGTCGATCAGGGGCGCGAGCTCGGGATGCGAGCGCTCATCGATAGCGGTGACGCGGGGCATTTGATGACGCAGGTGAGGGGTGGTAAGCGTCCGGTTTCTTGACGCTATCGCCCGTCACTCGTCACGTACCTTCCTTCTGGCGAGCTCGGCCGCTTTGCCGAGGTAAGTGGCGGGCGTGAGCGCGAGCAGTCGCCGTTTCTCTGCGGCGGGCAAGTCGAGCCGCCCGATCAAGGCATGCAGGGTCTCGCGGGTGATGCCGGTCTGGCCGCGAGTCAGATCTTTCAACATTTCGTAGCCGCCGGTGATACCGAAACGGCGCATGACGGTCTGAATCGGCTCCGCAAGCACTTCCCAGTTGTCGTCCAGGTCCTCGTTCAGACGGCCGCGGTCGGCCTGGAGCTTGTTCAGCCCGCGCAGGCAGGAATCGTAGCCGAGCAAGGTATGCCCGAGCGCCACGCCGAGGTTGCGCAGCACGGTGGAATCGGTAAGGTCGCGCTGCCAGCGAGAGATCGGGAGCTTGTCGCTCATGTGCCGCAGCAGCGCGTTGCCGAGGCCGAGGTTGCCTTCCGAGTTTTCAAAGTCGATGGGATTTACCTTGTGCGGCATGGTCGACGAGCCGACCTCGGCACCGACCGCCTTTTGCCGGAAGTAGCCGAGCGCGATGTAGCCCCACGCGTCGCGGTCGAGATCGATCAGGATAGTATTGACCCGGGCATACGCGTCGAGGAGCTCCGCGATCGCGTCGTGCGGTTCGATCTGCGTCGTATAGGGGTTGAATTCGAGCCCGAGACTCTCGACGAATGTCCGGGCAAGCTTCTCCCACTCGACATCGGGGTAGGCGGCCAGATGGGCATTGTAGTTGCCCACGGCGCCGTTCAGCTTGCCGGTAAGCCGGATAGCGGCAATGCTGCTGCGCCCGCGCGCGAGGCGGTGCGCTACGTTGGCGAGTTCTTTGCCCAAAGTCGTGGGGCTCGCGGGCTGTCCGTGCGTACGCGCCAGCATGGCCGCGTCCGCAAGCTCGCGCGCCATGCCGCTGAGCCGCACGATGATGCGGTCGAGCGCCGGGAGCATCACGGCATCGCGCGCGCGCTTCAGCATCAGCGCATGCGCGAGGTTGTTGATGTCCTCGGACGTGCAGGCGAAGTGTATGAATTCAGCGGCCTTCATCACCTCGGAGTTCTGTGCGAGCTTGTCGCGCATGAAGTACTCGATCGCCTTCACATCGTGATTGATCCTGCCTTCGATCGCTTTTACGGCCTCGCCATCGGCCTCGTTGAAGCGGGCGACGAGCGCGTCGAGCTCCGCTGCCGTTGCCGCCGTAAACGCTGGTACTTCGGCGATTGCCTGCTCGCGGGCGAGCGCTTTCAGCCATCCGATCTCGATCAGCACGCGGTGCCGGATCAGAGCGAGCTCGCTGAAGGTCTCCCGCAGCGGGGAGAGCTTGCTGTGATAGCGGCCGTCGAGCGGGGAGAGGGCGGTGAGGGGCGAGAGCGGCATGGCTTTTGCGCTCGGACTGCAAAATGAATCTTATATCACAGCGCGCGCCGCCGGCCACTATGCCGTCGCGGCCGGCAGACGCCCCGCAATGCCCCGACCGCGCACAGCCTGCACCACGATGTCGTGCTTCAAATGCGGAGCGAACCACTCGATGAAATCGAGCGCGTAGCGGCGCAGGTAGATGTTGCGACGGAGCGTGACGAAGATCGTGTTGGGCTCGAACAGGTGACTGGCGTCGATCGAGCGCAGCCCCCGGTCATGCCGGGCGTCGAACGCCATCTTGGCCACGATCGCGACGCCAAGCCCGGCTTCGACGTGGGTCTTGATGACATCGGTGTCGATCGCGCTCAACACAATGCGCGGCTTTAATCCCTTTGCCTCAAAGGCGCGCACCACGCGCGACCGTCCGACGAATGCCTCATCGTAGGTAATGATGGGGTGCTGCGCCAGGCGCCCGAGGGTGAGCTGGCGTTCCCTGAGCAGCGGGTGGCGGGGAGGCGTCAGGACGATACGCTCCAGCTGATAGGCGGGCAGCATCACGAGCTCGGAAGTGCGCTCCGGCGTCTCGCTCGCAATCGCGATGTCGGCCTCACCGGCGCGCACCATCTCGGCCACGCCCGCCGGGTTGCCCTGGCGCAACGTCAGCTCGACGTCCGGGTAGCGAGCGGCGAAGCGCTTCACGACCCCGGGAACCGCGTGGCGCGCCTGGGTATGCGTGGTCGCCACGATCAGCGATCCGCTCTGAACGGCGGCCGAGTCATGTCCGATCCGGCGCAGGTTTCCGGCCTCGGCGAGCGTGCGCCGGGCCGCGGCGACGATGGCCTCACCCGGCGTGGTGGTGCCCGTGAGACGCTTGTGATTGCGCCTGAAGATGTCCACGCCGAGCTCGCGCTCGAGCGCGCGGAGTTGCCGGCTGACGGCAGGCTGCGACGTATGCAATGCGGCGGCGGCGCCGGACACGCTGAGCCCCTGCTTGACGATCTCGCACAGGCATTCCAGCTGTTCCAATCGCATCCGGAGATGATAGCAGATATATATCAATTCCGATATAAGATATCAGTGAATTGCTCATTGAACGCATAACAGCTCGCGACTAGAATGGGCGCGCAATCGAGCCGAAGGAGGCGCCCGCCGTGCGACGACTGACCGTACTCAACCCCGCGATCCTGGATTCCGTTGCATCCGTTCCAGCGGCGCCCGCGCTGCAGCACCTGCGCGGGGCGCGCATCGGCTTCGTGGACAACAGCAAGCAGAACGCGGACCTGTTCCTCGGGCGGCTGAAACCGCTGCTCACGGACGTATACGGCGCGGAGGCGGGCGAGACGGTGCGCAAGCTTGCGCCCAAAGACCTGCTGACCGAAGTGGACCTCGCCAGGCTGGCCCAGCACGACGCCGTGGTCCAGTGCTTCGGCGACTGCGGAACGTCGACTTCGATGAGCGTGGCGGACGGCGTTGCGCTGGAGCGCCTGGGCATACCGACGGCTACGGTCTGCAGCAGCGCGTTTTACCGCGCAGCCCGCTTCCAGGCGGCCGGGCGAGGCCTGGCCGATCTTCCGGTCGTGGAGATTCCACACCCCATGCACACGGCGCCGGAAGAGATGGTGTCGCAGCGCGCCGCCGCGGCGCTGGATCAAGTGGTGGAGGCGCTGACGCGGCGCGTCAAACCAATGCAGGCCACGGAGCGGGAACGTCTGCCGGAACGGGTCGTCGTGGACGAGGGGCCCGATGGGTTGCAGGAGTTCTTCTTCGAGCAGGGCTGGAGCGACGGGCTGCCCGTCGTGCCCCCGACCGAGCAGGCGGTGCGGGCGATGCTTGCCACTGTCGCACGCGCGCCCGATGAGCTGGTCGGCCCCATCCCGCCGCGCCTGCGGATGGCAACCATGGAGAAGCTCGCCGTCAACGCCGTGATGGCGGGCTGCCGCCCGGACTACTTTCCGGTCGTTCTGGCGGCGGTCGAGGCCGTGCTCAACGACGATTGCCGGCTTTACGGAATCCAGACTGCGACCAACACTACGACGCCTATGCTGATCGTCAACGGGCCGGTAGCGCGCGAGCTTGGAATGAATGCGCGCGGCAACGTGTTCGGGCAGGGATGCCGTCCGAACGCGGCGATCGGACGCGCCCTGCAGCTCATGTTGCGCAACGTGGGCGGCGATATTCCCGGTGAGACCGACATGGCTACCCAGGGCCAGACCGGCAAATTCACCTTCTGCATTGCCGAAAACGAGGCGGAAAATCCGTGGAGCCCGTTTCACGTCGAGCACGGGTTCCGGCGTGAGGACAGCACGGTCACAGTGATCGGGGCCTCGGCCGGCCACAACGTATTTACCTACGGGTGCGAGACCGCGGCAGAGATTCTGGATCACTTCGTCGGCGCGATGACCGCGCTCGGCCACAACAATGTGATTTTCCCGACGGGCCCGCTGATCGTCCTTGGCCCTGAGCATGCCGGCGTGCTGGCCCGCGACGGCCACACCAAGGATACGATACGGCAGTATCTGTTCGAGCATGCGCGGATCCCGCTTTCTCGTTTCGCGGCGCGCACGGTGCGGGGTCTCAAGCACCGTCGCTCGCGCTGGTTCGCGCAGGCCGCGGATCCCGACCATATCGGCGTCGCCGACCAGGCGTCGCATATCCACATCGTCGTCGCCGGCGGCGCGGGGATACACTCTCAGTTCGTACCCACATCCTTCAGCTACAATCCGGTTACCCGTCTGGTGCGATATCGCCGTTGACAACGTCCGATGAGCGGCACGGCCGGCGGCCGCCGCCGCAACGGCGCGGACAGCGTTTTCCTGATGGCATATTGAAATGAGTTGGTGCAAAGTCCCGGCTGCCTTGCTGATGGGACTGGCATGGGGCGTGAGCGCCGCGGCGCCGGCGCAGCCCGGAGACAACATCCGCGAGCGCTATCCCGCGAAGCCGATCCGACTCATTTCTCCGTTCGCGCCCGGAGGGGGAGCGACGTTGGTGGCGCGGTTGATCGCTCCCGACCTGACCGAAGCTCTGGGACAATCGATCGTCGTCGACAACCGCCCCGGCGGCGGCGGGATGATCGGAGCCGAGCTCGCCGCGCGCTCTCCGCCCGATGGCTACACGCTGGTAATGGGTACGGCAAGCAACATCGCCATCAATCCGCTCCTCTCGAAGACCCCGTACGATCCGCTGCGCGATTTCACGGCGATCGCCCACACATCGACGGTGCCGCTGCTTCTGGTGGTTCATCCGTCGGTGCCGGCGAAATCCGTCAGGGAATTTGTCGACCTGGCACGGTCTCAGTCGACACGCCTCAACTTTGCCTCCTCGGGAGAAGGCACGATCAGCCATCTCGCGGGGGAATTGTTCAAGATGGCGGCCAACGTGAACATGGTCCACGTTCCTTATCGAGGCGGGGGGCCGGCCGTCATCGATCTGGTGGGCGGGCACGTGCAGGCTGGTTTCATCAACATCCTCGAAGCGCTGCCGCACGTAAATTCCGGACGCCTCAGGGGACTTGCTGTCTCGACTCCCAGGCGCTCGCCGGTTGCGCCCGATATTCCGACGGTGGATGAAGGCGGCGTTCCTGGCTATGAGGTCATCCAGTGGAGCGGCGTGCTGGGGCCCTCGGGCCTGCCGAAGACCGTCGTCGGCATCCTCAGCAGCGAGATCGCGAAGATCATGGCCAAGAGTTCTATACGGGAGCGCCTCATCGGCAGCGGAGCGGAGCCGGGCGGCGGCACATCGGCGCAATTCAGCTCGCTGATCAAGTCGGACATAGCGAAGTGGTCGAAGATCCTCGGGACGGTGAAGCTCGATACGATACGCTGACAGTGATCGAGGCGGTGGCGAATGGGGGTTACCGAAGGTTTGGCGGATTGGGTGTGCAGCCAGCGGTGGGAGCATTTCCCACCCGAGGTGCGACGCAAGGCCTCTGACGTCGTCTTCGACGCTACCGGCGCGATGATTGCGTGCTCGCAGTTGCCCGAGGTCATCGCGATCGTTAAGTTTCTGCGCCGGATGGGCGGGGCCGCCGAGTGCACGATGATCGGCCATGGCGGGCTCACCAGCCTCGTGAATGCAGCGATGGCGAACGGCAGCATGGCCCACGGCGACGAGGCCGATCCCGTTCATCTCAAGTCCGTGGGGGGACACGTGGCGGCGGGGCCGGTACCCGCAGCGCTTACCGTCGGCCAATGGCTCGCCGCCAGCGGCCAGGACGTGCTGCGCGCGGTCGTGGTCGGCTACGAAGTGGGGGGGCGCCTGATGACGATCTTCTATCGGGAGCGTGACTATGCTGCGCGCCGCTTCTATCACACTGCGGTCGTTGCCACCGTCAGCTCGGCCGTCGCAGCCGGTGTGCTTCTCGCATTGAGCGCCAGGCAGATGCAGGTTGCGATGTGCCTTGCGGCTTATCAGGCTGCGGGCCCGGACAACATGACCAAGGATCCGGTGCACATGGGCAAGACCTTTCAGGTCGGCGCCGCCAACCGTAACGGCGTGACGGCGGCGCTCCTGGCACAGGACGGGTGCCACGCGCCACTCGATATCCTCGACGGCTCCACCGGATTGTTCGATGCTTATCTCGGGGCGCCCGATGCGGGCAGGGAGATCCTGAAGGATCTGGGCAGCTACTACTCGATCACCGACGTCATGCACAAGCGCTACCCCGTCGGCACTCCGAACCAGACCTATCTCCAGGCCTTGTTCAGCCTGCTCGAGAATCAGGCGGTGAAAGCCGGCGATATCGCCGAAATCGAGGTGCAGATTCCCCAGCGCGGACTCAAACGCATACCGACTACACGCCATGCCTCGATCTCGGCGCTGACCGTGTGCGCGATTGCGGCCGCCTGCGGGAAACTCGATTTTTACCGGCTCCACGATCCCGCCGGAGCGATGGATGCTGCGTCACGTGACATGCAACAGCGCATCAGATTCGTCGGCCGCGAGGACTGGACGGATATGGAAGCCGGGCGGCATGCGATCGTCACGATCAGAACGCTCGACGGCAGGACACTGATGGAGGAGGTCTGGCACCGGACCATGAGCGCCGCCGAGCTCGATCGGAAGTTCGACGAACTGGTCGTCCCCCGCTTCGGCACGGACAAGAGCGCCCGCGTGACCGGAATGCTCAGGGCGCTGGAGAGCGTCGGCGATGTCAGGCCGTTAATGACGGAGCTGCAAGATGCCTCGGGGTAAATCGCCCGGCCCCGTCCCGCGTGCAATGTGCGTATTGGCCGCAGCATTGCCGCTATGGGGCGCTGCCGAGCAGCCCGCGGGCTGGAAGCCGGAGAAATTCGTCGAGCTGGTGGTGCCCTCCGCTTCCGGCGGCGGCACCGACAAGACCGCCCGGCTCATCCAGAAGATCTGGCAGGACAAGCGCGCGCTGGAGACGCCCATCACGGTCGTCAACAAATCGGGGGGGCAGGGCCAGGTTGCGCTGACCTATCTCAGGAGCCACGCCGGCGATCCTCATTTTCTGGAGATCGTATCGGCCGTGCTGCTTACCAATCATATCGGCGGCGCGAGTCCCTACAGTCACACCGACTTTACCCCTATCGCGCTGCTGAACAGCGAGTACGTGGTATTCGCCGTGAAATCGGATTCGCCCATGAAGACCCTCAAGGATCTGATTTCGAGGCTGCAAAAGGACGCATCGGCCGTGAGCATTGCGGTCGGCACCAGCCTTGGGGGCGCGAATCACGTCGCCGCGGCGCACGTTGCGCGGGCCGCAGGCGCCACGGGGAAGAAACTCAAGACCGTGGTATTTAAATCGTCGGCGGATTCCGCCATCGCCGGTCTGGGCGGCCACGTTGACCTCGTAATTTCCAGCGCTTCGATACTATTGCCGCACCTCAATTCCGGTGCCATGCGCTTCCTGGCGGTATCCGCGCCGAAGCGCCTCGGTGGCGCGCTGGCCCCGGTTCCTACGCTCAGGGAGCTGGGCATCGACGCGGTCGTGGATAATTTCCGGCTGGTGATGGCGCCACCCGGCATAGCGCCAGCCCAGATCGTCTGGTGGGATCGGGCGATGATGAGGCTCAGCGCAACCGACGAATGGAAGAAGGACCTCGAGCTGAACGGCTGGGAGAATGCGTACATGGACAGCCGGGATACGCGGAAGTATCTCGACGCTCAATACGCGGATCTGAAGACCGTGCTCGCGGAAATAGGATTCGCCAGGTGATTGCGCCGTCGCTTGCGGATACGGCATCATACGAAGCTTTGGTTCGACTGGAGCCCTCAATATGACCGCGCCTCACACGACCGCCGCTCGCAGACTGGCCGAATTCGCAGTCGGGCTCACATACGAGAAGATTCCTCCCGAGGTCATCGAGCGCGCGAAGGACTGCGTGATAGACACGGTGGGCGCCTGCGTCTTCGGCTCGCAGCTGCCGTGGACGCAAACCGTCATCGAGTACGCGAAGCGCAACAGCGCGCCCGGGGAGTGCAGCGTATTCGGGACGCCGATCAAGGTGCGTGCACCCTTCGCCTGCCTGTCCAACGGAGCGTCCGCGCACGCTTTCGAGCTCGACTGTCTGTGCGAGCCGAGCGTCGGCGTTCATCCCAGCGCCGCGCTGGCTGTTCCCGGGCTTGCCCCCGCGCAGGGCCGCAAGCTGACCGGGAGGCAGCTGCTCACGGCGATCGTTGCCGGCTACGAGGTCCTCTACCGCATCGGCGATGCGGCGCGCCATTCGATCGAAAAGGTCGGTTTCCATTCGCCGGGCGTGGTCGGTGTTTACGGAACAGCGGTCGTGATCGGCAAGCTCTTCGAGCACGACGTAACGCAGATGGCAAATGCATTCGGCATCGCCGGCTCCATGAGCTCGGGGCTGATGGAATTTTCCCAGACGGGCGGCATGGTCAAGCGCCTGCACCTGGGGCGCGCCGCAGAGGGGGGATTCATGGCTGCGGTGCTGGCGCGCGACGGCTATACCGGACCTGCAGCCGTATTCGAGGGGAAGTTCGGGCTGTTCAACGTGTACTGCCGCGAGGCGGACCTCGCGCGCCTGACGAAGGAGCTGGGCTCGACGTGGCACGTGATGAAGAACAAGATCAAGCGTTACGCCTGCCACTCAACCGCGCAGGTGCCGGTTACGCTCGCCCTCGACTTGAAGGTGAAACACGGCATCAACGGCAGCGATGTAGAGCGCATTACGATCGCGGCGAATGAAAAGACCGTGGGCTACCACAATATCCCCGAGCCCAGGGACCTCACCATGATGCAGTACAGCGTGCCCTTCTGCGTGGCACTGGCGCTCTATCTCGATCCCACCGATCCGCGGGTGTTTTCGGAGCAAAGCCTGAGCGACTCGAAGCTGCTGGCGCTGTCGAAAAGCGCGCGCCTGGTTCCGCTCGAGGGCAAGGACCACAATTCGCCCGCCAGTCGCGTGACCCTGCATCTCAGGAACGGCACGGAGGTGTCGGCCGAAGGAAAAGACTTCAAGGGGACTCCGACCATGCCGCTTACCCGCGGTGAGCTCCTGGAAAAGTTTCACAAGCTTACCGCCCACCGCGACCGGGCGAAGGCGGAGCGACTGTACTCGCAGCTCGCCGAGACCGAGAAGGTGGAGGATTTCAGCAGGCTCGACTTTGCTCTGTAGAAGCGGGCTGCGTACTTGCATCGTGCCGGGCCGCGGGCGACACCGGCGGATCTCCTCCGGCTAGCTGCGGTGACGCTTCTCTGCGAGGGTGGGCGGCTGCCGATGTCTTGTTGCGTGCATCGAAATGAGCCTGTACTCGTTGATTCGTGAAAGAGCGGACGTCCGCCACGGGTTCGCCGCGAGGCTGGTACACCCTACCGTAAAGTTCGAGCGCGGGCTTCAGGCACCGCCGCTTACGACGAACTATCGCATCGTCGAAGGCGCGTTTGACTACCTTCTGCGCTTCCTCCTGCAGCGGATCAATCCGCATGCGCGGGCCGCGCCGTGGTTGGCGGAACGCGGCGCGGAGATCATCGCTCTCGGGCAGGGCGCTGCAAAGGGCCAGGACGTGCCGACCATCAGTCGCCACCCGCGACGACTCAGGGCTGCCGCCTATCTCGCCGACGCGAAACGCCGCTACCGGACCTATGTGGAAAACGGTCAGGTAACGGAGAATCTCCTCCTTGCCGCCCACCGGCTCGCCCACCTCGAAGTGGCGTTTCGCGCCGGCGCCGACCGCGTCGATTGGCGCTCAATCAACTATCTGAGCCCCGAGGATGCCGCGGACCTGAAAGCGCTGCTGAAGCTCGTCGATGAGAAGGCGTTCTGCACTTCTCGTGCATGCATCGCAAAACCCCAGCTCGGCGCAGCCGACCTTGTGGGTGGCGCCGAGCCCGATCTCATCCTCGGTGATTGCCTGGTGAACGTACAGACCACCAAAGACGGGAAAGTCGACGTTCGCGACTTTTACCAGCTGGTGGCCTGCTGGCTGTTGCTGGGGCTGGGAGGGGTCGCCGGGGAGGACGGGAAAATAGAGCAGCTTCCGGTTACGTCGATAGGAATCTATCTGTCCCGGTTCGGGCAGCTCTGGAGAGTACCTGTCGAGCAGGTGCTTCCGGCAAGCGTCGTAGGCGATACGACCCGCTGGTTCGTTGAAGCCGCGAGCACCTCGAACAAGGACAGTCCCGCGCTGCTGAAAGCCTTGAGTGGTCCGTTGGCCGGACACCTGTGAACGCGCATCATCCGCTACTCAATTGGTCCTGGCGAGCGCGCGCCACCCGTCGTGCTTCACTCGGGCCACTATCTCGAAATCCTTCCCCAGCGGCCGTATCACTGCCGCTTCGCCTTCAGCCAGATACGGAGCACCCGCCACCGCAATGAACGGATTGCCATGACTGGCGATGGCCACATTGCCTCCGGTCTTCACTGGTGTCGATAGCACGGCGCGCAGCGGCGCATAGCGGTCTTCATTGCCTGGTGACGCCGGCCCGGCGCGCGCCTCCGATGATTTCTCGGCCTTTCCGAACGCGAGCATCGCGGTTTCCATCGTGCGGCAGCGCGGACTTGCGAGCACCTGGACCAACGGTATTTTCAAATCGCGAAACGCAGCGCCGATCTCGCGCGCCTCGGCCCGCCCCTTGTCGGTGAGCGGGCGCTGGTTGTCGCAGTCGTCATCGCTCTTCGAGCGCGAGTCATCGCGCGAGAAATCGGTGGAGGTATGGCGGAAATAGATGATGTAGCCGCCCTTGCGCAGCTCCGCCAGCAGATCGGCCGATGCCATCGGCCTGGCGGGAATCGCGCTGCGGCCCGCGGCAGGCGTGGGCGGCGGCTCGAACTGCAGCGGCTGCGCGCCGACTGCACCGGCGCAAGTCCATGCCATGAACGCCATCACGATCCGGCAGCATTTGGCTGCGATCTTCATCATGTATCCTTGCGCCTTTCAAGCGGACGAGCAATCGGAACCAGCTATCTTCCCGTATTCTGGCATTTTCGTGGCGCTTCCGACGCGGATAAATCCTGGCATGCAAGCCCGCACGCTCACCGACTGGATCCTGCTGACCGCCCTGGTCGCCTTCTGGGGTTCGAATTTCATGTTCATCAAGCTGGGAGTCGCCGCCGTTCCTCCCGCGTCGCTTGTCGCCGCGCGGCTTGCCATTGGGGCCGTCATACTGGTAGCCGTAATTCGCTCATTGGGCTACGTCTTCCCGCCGGTTGGCCGCGCCTGGGCCCCGTACGTCGTGCTTGCCGTCGTGGGCAACTGCATGCCGTTCTGGTTCATCACGTGGGGCCAGAAGCACCTGGACAGCGCGCTCGCCGGAATCCTCATGGCGGTCATGCCGCTCACGACGCTGCTGCTCGCGCACTTCTTCGTCGCGGGCGAGCGGATGACCCATTACCGCTTCGCCGGGTTTCTGCTGGGCTTCATCGGGGTGGTGCTGCTGACTGGCCCGGCAGCGCTCGCCAGCATGGGCGGCTCGCCGGTCGAGATACTCGCGCAGCTGGCGGTGCTGTGCGGCGGGCTTTGCTATGCGATCAACGGCGTAATCATCCGCGTCGCGCTGAAGGGCGATGTCATGGTCGCCTCAGCCGCGATTATCGCCATTGCGGCGCTTATCAGTATTCCGGTCGCGCTGGCGCTCGATCAGCCGTGGCGGCTTGAGGTGAGCTCGACATCCGCGCTCATCGTGATCTGGATCGGTGTCGGTCCTACGGCAATCGCGACACTCCTTCACCTGAAGCTCATCAGCTCGGCCGGCCCGACGTTCGTGTCGCTCATCAACTATTTCATTCCCGTCGTGGCCTTGATTCTCGGAGTCGCACTTTTGGACGAGGAACCTGCCGCCAACGCTTACTCGGGACTGGCCCTCATCCTTTCCGGCATCGCCTTGAGCCAGCTGCGGCGCGCATCGTCGCGCAGCGCCGCGTCGCGCAACTAATGACATCGTTGTAACGAGTCCTTGGCGGCGCCGAGTCGCTTCAGTGGCGTACGTCGCCCGCTTCGTCTGCTCCCAGCGACGGCCTGCAACCGCCTTCTGTCGCCTGCAAACGACCGTTTAGCCGCAATCGCCAGGAATGTGAGATCGGTCACTGCCAACCTTGAACCAAGCCGTTTAAAGTCGTGTCATCCATATCAGGCAACAAGCGTTGTCTTTGGATATGAGGTTCGCCATGAACGTCATCTACAACAGCGAGAACTACTACGTCGTGGAATATCCCACCGAGCACGGGTACGAGCTGGTCGACAAGCATTGCCATCGCGGCACATTCTTTCAAGGTGACGTCGCGGACAGATTCGCGCAATCTCTGCGGGATGTGGTTACTCAAGATGGCGCCTCGGTCGAGCGCGTCGACGAATTTCTCGGCGACTTCGACGTGCTGATGATCCAGTCCGTCCTCTACCACTGAGACGGGTCTCGGCGCGAGCGAACCGAGGGACCGCTGGATCGAGTTGTAGCGGAAGCCGACGGAAGATCGACATTCCGACCGTCCGGGCGCTCCCGCCCCCGTCGCCCCGCACCCGGCAGCGACGAAGACTGCCGAATTTTCCACAAGAACGACTAACTCCTTGTTTACCGGCGGCTGCCAGGCCGGCAGTCGCCCTTGGTTTACGCAGCCATGCCACTCCGCGACCCGGTTAGCGGCGGCGGATGGAGGCGGGGGGCCGCCTCGTCCCGTTTGGCACGCTAATTGCTGCGCTACGGGCGGGGATGGGCCAAACATGAACGTGATCTACGACAGCGAAAACTATTGCGTAGTGGAATATCCCGCGCAGCACGGGTACGAGCTGCTGGACAAGCAGACCCAGCGCGCGACGTTCCTGCAGGGTCACGTCGCCGAAAAATTCGTGCAGTCGATGCGTGATGTGGTTGCCGAAGAGAACGTGTCGTACGAGCGACTCGACGAGTTTCTTGGCAACTTCGACATGCTGATGAGCCAGCCCGTGTTCTACCACTGACCGGAAGCCGTCCCTCTCCTGCCGAATTGCGGTTTCGTTTGCGTCGGCTCGCTCAAGCGTGCTGCGCCAGCACGTGCAGGATGTCTGCCATGCGGCGGATCGGGAGCGAAAAGTGTCCCTCGTCCGGCAAGAATTCCGCACGGCATCCTGCCGCCGTCTGCGACAGCCGCCTTGCCATCGCGATCGGCACTGTAGTGTCCTGTTCGCCGTGCCATAGATAGAACGGCGCACGAATCGACTCGACCGCGGAATCCCAGGGCTGCGCATATAGCGTGAGGTCGAGCGCGGCACCTCGCCCGCCGTTTCGGAACGCTTCCCGGAACGAGTCTGCGTACATGGCGAAAACCCTGGGGTCGGACAAGGTCTGCCGATCCGGTGGCGACAATTGATGGGCGAGCAGCTTCACCACCCACCCCGGACTGTTCCGCAACACGGGAGCGAGTATTCGGTTGAGCAGCTGTGAAAGCCCCGGAGCCTTCCGGGCCAGCGCGAATGAGGTCCGCGCAAAGAGATTCAGGGGCGCGACGTCCTCGTCGAAGTCGAGCCGGCCGAGGCCGCAAGCGATCCCGACCGCGGTAACGCGGCCAGTCAGAGCGGCTGCGCAGGCTACCGCGTACGGGCCGCCTCCGGAGATGCCAAGCACCGCGAAACGATCGACAGAGAGCTTGTCTGCGAGCTCCAGCGCATCGCGAGGCCAGTCGCCTATTCGGCGCGCGGGCTGGAAGTCGGACAGCCCGTATCCCGGACGGTCAGGGGCTATCAGCCGCACATTAACTTGCGCGGCGGCCTCGTCAGCGAGAACGCCATCTAGCCGCGAGGCCGGAAATCCGTGGCAGTAGAGGACCGGGCGGCCGCCCGGCTTCCCGAACTCGGCAACACCGATCCTGCGCCCATCGTGCAGAATGAGTTGCCGACCCCGGATCTGCGTCACTCGTCACGCCCCCCCTGCAGCAAGCGCTCGAAGCACCCGGCATTGACGATTTCTCTCTTGACTTGCTCCATCATCGCCTCGCCCCGCAGGCTTTCGGCTACCGTCACCCTGCGGTTGCGGAATTGGGCAAGGCGCCTGGTCCGGTATGCTTGAGACATCGTAAGCCCGGCGCCGTTCCTGGATCTCACCACAAGGTTGTAGAAAGGCGTGTCGTTTCTCAGCCAGCGATAGCGCAGCACCGCTACCACATCGAGCGCGGCGACGTCTGCCCCCAGGATTCGCCGCTCAGAGAGCGCGAACCCGAACACGCGACGCAGACTCCGGATCTCCAGACTGGTGATTACGACGGTGAGCGAGTTTGCGACCAGGTAGACGGACAGCGCCGAAAAGAGCACTCCGAATGCAATGAACGGGACGATGAAAGGGCCCATCAACCAGATCGCCATCACGCCGCTGGCGCCCGTTTCTGCAAGAGGTGCCACCGCCACGGCGGCGAAGAAACCGGGTATGAAGCAGGCGGCACCGAACAGCGCCAAGGCCAGCGCGGCGCCGGGAGTGCGAAGCGGCGGGAAATAGAGCTCGATGCCTTCGGGGAGGCGCGTGAGCCGGACGGTATGAGCGGGCAGCGGCGGTTCGAGGGGATTTGACCGGTTACCGGCCACGAGCCACCGGTTACTGTCCTCTGTAACCGATGGCGCGCGAGATATTTTCCGCGGTCTGGCGCACCTGGGCCGCCCACGCCCGGTTCAGACGATCCGACGGCGCGGAAACCGAGAGTCCCGCAACGAGCCGACCTTCGTCGTTATAGATGCCGGCCCCGATGCACGAGACGCCCTTTTCCGCTTCTTCGTTGTCGAAGGCATAGCCCTGGCGGCGGATCTTCTCGAGCTCCTTCACCAGGCTTTCGGGGTCGACGAACGTATTCTCGGTGAATTTTGGCAGCCCGGTTCGGCGCGCGTACTCCGCTGACTTGTCGGGACTCTCCTCGGCCAGGAACAGCTTGCCCACGGCGGTGATATGCAGGGGAGCCCGCGCCCCGATGATCTGCACGACACGCATCATGGCGTTGCTATTGGAAGTGCGCTCGATGTAGACGACTTCGTCCTCGTTCCGGACGGACAGATTGACCGTTTCCCCCAGCTCTTCGTGCAATGATTGCATGTGGGCCAGTGCTTCCTGGCGCACATTGATGCGGGATTTGACCACGTTCCCCAGCTCGAGGAGCCGTATGCCGAGGCGGTAGGTTCCGGGCTCGATGCGGTCCACCAGCCGGTGATCCACCATGACCGCCAGGATGCGGTGGGCGGTGGAAGGATGGAGCTTGGTCTCAGTAGCGAGTTGCTTCAGATTGACGGGGGAGGGGTGCCGGCCGAGTGCGGCGAGCAGGCGCATCATGCGCTCGATGACCTGTATCGATGATTTCGCTTCCTTTTGTGCCACGGAATGGATTTTCTAGCCCAAGGTGGAGGCGATTTTATAATATGAAATTCAGAGGGACAACCCAAAACCGGGCATTTTCGAGCGTCTTTTGAGGCTACGCGTAGGTATCGCCAGTAATACATTGTTTTTGCTATAATATAAAGCTCACACTTCTAAACGCACGTCACGTAATCTCTATGGGAAAGTCAGTAACGCTCTTGCGTCGTCGCAACGGAAATCGCAGCGGATCGAACGGCAGTCGTAATGGCAGCAACGGAAGCCGCAACGGCAAGTATGGTGGCCGCAATGGCCGTCATGCAGTGGCCGCCGGACAGGCCGCGCAGCAGGAAATCAAGAATTACATTACGCCGCAAGGCTATGCACGCTTGAAGGGCGAGCTCTCGCGCCTGCTCGACGTCGATCGGCCGGAATTGGTGAAGGTCGTCGCATGGGCGGCGTCCAACGGCGACCGCTCGGAGAACGGCGACTATCTCTATGGCAAGAAACGCCTCCGCGAGATCGACCGGCGTATCCATTTCCTGACCACGCGTCTCGATATCGCGCAGGTAGTGGACCCCGCGTCGCGTGGCGACACGGATCAGATTTACTTCGGTGCCATGGTTACTTACGCCTACGTGAATGGCGGGCGCGAAGAGCGCACCATTACCATTGTCGGTGTGGACGAAGTGGACGCAAAGCGTGGTCACGTGAGCTGGGTCTCGCCGATCGCGCGTGCCTTGATGAAGAAGCGCAACGGCGACGTGGCCACGCTCGCGACGCCTACCGGTGACCAGGAAATCGAAATACTGAAGGTCCGCTACCAGGTATCCGCCTGAGCGCGCGGTAGTCGCGCGCCGTCGCGGTCCCGTAACTGCCTCAAGTTACTGATTCCAGTCCCCCTCCCGGGAAGGCCCACGGGCGGCTTTCCGCGCGACCCGTTGCCGCGCAGCGGGTGCCCCGATAACATGGGTCACTTTCCGTCCTCGCCGCGCATCGCCCGTGACCGTCTCATTCTTTGCCGCTGCGCTCTCGACCTGGCGTGCCGCGCACATCGCAATACCCGAGATGCACGCGGACACCGTTGCGCTCGATGCTGTCGTCAAGCTCAGCATCAAGGCCGTCCCCGGTGCGCGCACCGCGGATACCCTTGGCGCAGAGAGGGAGGGTACCGGGGTGGTGTTTGGCGAGAAGGGGCTGATCCTCACGATCGGCTACCTCATGCTCGAAGCCGGGTCGATCCTGGTCGTTGCCGGCGACGGACGCGTGTTTCCCGCGACCATGGTCGGCTACGATCACGCTACGGGCTTTGGCGTGTTGCGTGCGCCGATTACCTGCCGGCCGCTTCCGATCGGGGAATCGAGTGCGGTGCGGGAGCTGGCGACGGTGCTGGTTGCGGCTCATGGCGGCGCCGGAGGCACGTCGCGCGCGTGCGTCGTCTCGCGCCGGCGGTTCACGGGCTGGTGGGAGTACATGATCGACGGGGGAATCTTCACCGCGCCCCCGCGATTCGAGCATAGCGGCGCGGCGCTGCTCGATGCCGACGGCAACCTGATCGGCATAGGCTCGCTCTGGGTGAGCGATGCCATCGAGGTCGGTGCCGCATTCCCCGGAAACATGTTCGTGCCCATCGATTTGCTCAAGCCGTTGCTGGACGACCTGCTCGCAAGCGGCCGGCGGCGCGGACCCCCCCGCCCGTGGCTGGGCGTCTATTCGGAGGAAATCCAGGGACACCTCGTGGTGACACGGGTGCTGCCCGAGTCCCCGGCCGCGAAGGCGGGGCTGAAACGCGGCGACATCATACTCGGCGTAGGCGGCGAGGCCGTCGGGCGCCAGAGCGAGTTCTATCAGCGGTTGTGGGGCAGCGGTGAAGCCGGCTCACCGGTAACCCTGCACGTGCTGCAGGACAAAGCGGTGCGCAAGCTCAGCGTACGTTCGGCGGACCGCATGGAGTATCTGCGCCCTTGGCGCATCTGATTGAGCGTGACGGGTACAGCGTGACTGATGCTTCTAGACTGGAAGCGCGTGACTGATGATGCGTGTCGGCAAGGAAGCATCCCGATGTACGAGTCCCGTTTTGCCAGTCACGTCCATCAGTCACTCCCGATCGGTCACGGGGCACCAGCACTCCTAGTTCGATGAGAGTCGCTTTCCTCGTCGCCGCCGTCGTGCTCGCTGCGGCGCACGCCCGGGCCCAGGCCTACCCGACGAAGCCAATCTTGTTCGTCATACCCTTTGCGGCCGGCGGCGACTCCGACCTTTCCGGGCGCAACGTGGCGCATCACGCTTCGAAGTACCTCGACAACAAGCCTATCGTTTCGCTCAACCGCGTGGGGGCGTCGGGCGCCATCGGCGCAACTGCGGTAAGAAATGCCGTTCCGGACGGCTATACGCTGCTGGTTGCCCGCATCGCTACGCATGCGATTCTTCCGGCCATCGAATCGAAGCTGGCGTACAAATGGAACGAGTTCACGATGCTCTCCCTGATCGAGCTGAATCCCTACATCTGCTTCGTCAGGGCCGAATCTCCTCTCCGCAGCACCGCCGACCTGATCGGGGCGATTCGCAAGAATCCGGGCAAGCTCAACTTCGCGACCGCCGGCGCAGGTACGAGCCAGAACATGGCGGCGCAGTATCTGATGACGCTGGCCGGTCTCACCAAGGACCACGCCGTCGGCATCCACTACAAGGGCGGCGGGGAGGTGACGACGGCGGTAGTGGGCGGTCAAGTGGATTTTGCCTGCAACAACGTGCCCACCGTGATCCAGCACGTGAAGAGCGGGCGGCTGCGCGCGCTCTTCGTTACGCCAGGGCGGCTGCAGGAGCTCCCGGATGCGCCGAGTGCGCGCGAGGCCGGATATCCCGACATGGAGAAGATCGTCGGATGGACTGCCCTGATGGGGCCGCCGGGCTTGCCGAAAGCCATCGTCACCCGCTGGACCGACGTATTGACCCAGCTGGCCAGGGACCCGGACTGGCAGGCCGGCAATGCCCGGCTGGGCGGCATCGCCGCCATCCGCTCTCCGGCCGAGACCGAACGCTACGTGCGGGAACAGTACGAGCTCTACGACAAGCTCGTCACCGCGCTCGGCATACGCCAGTAAAGCGGAAGGCGAAAGAACCTGCCTAACGCCTTTTCTTCCTCCTTTCGCCTTCTGCCTTCCTCCCTGGAATCGGGCGGGCCGGCGTGTAGTTGTCCGGCGCGCCGGGTGGTATCGGCGGATATGCCTTCAGGCTTTCCTGGAATTCGTGGATCATGCGCCGCATCGGCGTGCGCGCCCAGCTCATGGTGTTATGCAGGTCGGTCTCTTCCTTGGGATCCTGCACGAGATTGAAGATATACGGCGATTCCAGGTGTATCGGTCCGTCGTTCGGTTCTTTTTCCCACACGAGATGCATCTTCCAGTCGCGCCACTTCACCGCGCGCAGCTCGTTCTTGATGTAGTAGACGAATCCCTCGCGGCACGATTTTTCGCGCTTGCCGAGGAAGAAGTCGAGCTGGTCCACGCCGTCGATCAGCCGGTCGCTCGGTACCCGCGCGCCCGCGATGCGCGCTAGAGTCGGGTAGAGATCGACGATGTGCACGATTTCGTTCGTGACCCGGCCCGCGGCCATGCGACCCGGCCAGCGGATCATGAAAGGCACGCGCAGCGCGCCTTCCATCGCCGTGTGATAGGTGCCGGTCCACATGCCGGAGGTGCCGCGCCACGGCCGCCGGAATTCGGGGCCGTTGTCGCTGCCGAAGATCACGATCGTTGCGCTCGCGATCTCCAGCGAGTCGATCTCGTCCAGAATCTGGCCGACGCGGTGGTCCATTTCGGCCATCGAGTCGGCAAAGTCCCCCGCGCCGGTCTTGCCTTCAAAGTCGCGATGAGGAATTGTCGGGTAGTGCAGTTGCGTGAGCGGCAGGTACAGAAAGAAAGACCGCTTTGCCCGAACCTGCCGGCGCATGAAATCGACCGAGCGGGCGACGAGTTCGGCGTCGATGCGACGCCGCATGTCGAGGTCGTACAACTGGGCGTTGCGCGCGGGCCCGCCCTTGCGCCCTTCCATCACGTAGGGCAGCGGCACGACCTTCGGGTCGTAGCCGGGGGAAGACGTAAACATGCTCTCGTTGGTAGTGCGCGGTATGCCGTACCACTCATCGAAGCCGCGGTCCTTGGGATAGCGGCCCTCGCGGTCGCCCAGGTGCCACTTGCCGAAGCACGCTGTCGCGTAACCTCGGCCGGAAATGAGCTGCGCGAGCGTGATTTCCCACGGATGTATGCCTTGCGGCAGGCCGGCGGGCACCGATTGCAGCGCGCCGGTGCGTATCGGATGCCGCCCCGTCATCAGGGCGGAGCGCGTCGGCACGCAGTCGCTTTCGACGTTGAAGTTGAGAAAACGCAGTCCCTCGGACGCAAGCCGGTCGATGCGCGGCGTCGGTGCGCCGCGGAGCAGGCCGCCTCCGTAACAGCCGAGCTCACCCCAGCCCAGATTGTCGGCGAGGATCAGAACGATATTCTGCAAGTTGGCTGTCATGGCCGAAGCTGGCTTGATTCAGGATAGATACGCTCTCTGGACTATACTGCCAATCGCGGCCGCAGGTCGTGCTGCCCTCATTTCCAGGCAGCGCGTGGTCGCAGTCCGCGCATGGATGCAAATTGAATGGCCAAGCGAACCAACATCCTCTTGATCACGTCAGATCAGCAGCGAGCCGATTGCAACGGGTTCGAGAACCCGCACATCCGCACGCCGCATCTCGATCGGATGGCGCGCGAGGGCACGCGATTCTCCGCGAACATCACTCCCAACCTCGTGTGCCAGCCTTCCCGCGCCTCTATCCTTACGGGGCTGCTTCCGCTCACGCATGGCGTATGGGATAACGGCGTCGATCTCGATCCCGTAGTGGGCGAGCGGGGGTTTTCTGGAACTCTGGGGCGTGCGGGGTATCGGACCGCATTTTTCGGCAAAGCCCATTTCGCGACCAAGTCGACGTTTGCGCCGACCGGCACGCCCGAGTGCAACAAGAGCCAGGCCGGCTATGGCCCCGCGTGGTTCGGGCCGTACATGGGGTTTAACTACGTCGAGCTTTGCGTGCTTGGACATATGCACCGCACGCGGCCGCTCGAGCGTCCGGCCGCAGGGCACTACGAGCGCTGGCTGATGGCGCGCGGCCCGAACGACGAAGCCCTGAAGCTCTGGGCGCAGGAGACCCGCCCGGGCGCGGGCGCCGCTCAAACCTGGTCGTCGGCACTTCCCGTCGCCTGGCACAACAGTACCTGGATCGCGGATCGGGCGATACGCTGGCTGGAGGAGGGCTGCGGGCAGCACGCACCATTCTGCGCATGGCTGTCGTTTCCCGACCCGCATCATGCCTTCGACTGTCCGGAGCCCTGGAGCTCGATGTACGACCCGAAGGACGTGCCCCTGCCCAGGCACCGCGCCAGGGATCTCGAGCGCCGGCCGTGGTGGCACAAGGCGGTGCTGGAAGGCACGCCGCAGCTCGCCGACCCCGCGATGCTCAAGTTCCGTGCCGAGGGCTCGCGCGTGCCGGACCAGACCGACCGCCAGCTTGCGGAAATGACGGCGAACTACTACGGCATGATCTCCCTGATCGATCACAGCGTCGGGCGCATTCTGAGCGTGTTGAGCGACCTTGGACTGGAGGGGAACACGCTCGTCGTCTACACCACCGATCACGGGGAGCTGCTCGGCAACCACGGCTTGTATCTGAAGCATCCGATTCCCTACGAGGACCTGCTGCGCGTTACCCTCATCGCGCGCGGCCCCGGCGTCGCGGCGGCGCAGGTGGTAGGCGAGCCGGTCTCCACCATCGATCTCGCGCCGACGTTCTACGACTTTGCGGGCGTCGCCGCACCGCAAGCGCTCCAGGGCAGGAGCCTCAGGAAACTGTTCACCGGCCAGCCGGAACGGCGCGACGTCGCTTATAGCGAGTGGCACGTACATCCCTCGCGGTGCGGTGTCGGCCTGCAACTGCGGACCGTGCGCACCCGCACGCACAAATGCACGTTCGATCTCGTCTCGGGCGCCGGGGAGCTCTACGATCTCGCGAACGACCCGTCCGAAATGGACAACCGCTACGACGATCCCGCCTGCGCCAAAGTGAGGAAGGAGCTCCACGACATGATGCGCGAGCGGCCGGGCACGGTGCGTTCGGATCTTGCCGAACCGGTAGGAATGGCGTAAACGCCATTCCTCAATAAAGAATACAAACGATCTTGTGAGGGGTACCTATAAGCCGGCGCCGATCCGGAAGTCAGCTATGAACAGATACATTCGTCTAATCCCGCTCGTCTCTATTGTGGTTGCGGCTGTGGTGCCGGCTCAGAACTGGCCGGCCAGGCCCGTGCGCATACTGGTCGGTTTTGCCCCGGGGGGCTCGACCGACATCGTCGCTCGGCTGATCGCCCAGGAGATGGCGAAAAATCTCGGCCAGCAGGTGATCGTGGACAACCGCCCGGGCGCCGGCGGCAACATCGCTGCCGAGCTCACGTCGAAGGCGCCGCCCGACGGTCACACCATTTTCGCGTGCACCACCGGCGTGTTCGCCATCCAGCCGTTCCTGTACTCGAAGCTGCCCTACGATCCGGACAAGGGCCTGATCCCGGTGACGCAGACCGGATCGCTGCCCTATATCGTGGTCGTGCACCCTTCGCTGCCGGTCAGGAACATAAAGGAGTTCGTCGCTTTCGCCCGGCCCCGCCCCGGACAGATCAACTACGCATCGTCGGGCGTCGGCACGGCCTCTCATTTGTCGGCCGCCTACTTCGCGACGGCCGCTGGCCTCAACATGGTACATGTGCCTTACAAGGGCACCGGCAACGCCATGTCAGACCTCCTGGCGGGTCAGGTGGTGCTGATGTTCGACCAGCCGGTCAGTTCGTTGCCGCAAGTGCACGCGGGCAAGCTGAAGGTGCTGGGCATTTCGAGCGGGCAGCGTTTCCCGACCCTGCCCGACATTCCCACGGTCGCCGAGCAGGGACTGCCCGGGTTCGAGGCGATTTCGTGGGCCGGCGTGTGCGCTCCCGGCGGCACGCCCAGGGATCTCGTCAATCGCCTCTACACCGAGGTGGCGAAGGTATTGAAGGTGCCGGAGATCCGTGACCGGCTTCTGCGCGACGGTATCGAGCCCATTGGCAGTACGCCGGACGAATTCCTCGCGCACACTAGGCGCGAGGCGGTGAAATGGGGCAAGGTGGTCAAGGATACGGGCGCCAAGGTCGAGTAGGTATGTGACGGTTGACGAGTGACGCTGACGAGACAAAGGGGAAGCGATGAAGAAATTCAGTTGGCTGTTTGTGGCGGGTGCGCTCGGGGGCTGCGCGCAGGCGCCGATCCCGTTAAAGGATATGGGGTCGTTTCATGTCGGCGGCCGCGAAGTCGCGATATCCGGCAAGCCGGTGAAAGAGGTCGTGTTCACGCCGGGTGGAGTGCCGGCGAAAGTGGATCCCAACGGGGTATACCAGGTCGAGCAGATGTACGTGCAGTACTTCATCCCGCAGGACCAGCGGGGCGCGCTGCCGCTGCTCATGTGGCACGGCGGCGGACTGACCGGCGTCACTTATGAAACGACGCCCGACGGGCGTGAGGGCTGGGTAAACTATTTCATCAAGAAGGGCTGGGCGGTCTACAACTCCGACGCGGTCGAGCGGGGCCGCTCCGGCTGGGCGATGTATCCGGACGTATTCAAGAGCGAGCCGGTCTTCCTGACCAAGGAGGACCCTTTCGTGCGGTTCCGCATCGGCACCGGCCCGGGATCATACAGCAGGGACGTCTCGCGCATGAAGACTCAACCCGGCACGCAGTTCCCCGTGGAAGGATACGACAACTACACCAAACAGCTGGTGCCGCGCTGGACGACGACCGATGACGCCATCATTGCCGCCTACACCGAGCTCGTGGACAAGGTGTGCCCCTGCGTGGTTCTGATCCATTCCCAGGCGGGCCAGTTCGGCCTGAAGGTCGCGCAGGCGCGGCCGGAGAAGGTAAAGGCGCTCGTCCTGGTCGAGCCGGCCGGCGTCGGGGATTCGAAGCAGGTGGACAGATTGAAGAACGTCGCGATCCTCGCGGTCTACGGCGACTACATAGAACAGGATCCGCGGTGGCCCAAGATCAGAGCCAACGGAATCGACTTTCTCGAGGGCGTGCGGCGCGCAGGCGGGAGCTATGACGTGATCGATCTGCCGAAGATCGGCATCCGCGGCAACTCGCACATGATGATGATGGACCGCAACAGCGATCAGGTCGCGGGTGTGATCCAGGGATGGCTGGAGAAGCAGGGGCTTTACAAGTGAGGGCAGAGGGCTGAGGGCGGAGGGCTGAGGGAAAGAACAGGGCGAAAAACCTCCGTGGTTGGGGTTCTCCCTCATCCCTCATCCTTCCTCCCTCATCCCTCGCATAAAGAATGCGGGTAGGCCTGTTTGTCACCTGCCTCGTCGACCTGATGCGGCCGCGCATCGGGTTCGCGGCGTTGAAGCTGCTCGAAGCGGCGGGGTGCGAGGTCGTGGTTCCAGCGACGCAGACGTGTTGCGGACAGCCCGGCTACAACTCCGGGGACCGCGCTGCCGCGCAGGCGCTCGCGCGCAAGGTGCTGGACGAGTTTTCGCAGTTCGATTACGTCGTGGCGCCGTCCGGCTCGTGCGCGGGCACGATACGCACCCACTATCCCGAACTGCTGCGCGACGCTCCGGATGAAATGGATCGGGTCCACAAGCTCTGCAGCCGTACCTATGAGCTCACCGATTTCCTGGTCAACGTGGCGAAATTCGATCGCGTGCCGGGGTCGTTCAAGGGTACCGTTACCTACCACGATTCGTGCTCCGGGTTGCGAGAGCTCGGCGTCAAGGGGCAGCCGCGCGAGCTCCTGGCCAGGGTACGGGGGTTGATCGTCAAGGAAATGGGGGAAGCCGAGACCTGCTGCGGTTTCGGCGGTCTGTTCTCGGTAAAGTTCGGCGACATCGCCACGCACATCGCCGAACGCAAATGCGCGAACATCGCGGCGAGCGGCGCGGACGCAGTGGTGCTCGGCGACCTCGGATGCATGCTGCACATCGAAGGACGGCTGCGGCGCCGCGGCGACTTGAAAACGAAGGTGCTGCACGTCGCCGAGGTGCTTGCAGGCACCAACGTGATAGGTGATGGTGATGGGTGATGGATGAAGCATTCGGAATCCTGACCGCGTCCCATCAGTGATGGCTCAACAGTCACGAACCATCAGGTACGAGCCATCAGTCACGAGCCATCAGTCACGAATCATGAAGATAGCAGTCATGGGTTCCGGCGGCGTCGGCGGCTTCTTCGGGGGCCGCCTCGCCCACGCCGGTTGCGACGTCACCTTCATCGCGCGCGGCGCGCATCTCGCGGCGATGTGCGAGCGGGGCCTCCTGATCGAGAACGAGCCGCAGGGCAACATCCATCTGCGGCAGGTTAAGGCGACCGACGACCCAGCGACCATAGGTGCGGTCGATCTCGCGCTCATTGGAGTGAAGCTATGGAGCATGGACGAGGCCGTACGTGCGGTGAGGCCGGTGGTGGGACCGGATACCGCCGTGCTTTCACTCCAGAACGGCGTGATCAAGGACGACATCCTGAGGCGCGAATTCGGCGAGCGGGCGGTGATCGGCGGCGTCGGCTACGTAGCGACGCATATCTCGCGCCCGGGCGTGATCCATCAGACGGGCACGATACAGCGCATGGTGTTCGGCGAGTACGACGGCCGGCGCTCACCGCGCGCCGAGGCGCTGCTTGCCGCCGCGCTGAAAGCGGGCATACAGGCGGAGCTGTCCACCGACGTCCGCCGCGCCATATGGGAGAAGTACGTGTTCCTGGTAGGGCTGTCCGGCACCACCGCGACGATACGCAAGGCTATAGGCCTGATACGCGCGAACCCGCAAACGCGGGCGTTCCTGTTCGATCTCATGAAGGAAGTGGTCGCGGTCGGCCGCGCGCACGGCGTCGCGCTGCCCGAGGACTACGCGCAGCAGCGCCTGGAATTCGCCGACAAGGTTCCAGCCGACATGACTTCGTCCATGCATCATGACCTGGACCAGGGCAATCCGCTGGAAGTCGAATGGCTGTCCGGCGGGGTGGTGAAGCTCGGTGCGCAGGTCGGCGTGCCGACGCCGGCGAACCGCGCGGTGTGGGACGTGCTGGCGTTGCACGCAGCAGGAAAGAAGAGCTGAGGCGCCAAGGCCGCCAAGAAGTCGGGAATCGAGCCCTACACGCAGATAAACTCGGATGAAGATCAATATTCGTGCGGCCGAACCGGGCGACTACAAGGCGATTCGAAGGATATTCGATAGTCCGCGAGCAGTCGCCGGTACGCTTCAGATACCTTATACGCCTCTGAAGACGTGGCGCGCATTGATGTCCAATCAACCGCCGAACGGGCGGATCCTCCTGGCTGAGGTCAGGGGTAAGGTCGTAGGGCAGATCGGGATCCATCCTGTTCCACGCGCCCGAAGAGCCCACGCCGCGACCCTGGGCATGGCGGTTCGGGATGAATGGCACGGCCGAGGCATCGGAACGGCGCTTATGCGGGAGGCGATCATGCTTGCCGATGACTGGCTGCACCTCCTGAGGCTGGAGCTTACCGTCTATACCGACAATGAGCCCGGCATTCGCCTTTATCGGAAATTCGGATTCGTGATCGAGGGCACGCACAGACTCTATGCGTTGCGCGAGGGCGAGTACGTGGACACATACTCGATGGCGCGGCTACATCCCAATCCGCCCAGAGTGGCAGTAAAGCCCAGCCGGCGGAAAACCCGATCGCGCCGCCGATCCAGGCATTGACACAACGGTCGTGGGGTTCGGTTTTTCATTCTGACTTTCTTGGCGCTGCTGGCGGCCCCGCCGGTCAGTCCCTTATTGAGACGAGTTCATGACCCTGCCCAAACTCAGTATTCGCAACATCCGCGCCGTCGGCGTCGAGGTGCCGATGACCTACGCCCTCGGCACGAGCGCGGCGACGGTGCGGGCAGCGCCGCTGCTGCTGGTCGATCTCGAAACCGAGGAAGGCATCATCGGCCGTGCGTGGCAGTTCTGCTACCTGCCGGCCGCCGCGCCCGCGATCGCGATGATGCTCGAGGAAGTGCTGCGCTCCGTGAAGAGCGAGCGGATCGAGCCGGCGGTCCTCTGGGCGAATCTCTCGAAGCGCTTCACGCTGATTGGCGTGCAGGGCATCGTGCGGATGGCGATGGCGATGTTCGACGTCGCGTGCTGGGATGCGCTGGCTGTTGCCGCCGATCTGCCGCTGGCAACCTTGCTGGGGGGCAAACCGGGTCCGGTGCCGGCGTACAACAGCAACGGGCTCGGCCTGATGGCGCCCGCGGCGGTGGCCGACGAAGCCGAGAAACTGCTCGCGGGCGGCTTTCGCGCGGTGAAGCTGCGCCTGGGCTACTCCACGGCGGAAGCCGACCTAGCCGCCGTTCACGCCGTGCGCAATCGCATCCCGGACGAGATCGCCGTGATGGCGGACTACAACCAGGCGCTCGCGCCGGCGGAAGCCGTACGGCGCGGACGGATGCTCGACGGCGAAGGTGTGTACTGGATCGAGGAGCCGGTGCGCCACGACGACTATGTGGGTTGCGCTGCCGTCGCGCGTGAGATCGTTACGCCCGTGCAGATCGGGGAGAACTTCTCGCAGGTTTATGACATGGAGCGGGCGCTCGCGGCGCAGGCGTGCGACTACGTGATGCCCGATCTCGAGCGTATCGGCGGCGTCAGCGGATGGCTGCGCGCGCGCGAGCTCGCCGCGTCCGCGGGCGTAAGGATGTCTTCCCATCTGTACCCGGAGGTGAGCGCCCATCTGCTCGCTGTGACACCTACCGCGCACTGGCTGGAGTACGTGGATTGGGCAAATGCCGTACTCGCCGAGCCTTTGCGCATCGACGGCGGGAATGCGGTCCCGGTCGAGCGTCCCGG
>DATFWO010000207.1:0-18268 GCA_035259205.1 Burkholderiales bacterium | reverse complement strand
AGAGGGCAATTCGGCGCTTCACGACCGTTGAGAACGGTCTGACGATCCACAAATACTGGAGCTCAGCCTGTCCGCGCTGTCGCATCCGCTCCCGATGCACCACCGGCGAGAATCGCCGCATCGCGCGCTGGGAGCATGAGGCCGTACTCGACCGGATGCAGGCGCGGCTCGATCAGAGGCCTGAAACGGCGCGGCAACGACGCCAGACGGTGGAGCATCCGTTTGCCACGCTGAAAGCCTGGATGGGTGCAACTCACTTCCTGACCAGGACGCTGGCTCGGGTCAGAACCGAGATGAGCTTGCACGTTCTGGCCTATAACCTGAAACGGATGATCGAGATCCTCGGCACAGCTTCGTTAATGAAAACGATTCGAGCATAGCGACTCGCCCGATCGGCTGCTTCATTCTCTTCGCTCGAGGCTTCTCAGCCCATCATCAACCTCTACGCAGAGGGCGTTTCCACACGGCCTCGACCCGAAGCAGACGGTCACCGGAAACAAGAAACGCCGCCGGAGCGGGGTCTCAATCAATCTGGCGTCAAAAATGCCGATCAGGCGCGGCGATCTATTACCAAGACCGGTTGTTTCACCAGAAGGTGAAAGGAGGAAGTCGAAAATGGAAAAAAATATGCTAACTAGGCAGCCAGTTCTACTGCCCTTACCTCGAGCAGATCAATCAGCATGCGCTCAACATAACTTCCACCCACGCCAATGCGCTGATCTGCTGATACCGACTTCAATGTCTCGGCGGCATCAGCGTACCGCCCCTTGGCAAAATGACAGACAGCATCAACTAATCTGAGTGAGAGCCGCGTCTGGTCGCTGGATTCCTTGGCCCCAATAGTCGCCTTGCTTCGCTCAAGCGCAGCAATATCGCCCGCCGACGCCTGAATACCAGCAAGATGCAAAGCTATAAACGGATGCGAAAGCATAGAACTGAAGCGCTCAAACAAGGAAGAAACCGCAGCTGAGACCGGACGGGTAGTTCCTGTGCGCAAGTATTCACGCAACAGAAAACCGCCACAATCGGCCAAGGTCAGCACCGGACCACAGCGAGTGGTCTCGGGTGCACAGTAACGCTCATAGCGCTGCCATGCCTGCTCGGTTAACCTCAACTGCCATTCTGCCAATGCCAAGTGCCACTGCACGTGCCCATACATAGCGCCCCCCTCGGCCGACCTGCGGTGTTCGTTCAGCCAGTTACTCAGCAGATCCTGCGATTCTTCCGGCTTGCCCTGATCGTGCAGCACATGGGCATAACTGTGGATAACGTAGAGAGACTGCGGCCGCTGCTGCAGTGCTCGCTCGACAAGTAAACGACCACGGTCCCGATCACCGGCCTCACTGGCCGCGAACCCCAGGCGTGCCAGATATGCCCAGTCATCATGCAAACTGGGATCGACCGATTCCATAATATTTAGCACACGCTCAAGCTTGCACGTACCCCCATAGAAGATCAGATAACCACAAAGTTGCGAGACAACCAGCAGGTCACGGGGATTGGCAGCGATGTAGGCCTCGGTAGCTGGAAGGTTGGTGTATGGATCTTCAAGCAGGGCAAAGAGTGCTGTTATATGCGCCCGCTCCCAAGGCAGCGCAGCTTCTGCTGCCAGCAGTGCGCGTTCTTTGAACAGATCAGCGTCCACTGACTTAGCGTCTCTAGCAAGCATGTAGCGTGCGGCCAGAGCCAAGGCAAGATTGCTGTCGAGCGTTAACGCCTGATCGAGGGTTTCTGCGGCGCCCGTCTCAGAACCAAGAATGCGATCAACAGCCTGCTGATACTGCTCAGCTGCTGCACGACTATCAGTAGTGAGAGATTTGCCCGTACGCGCGTCAATCATATTGGCTCCTTGAGTCGCACACTTCTGAGGCACCGAAAGGCTTCAGTGAGGTGAAGCTTAACCCAAGGTAACTTGACCGATATTTTGGTCCAAGTTTAGAGAAGCCGGCACACATGATTATGTCAACTTCTGGCCGGACCCGGCCGGCTGCGGTCGGCCCCCAATTTTCCGGTCATCGGCCAATGCCGGCAGGCGACCCCAACCGGTCAGTCGTTTTGCGCCATAACGGAGATTCGCATTCTTATGCAAAGGCGCTCAGACGCTTACGTGGCCGGACGTGAGTCTAAACTGAGGATGCCCGACCTCACCGACACCGACTACGACGCGCATGGCACGGCCCCAGATACTGCACTAACCCGAACCTGCGTTCGATCAGCACCTCGAGCAGCCCGAGCGCTTCCTGCCTGAGCGCCCAGATATCAGCATCATCGAAGTCTCCAGTGAACTTACCTTGGAGACTTGTAGCTTACCAACGACAATTCCGTGGCCGTTGCCACTACAGCACTAAAGGCCAATACGCGCCTCCACCGGGATCCGATACCTTGAATCGCACAGTTCAGGGCGGGGGCGGCAAGACGACACCGCGTTTTTGAAAGGCCCGTAGGGCAAGCAAGTTACCCGCAACAGCCCGAGAAGTAGGGGGTGGATGATGGTCAGCCGTAAGGCTCTCGCCCGCACCACTGCGTCGTTCTTTTTTGTCTTATCCAGTGGGACCCTGTACGCCGACATTCTACCCTTTGGCGTAATTGGCAGCCCGATCGACCTCTCCGCTAATGTGAGCGAAGCCATCCTGCCGGGCAGCACGGTGTTCCAGGACTCCAAGCCTTTGTTCGGAACCACGCCCGATCCGAAACTAAGCGCGCAACTTCTGCACATTTCGGAAAAGGGCGTCAACGGCTCAGGCCGCTCGACCAATATCAACGGGGCATTCGCGTCCTCACTCGCAGAATCGAATGGGAATGGCGGCGTGGGCGTCAGCCAGTTGATCTTTGGCAGTCCCGCTGACCCTGGCCAGAACGTGGTCCGTCAACTGGTCGGTCAGTCTCTCTGGACGCAGACCTTCGTCTATAACGGGATCCCCACTGTCGATATTACGCTGCACTTGAACATCCCGGCGCTTCAGGTGCAGTTGATAGGAGTCCCGCCCAACCGTGACAATCCTAGTTTCACCGAAACGGCCGAGGCCAGCGCCAGAGTAGACACTGTGATCACTCATGCCGATGGCAGCTTTTCGAAAGGTGGCAGTTTCGAATTCGGCTTGCGCGAATTTGAAACTCAAATCCCAGACGGCACGGGCACGTTTCTGAATTTCGCTGACGTCGACTTTATTGGAACGGACGGCCCGCTGTTCGCCTCGTTCGTGTGTAATTTCGTCGGTGCGTGCAATATCAATTCCGTATCTACCAACGTCAACCTTGGCGTCCTGCATACCGGCGAAACACTGGCTTACGTCTACACGCTGACAGCTCAGGGAACTACGCATGGATTCGAGCGGGGCTATGATGCCTTTCTTGGCGACCCGTTTGGTGCGCAGGTCATCGGCGACAACCTGGGCATCACCGTCGCGCTGGCTGCCGAGGACGTGCCCGAACCTGGCAGTTTCGCGCTTGTGCTCTCCGGGTTCATAGGCTTTCTGTTATGGGACAAATACGCCGCCCGAGTGCGGCGAGCGCCGTCGACCCATTCAATCGTTGCCCGCCGCTCCGAGTAATTCCAGTAGCGTCGATCAGAAGCGATCTCGCGGGAGATGCGTGGCACACTTTTGGCAAGTTGGCACTTTCATGGGACACAAAAGATTTTCCTGAGAACACTCGAATCTAGGTAGGAGTATGGGTAGCGCTTGCGCTTAACGTCTGAAAATAGGACTTTTCCGGACGTTAGGATTGACTTTGGCGGAGAGGGCGGGATTCGAACCCGCGATACGGCTTTGGACCGTATACTCGCTTTCCAGGCGAGCACCTTCAACCACTCGGTCACCTCTCCGGTGCGTGGATTCTATCAGACGGGATAGAGCAGACCGGCAAACAGAAAGTGCGCAAGTAGCGTCGCGCGGCCGTCGATTTCAGTCACTGATCTTTGCTTCCAGCCGCCGGGGCCGGCGCGCGAACCACCGTTACCGTGCACGGAGCCTGCGCGACGACCGCCGACGAAACGCTTCCCAGATACTGCCGCAACGTCGAGCTTGCGCGCGCACCCATGATGATTTGATCGACGTGATTCGACCGGGCGAATTCGATTATTGCCGCAGCCGGATCCGGTGCCTCCAGCACGTGGTAGGTCACCGTCGTGGGCGGCAGGCCCAGGGGCCTTGCCCAATCCTTGAGGCCCACCAGCCCTTTCACGTGAAGATGGTGCCCTTCAGAGTCTGTCGCGTCGTCCATCCCGATGCGCGAAGTCTTGACCACGCTGAGACACGCAAGTCGGGAGCCGTTCCGGATCTGCATTGCCTGCGCAGCCGCCGAGCGTATCGCTTCCGCGAGCGTTTCCGACCCGCTCGACAGGTCTAGGGCAGCCAGGATGAATGGGGCATTCGAAAGCCGGCCGCTGCAGGACTGTCCGGGGTCCGCTTCGGCGCCCAGCGTGCGCAATCGCCTCTTGGCCACGGCCATGAAGCCGTCGCGGGACATGCGCTGGCCCCGCGCAGTCAGCATCGTCTGTTCGGGGTGCTTGCACTGGAAGGCAACCTGGGCCGCGGTATCGTAGCGGGCACGCGGGTCGATCTCCAGGCAATGCAGGATGATCTCCTGAAGCCACGGCGGGCAGGCAGGAGCGATTGCCCGCGGCGGAACCGGATCGCGGTACAGGCGCCGGCGCAGGCCGTGCACTCCGGTCGGATTGCCGAAAGGCCGCTCCCCCGTGGCAAGGTAATAGAGCACCACCCCAAGGGAGAAGATATCGCTGCGCGAGTCGCTGCGGATGTGGCGTACCTGCTCCGGGGAGATGTAGGGGCCGGTCCCCATCGGCAGATGGAACTCCTCGGCCAGGAGATCCGGCAGTCGGTCGTGGCGCGCAAGGCCGTAGTCGATGAGCACCGCCTCGCCCGTCGCCCGGAACATCACGTTGCTGGGCTTGATGTCCAGATGGATCACGTGCTGGCTGTGCAAGTCGTGCAAGGCGGTCGCAACGCGCTCGCCCAGCAGCGCGACCTCCTCGGGCGGCAGCGGCGCCTCCTCAATTCTGGCGCGCAGTGAGGCGCCCGCAATGTGCTCCATCACGATGTAAGGCTGCGCCTCGAAGTCTCCGGCTGCGACGAATCGCGGCACGTGCGGGCCGGTGAGCACAGGCATGATCATTTGCTCCACCTCGAAGCCGACGATGGCGGCGGAATCGTGCCCCTCACCGAGCGACGGGATCTTCATTGCCAGGGGCAATTCCCACCCGGAATGGGTAACGCGCCACAGCTCGGACATGCTGCCTCGATGAATTCGCTCCTCGAGGCTGAAATCGTTGATCACCAGACCGGGGTACGTGCGCGCAGCCATCAGTCTTTGGCGAGCTCGGTGAGCGGAGTCAGCGGCAGCCCGGCCTTGCGGATCTTCTCGGCCGCTGCTTCGTAGTCGTACGGCACGTGGAAGCAGGTGAGCTCGGCCTTGCGCTCGTCGAACACGGCGTAGCGCGCCGCGCGCAATCCGTCACGCGGGTGCCCAACCGTACCTACGATCGCCAACCAGCGTCGCCGAGATAGGAGGCGTATGGGGGTGCCAGGCACCGGAATGAACTGCGATGCGCGCCGCCTCGCATCCAGATGGTAAAGCGCAGGCTCGTGGATGTGCCCGCAGAACGTAATCCGGCGGCTGGTCGCGAGCATGCTTCTGCGCGCCTCGGGCGTTCCAGCAACATACTCCCAGCCGCCGGGGCTCCATGCATTGGCATGGACGTATAGCCGGTCTTCTTCGTCTATTCTCAGAGGCATGCCCGCAAGGAACTCGAGGTGTCCGCGATCGAGCTGCGCTCGGGTCCACTCGACCGCGGCTCTCGCTCCCGCGCGCATTCGCTCGTCTGCCCCTTCCGCAACGGCCGCGTCGTGATTGCCGAGCACGGATAAGGCCCCGCGCTCGGCCTGGGACATCACGGCGCTGACGACCCACGCCGGATCGGCGCCATAACCCACGAGGTCGCCCAGAAACACGCACCGGTCGGCGCCGGCGCGTTGCGCGTGCGCGAGGCACGCTGCAAGCGCCTCGCGGTTGGCATGGATGTCAGCGAAGAGGGCGATCGGCATGATCACCTCGGCGTCCGGATTATCCTCTCGGCGGGCGGTGACCCGGAAGCGAGACGCTCCAGCCGATTTCCACGTCGTGAAACGCGCAGTACACGGAAGGGGGCGAATTCGAATATTCAAGATGACCGGAGGCGCAGGAGGCTGCAAAAAACAAGGCCCGCCGAAGCGGGCCTTCTCAGGAAGCAGCGGTCGCGCCGCCGCGGCAACCAGCAGATTCGACGCTACCGCCGCGTGCTGCCTGCCGGCGCGAGGTCCTCGCGTATCACGCGGTCCCGGTTGTCCTTGAGGAATAGCGTGCCCAGCACCAGGGACATCAGCGCGACGATGATTGGATACCAGAGGCCGTAGTAGATATCGCCCGACGCCGCGACCATCGCGGTTGCGAGCAGCGGCAACATGCCGCCGAACCAGCCGTTGCCGATGTGATAGGGCAGCGACATCGAGGTGTAGCGGATCCGGGTCGGGAACAGCTCGACGAGGAAAGCGGCGATCGGACCGTAAACCATGGTTACATAAATCACCATGATTACCAGGATCAACTCGGTCATGACCCAGTCGACCTTGGAGGTGTCAGCTTTCTCCGGAAAGCCGGCCGCCTTGAGGGCAGCCTTGTACTTGGGCTCATCCCAGCCCTTGAGCTCGACGTTCCCGACCTTCGTCACTACGCTGTCGGCGCTGCCGGCGGGCAGGGCGGATTTGGTGAACGAAATGCCCTGCTTGGTGAGGAAGTCCTGCGTCTTGTCGCAGTCGCTGAACTTCGACCACGGCCCGACGAAGATGTGGAACTGACAATCCTTCGCTGCGACCGAGATGGGAGTCTTCGCCGTCGCCGCTTCCAGCGCCGGATTCACGTAATGGGTGAGGCCGGCGAACAGGGGGAAATAGGTCACCGCCGCGATCAGGCACCCCGCCATGATGATTTTCAGCCGCCCGATCTTGTCTGAGAGCCAGCCGAAGAAGATGAAGAACGGAGTGCCGATCACGAGCGAGACCGCGATCAGGATGTAGGCGCTCTGGAAGTCGAGCTTGAGCGTGATGATGAGGAAGAACAAGGCGTAGAACTGCCCCGTGTACCACACCACGCCCTGGCCCGCGGTCGCGCCGAGCAGGGCCAGCAGAACGAGCTTGCCGTTTTCCCACTTGGCGAAGCTTTCCGTGAGCGGCGCCTTGGAGGTCTTGCCCTCGGCCTTGATCTTCTTGAATACCGGCGATTCCTCGAGCTTAAGCCGGATGTAGACCGAGAAGACGAGCAGTATAATCGAGACCAGGAACGGAATGCGCCAGCCCCAGTCCGCGAAGGTCTTGGTATCCATGTTCCCGCGGCAGCCCAGAATAACGATCAGGGCGAGGAAGAACCCCAGGGTGGCCGTGGTCTGGATCCAACTCGTGTCGTAGCCGCGCCGGTGCTCCGCCGCATGCTCGGCTACGTAGGTCGCCGCCCCGCCGTACTCGCCGCCCAGCGCCAGGCCCTGCAGCAGCCGCAGCGATACGAGCAGTATGGGCGCCGCCCAGCCTATGGCCTGGTAGGTGGGCAGTAGGCCGACGACGAAGGTTGCGCCGCCCATGCATACGATCGTCACCAGGAAGGTGTACTTGCGGCCGACTATGTCGCCGATGCGGCCGAAAAACAGCGCGCCGAACGGGCGCACCAGGAAGCCCGCCGCGTAAGTTGCGAAGGCGGATAAGAGTGCGGCCGTCTCATTGCCTTTGGGAAAGAACAACCCCGCAAAGAAAGGCGCCAGGGTAGCGTAGAGATAGAAGTCGTACCACTCGAACACCGTGCCGAGCGAGGAAGCGAATATGACTCGCTTCTCTTCAGCCTGAAACGTTTCCCCCCCGTGCATCGCCGCCGTGGATGTAGCCATGAATCCTCCAGTACCCAATCTGCGTTGTTATCTATCTTCCCCGTGTCATCGCCGTAATGCCTCAGTCACGGCCATGCTAAATAACAATGCTTACAAAATCCTGAATCGGCGAATAAAATGCACCGTACCAGGGCAGCGGGGCTACGTCCATGGCGGGACGCGGTCCGTACGCTTGAAATCCATTTGGAAACAGAACGTTGATCTGTTTTGCGCTGGAGGAGGATTGAGAATACTGATTACGGAGGACGACCCGGTTCTCGCCGAAGCATTGCAGTTCTCGCTGACGCAGGCGGGTTACGTCGTCGATTGGGTAGCCAACGGCGCTGCGGCCGACGAAGCCCTGAAAGACGACGTCTTCGTTCTGCTCATACTCGATCTGGGGCTGCCCAAGCTCGATGGGTTCGAAGTGCTCCGGCGTTTGCGGCGCCGCAATACCTCGCTACCGGTGCTGATCCTGTCGGGGCGGGAGAAGTCCGAGGAGAAGGTATTGGGGCTCGACCTCGGGGCGGACGACTATCTGGTCAAGCCTTTCAGCCCAAGCGAGCTTCAGGCGCGCGTGAGAGCCTTGCTCCGCCGCGGCCGGGACAGCGTGGCGCCGGCGATCTGTTACGGCGGTCTCACTTTCGACACGGTGGAGCGCGCTGCAAGCGTCAACGGCACCGCGCTGCCGCTATCCATGCACGAGTTGGGGGTGCTCGAATTCCTGCTCCATCGCTTTGGCCGCGTGGTGAGCAAGGAGCAGCTGGTCGAGCAGCTTTACACTTATGACAAGGAAGCGAGCCACAACGCGATCGAAGTCTACGTGCATCGGCTGCGCAAGAAGATCACGGGGACCGGCATTACGGTGCGTACGCAATACGGGCGCGGCTACATGCTGGACTACATCAATCACTAAGACAGTGAGCAGCGAGCGGCAAGCAGTAAGCGGAGGCAGAAAAACTACGCCTGCATTACTTCTGCTTACTGCTCACCGCTTACTGCTTGCCAGCCGTTAGCAGGTCTGCGACGGTCCGCACCAGATCCCTGGTGGCGAACGGTTTGGTGACGTAGGCATCGGCGCCAGCGGCGATTCCTTTCTTGACATCGCTTTCCCTGCCGTGCGCCGTCAGCATGAGGATCTTGGTGTCTCTGACGGCGCCTTCGCGTACCCGGCGGCATACCTCGTGCCCGTTCACCACCGGCAGCATGATATCGAGCACGATGAGATCGGGATTCAATGCGGATATAAGTCGCAGCGCCTCGCTGCCGTCGCGGGCAATGCTGACTTCGTAGCCGGCGCTGCGCAGCAGGAATTCGAGCGAGATGACAATGTTGGGCTCGTCTTCCGCGATCAGTATGCGTTTCGCGGCCGGGCGGCTCTTGACGGTCGGGTGCGGCGCGCCCGGGGGGTCATGCGCCATATTCCGGCTCCGCGAAACTCGCGACGGGCGCTTCCTGCCTTTCCTTCACTGGCACCGTAAAGAAGAAAATCGAGCCCGCGCCCAGCCTGCTCGTTACCGCCAAACGCCCTCCAAAATGCTGAATGATCTGCCGTGAAATCGCCAGCCCGAGGCCGCTGCCCTTGGGCTTTTGTGTCAGCGTATCGCCGGCCTGGCGGAACTTGTCGAAGATGATTTCCTGATCGGCTTCACTGATCCCGACGCCGTTGTCCGCCACGTCCACGCGGAGAAATCCTGCCTGGCGGAGGAGCGTCACCGTGACCTTGCCGTCGCTGCGCTCGCAGAACTTCGCGGCATTGGACAGCAGATTGAGCATGACCTGCATCAACCGGTCGCGGTCGGCGACGATGGCCGGAACGTCCTGCGGGACGTTGATTTCGAGCGCGATGCTGCGGTCCTTGAACAGCTGGCTTACCGCGGTGATGGAATCCTCTATCACCTCGCGCATGTCGATCTCACCGGAGTGCCATTCGGCGTTGCCGGACTCGATCTTGGCGAGATCGAGCACCTGATTGATGAGCCGCGTAAGCCGTTCCGATTCACCGATGATGATGCCCAGAAACTTTGCGCGCTGCGCGCTCTCGAGGTGCGGGTTGTCGTGCAGTATCTCGGAAAAAGCGCGGATCGACGTGAGCGGCGTCCGCAGTTCGTGGGTCACGGTGGAAATGAAGTCATCCTTCAGGCGGTCGAGCTCCTGCAGGCGCCGGTTCGCGTCGCGCAGCTCGTTGGTGGCCGCTTCCAGCTCGCGCGATTTCTGCTCGAGTTGGCGGCTGTATGCGAGCACCTGGGACGCCTCGTCGATGATATTGATGACCTCGTCCATCCCGAGCGGCTCTTCCTCCACCGCAGAAGCCACCATGATGCGCGCGGAGGCGCTGCCGATCGCCCCGGCCAGCAGCGACTCGGCGTAGTGCACGAGTGCGGCGTCGGCGGTGAGCTGGTCGACCGACTTCGCTCCGCGGCTGCGTGCGTGCGCGTGGAAGGCTTCCTGCGCCCGTTCGGGCCCCAGGAAGCGGCCGACCAGCAGCAGCAGGTCGTTCACCGATGCGCTGCCGCGCCAGAGGCGCGAGCCGGCGGCGCTGGAAGGCTGCTTCAAAGCATCCACGAATACCGTCGCCTGTCCGTGCTCAACCGCGGTGGGGCCTTTGAACAGGGATACGCCGACGTAGCAGCCGATGTTGGCGAGCATGCTCCAGAACAGGCAGTGCGTGATGTCGTCGAATCCCTGCAATCCGAACAGCTGCTGCGGCTTCAGGAGGTCTATTCCGGCGATGCCCTGCGAGAGAAACGCGATCGGCAGCCAACCGGACTTGGCAAAGGAGGGAAGGAGCAAGGTGTAGATCCAGACGATGAAGCCCGCCGCGAGGCCGCAGACCGCGCCCGAGCGCGTACCGCCCTTCCAGAATACGCCGCCGATAATGGCGGGCGCGAACTGGGCAACGGCGGAGAACGAGATCAGGCCGATCGACACCAGCGCGTAAGCCTCGCCGGCAAGATAGAAATAGAGGTATCCCAGGACGAGGATCAGAACGATCGCGCCGCGCCGGATTCCCAGCAGCAATCCGGAAAGATCGGGCCGTTCCGTGATGCGCCGCCACTTCATGCGCAGCAGCGCCGGCATGACAAGATCGTTGCACACCATGGTGGAGAGAGCGATGGTCTCGACGATCACCATGCCCGTCGCGGCCGACAGCCCGCCGATGAATGCGAACAGCGCGAGCCAGGGCAGCCGCTCGGAGATCGGCAAGGTGAGCACGAATGTATCGGCATCCACCATGCCCTGGGGAAAATGGAGGAGGCCGCCGAACGCGATCGGCAGCACGAAGATGTTGATCGCCAGAAGGTAAAGGGGGAAGAGCCAGATCGCCTTGTCGAGGTGGCGCTCATCGACGTTTTCCACCACCGTGACCTGGAACTGGCGCGGCAGGAACATGATCGCCGCCATCGACAGGAACGTGAGCGAAGCCCAGGTCGCGTAGCTGTCCGTTTCGCCGACCAGGGTGAGCAGGGCGCTCAGCTGGGTGGTCTGCTCGACGCGGCGAAAGATATCGGTGAATCCGTCGAACAGCGAGAAAGTGACGAAGAGCCCCACCGCGATGAATGCGAGCAGCTTCACCAGCGACTCGAAGGCGACCGCGGCGACGAGCCCCTCGTGGCGCTCGGTCGCATCCAGGTGCCGCGTCCCGAACAGAATGGTGAAAGCGGCGAGCAGCATGGCGATATAGAAGGTGTTGTCTCCGAGGAACAGGGGCGCGGCGTGCTTGTCCGGCATCACCACGTCGGGATATTGGAGGACGATGTAGAACGTGTTGGAGATGGCCTTCAACTGCAGTGCGATGTAGGGAATGATGCCGATCACGGCGATGATCGTGACGAGTCCCCCCAGAACTTGGCTCTTCCCGTAGCGCGACGCGATGAAGTCGGCGATCGAAGTAATGCGGTTCGCCTTGCTGATGCGGATCATTTTCAGCATCACGTACCACCAGAGCGCGGCCATCAGCGTCGGCCCGAGATAGATGGGCAGGAACCCGATGCCGCTCGTCGCGGCGCGCCCCACGCTGCCGTAGAACGTCCATGACGTGCAGTAGACCGCGAGCGAAAGGGCGTAGATGTAAGGGTTGGCGATGATGCTCCGGCCCTCGTCGGCGCGCTTGTCGCCGTAATAGGCGATCGCGAACAGCAACCCGACGTAGGCGAAGGAAGCGATGACGATGGTCGGAGCCGTGAGCATCAGTTGTCGCGCTTTTCCAGGACGAGCGCCATCAGGGCGATGAGCAGGGCCCACACCGAGAAGACGTATGCGAAGAGCAGCGGAATTCCGAACACTTCCCCCGGCCGCTCGAACAGATCGAGGAGCGGGTAATTGAGCAGCAGCAGACCGAGCAGGAACAGCGCCACGAGGCGCGGCCCCTTGATGTTCGGCCGGATCATGCGCCCTCCTGACGGAGGAGTCGAGTGTCGAGTGTCGAGTGCGGTACGACTAAGGCAAGTGTCGCGTTTCGGTTTGGAAGTGCCGAGTGAGTACGGGACTGGAAAATGTGCCTATTGTTGGACACTCGACACTTATCCCTCTCATCCCTCTCCCTCGACACTCGTTCCTCGATACTCGTTCTTCAGCGCTAGCTTGCCTTCTCGCCGAGCTGCTGCAGTATCGCCGGATTTTCCAGGGTTGACACGTCCTGCTTGATCTCCTCGCCCTTGGCGATGGAGCGCAGCAGCCGCCGCATGATCTTGCCCGAGCGCGTCTTGGGCAGATTGTCGCCGAACCTGATGTCTTTCGGCTTGGCGATGGCCCCGATCTCCTTGCCGACCCAGTCCTGAAGCTCCTTGACGATTTTTTTCGCCTCGTCGGTGCCGGGACGTGCCTGCTTCAGCACGACGAAAGCGCAGATCGCCTCTCCGGTCAGCTCGTCGGGCCGTCCCACCACTGCGGCCTCGGCCACATTGGGGTTGGCGACCAGTGCCGATTCAATCTCCATGGTCCCGAGCCGGTGTCCCGAAACATTGAGCACGTCGTCGATGCGGCCCATGATGCGGATGTAGCCGTCCTCGTCGTAGGAAGCCCCGTCGCCGGCAAGGTAGTACTTGCCCTTGAAGTCTTCCGGGTAGTAGGTCTTCCGGAAGCGCTCGGGATCGCCCCAGATCGTGCGCAGCATCGAGGGCCACGGTTGCTTGATCACGAGAATGCCGCCTTTGCCCTTGCCCACGGAGTGGCCCGTTTCGTCCACGATGTCGGAGAAGATGCCCGGGAGCGGAAACGTGGCGGAGCCGGGCTTGGTTGGCGTCGCTCCCGGCAGCGGGGAAATCAGATGTCCGCCGGTCTCGGTCTGCCACCAGGTGTCCACGATCGGGCAACGACCGCGCCCGACGGTCTCGTGGTACCACATCCAGGCTTCGGGGTTGATGGGCTCGCCGACGGTTCCCAGGATGCGCAGGGACGACAGATTGTACTTCTTGGGCAAGTCGGCTCCGGCCTTGATGAGCGAGCGAATCGCGGTCGGGGCCGTATAGAAAACGCTGACCTTGTGGTCCTGAATAATTTTCCAGAAACGTCCGGCGTCGGGATAGGTCGGAACGCCTTCGAACACGATCTCGGTCGCGCCGCAGGCAAGCGGCCCATAGCAAACGTACGAATGTCCCGTTACCCAACCGACGTCCGCAGTACACCAGAAGACGTCGGTGCGCTTGTAGTCGAACACCCACTTCATCGTGAGGATGGTCCACAACAGGTAGCCGCCGGTGGAATGTTGTATGCCTTTCGGCTTGCCAGTCGATCCGGAGGTGTAGAGGATGAACAGCGGATGCTCGGCCCCGACCCACTCGGGCTCGCAGGTTTCGGGTTGGCCCTTGACGAGATCATGCATCCACACATCGCGCTGCTTGTCCCATTTGACGTCGCTGCCGGTGCGCTTGTAGACCACTACGGACCTGATCGTCTCGCAGCCGCCCATGCCGAGCGCTTCGTCTACCGCGGCCTTGAGCGGGATCTCGCGTCCGCCGCGGAACTGGCCGTCGGCGGTCACTACCGCGACCGCCCCGGCATCGATGATGCGCTCCTGCAGGCTTTTTGCAGAGAAGCCCCCGAAGACGACGGAATGAATGATGCCGATACGCGCGCACGCCTGCATCGCCACCACGACCTCGATCGACATCGGCATGTAGATGATGACGCGGTCGCCGCGCTTGAGCTTGAGCGACTTCAGCCCGTTCGCCATCATGCAGACGCGGCGGTGCAGCTCCCTGTAGGTGATCGTGGTGATCTTGCCGTCGTCGGCCTCGAAGATGATGGCGATCTTGTCGGGCTGCGTCTTCAGATGGCGATCGAGGCAGTTGTACGACGCGTTCAGCTCGCCGTCCTCGAACCACTTGAAGAACGGCGCGTTGCTTTCATCGAGCCCGCGGGTGAACGGCTTGTGCCAGAGGACGTGCTCGCGCGCGAGGCGGCTCCAGAAGCCGTCGAAGTCGCGCTCGGCTTCCGCGCACAGCTTCTTCCATCCGTCCATGCCGCTGACGTTGGCCTGCTTCACGAAGGCTTCGCTCGGCGCAAAGACGCGATTCTCCTGAAGTACCGATTCGATAGTCTTGGCGGTCATCCATTCCTCCGGTCACGCTGGCGCGATGGTTTTGGACAATGGAAGCACTAAAGTATTCACTTGTAAAGTCGCGCCCGGCGCGGCTGGCGGGGCCCATGGCAGGTCGGGCATAATGCTGGCGGCGGGCCTCCCCGCATTGCACGGTAGTGAACCTGGTCAGGTCCGGAAGGAAGCAGCCACAGCTATTCTCTGCAAGTGCCGGGGGCAAGGCTCGCCTTTTCCTTATGTGCGTGCGGGCGCGAAGCGGGTCGACTGACCTTTGCTTCGCCTGTTATCATGCGCAATCTCAAGGGAAGGCGTCCGACAAGGTGAAAAAGAACTCGACGCGATGGATACTCGCCGCGCTGATCGCGGCAGGCAGCGCTCCCGCGGCTGCACTCGACGGCGTTGCGGTCGAGCTGGGCAAGGGCGACGGCACCAATACCGACATGGGGCGGGTTGCCGTTCAGTGGGACTGGAGCAAGCGCTGGTTCGAGGGACAGAGCTGGCATCTCGGGGGCTATTGGGACCTCGGGCTGGGCTATTGGCGGCGCGACAACGTCGCGCCGAGTCAGAACGACGATATCATCGATCTCGGGTTCACCCCGGTCTTCCGCGTCCAGCAGAACGACCTGAGCGGTCTCTACGGTGAAATCGCCGTGGGGTTTCACCTCCTGTCGAAGACCTCGCTCGGCGACAAGCGCTTCAGCACTGCGTTTCAGTTCGGCGACCACCTGGGCGTCGGTTACCGCTTCGGCGCGAAGGGAGCGTTCGATCTCAGCTACCGCTACCAGCACCTCTCAAACGCCGGCATCAAGAAGCCCAACAACGGCATCAACTTCAACCAGATTCGCCTGCAATATCACTTTTAGGACAGTGACCGGCAACCAGCAACTGGTGGCCGGCGAAGTACAGAAGCGGTTGGCAGTAGAATACCGTTCACTGTTCACCGTTCACGGTTCACCCGTCGCATGACCCAGGTTCTCGCCCGCAAGTGGCGCCCCCGGACCTTTTCCGAGCTGGTCGGGCAGGAGCATGTGGTCAAGGCGCTCACCAACGCGCTCGTCCAGCAGCGGCTCCATCACGCCTATCTTTTCACCGGGACGCGGGGAGTGGGCAAGACGACGCTCGCGCGCATCATCGCCAAGGCGCTCAATTGCGAAACCGGCGTGACCGCGACACCGTGCGGCCGTTGTCAGGCGTGCACTGAAATCGACGCCGGCCGCTTCGTCGACCTGCTCGAGCTCGACGCGGCCTCCAATACCCAGGTAGACAACATGCGCGAGCTGCTCGAGAACGCGCTCTACGTTCCGACTGCCGGCCGCTACAAGGTGTACATCATCGACGAAGTTCACATGCTTTCACGCAATGCGTTCAATGCAATGCTGAAAACTCTGGAGGAGCCGCCGGCGCACGTGAAGTTCATACTCGCGACGACGGATCCACAGAAAGTTCCGGTAACCGTCCTGTCGCGCTGCCTGCAGTTCAATTTGAAGCAGATTCCCCCGCAGCAGATCCGGGAGCGCTTGCAGCACGTGCTCGATTCCGAGCGCATAGCCTGGGAGCCGCCGGCACTCGCGCTCCTGGCGCGCGCTGCCCAGGGCAGCCTGCGCGATGCGCTCAGTCTGCTCGACCAGGCCATAGCTCACGGCGGCGGCGGAGTTGCCGAGGAATCCGTGCGGGCCATGCTCGGGGTAGTTGAGCACGACTATCTGTACGCGATCCTGCGCGCGCTCGCGGCCGGCGATGGTCGCGCGCTTGTCGTCGAGGCGGAAAAGATGGCAAGCCGCAGCCTTTCGTTCGAGGCGGCGCTGCAGGACCTGGCCACGCTGCTGCACCGCCTCGCGCTCGCGCAGGCCGTGCCCGATACCCTGGATGCCGACGATCCGGATCGGGAGGTGCTCGCGGGCATCGCTGCGCTGATAACGCCGGAGGACTTGCAGCTCTATTACCAGATTGCCGTGCAAGGCAGGAGCGAAATCGGCCTTGCGCCGGACGAGTACGCGGGCTTCACGATGACGCTGCTGCGGATGCTGGCCTTTGCTCCGCAAGACCAGCCGGCGGGCAGCGTAGAGCGCCCGGCGCGAGTGGCTCAGGCCGAGGCGAGACCGCGTCCTTCCATCGTCGAATCAAAAAAAAACACCGATGATCCGGGCTGGCCGGAATTGATCGAGCAGCTCGGTCTGAAAGGCATGGCGCGCGAACTGGCCCAGCACTGCGAGCTGGTGACGCGCGAAGCCACCCGCATCGAGCTCAGGATCGCTCAAGCCCATCAGCATCTGCTGGGAAAGCCGTACCAGGATCGATTGAAAGCGGCGCTGGAACAGCATTTTGGCACCGCTCTGCGCCTGGTCGTCAACGTTTCTGACAGCGCAGGCAGGTCTCCGGCGGCGGTAGCGGACCGCGACAAGCAGCAGAAACAGGCGATCGCCGTTGCCGCGATCGAGCAGGATCCATTCGTGCGCGAGCTTGTCGACAACTTCGATGCTCGCGTGGTGGAGTCGTCCATCAAACCCAGTGAACAGTGAATGGCGAGCAGTGATCGAAACACTGCTCACCGTTCACTGTTTACTGTTCACTTTCACCAGGAGAAGAGATGAAAGGCGGACTCGGCGGACTGATGAAGCAGGCGCAGGTGATGCAGGAAAACATGAAGAAGCTGCAGGACGAGCTGGGCTCGATCGAAGTCGAGGGGCAGGCTGGCGCCGGCAAGGTCAAGGTGACCATGACGTGCAAGCACGAGGTCCGGCGGGTGACGATCGCGCCGGATCTCGTCGCAGATGACAGGGAAATGCTGGAGGACTTGTTGACGCTGGCGATCAACGATGCGGTGAAGCATGTCGAAGCGACGGTCCAGCAAAAGATGGCCGGAGTCACGGCGGGCCTGCCGCTGCCTCCCGGCCTGAAACTGCCGTTCTAGTCTGGTTGCGAGTTCCGAGTTTCCAGGTTGAAGTTGTAAAAGCGGGGGCGTCAGGCTCAACTTGAAAGCCGCAACCTCAAACTCGAAACCGAGTTGATGAAGACGCCTGCGTCGCTGGAGGAGCTGATCGCGGCCCTGCGCTGCCTCCCCGGCGTCGGACCAAAATCCGCGCAAAGGATGGCGTACTACCTCCTGCAGCGCGACCAGGACGGTGCGGCCCGGCTGGGCGCAGCGCTGGTCCAGGCGCTCGCCAAGGTCCGGCACTGCGAGCGGTGCAACAGCTTCGCCGAGGAGCTGCTGTGCGAGCTGTGCCGCTCGCCGCGTCGCGACGGGTCGCTGTTGTGCGTCGTTGAATCGCCGGGTGACCTGCTCATGATGGAGCAGGCGCATTGCTACACGGGGCTGTACTTCGTGCTGATGGGGGCGCTATCGCCGCTCGATGGCATCGGCCCCAAGGACATACACCTCGACAGATTGTTGAAGCGCGTCGCAGACAGCGCGGTGCGGGAGGTGATACTCGCCACCAATTTCACGGTGGAAGGCGAGGCGACCGCCCACTATATCGGCGAGCTGGTGCGCCAGCGCGGGCTGAAAGTCACGCGCATTGCCCGCGGGTTGCCGGTTGGTGGCGAGCTCGAGCACGTGGACAGCGGCACGCTCGCGCAGGCAGTGACGGAGCGCCGCGAGGTGTAAGAGCAGTGGCGCACCGAGAGGCTGATGGCCCGCGTCTCACCGGGCCTACCGAAAAGCTGCAGAAGGTCCTCGCCCGGCGCGGCCTCGGCTCTCGGCGCGAGATGGAAGAATGGATCAAGGCCGGCCGCGTTGCAGTGAACGGCGTAACCGCCACTCTGGGATCGCGAGTGGCTCGCAACGACTTCATTGCGGTAGACGGCCGCCCGGTCATGGCAGG
>DATFWO010000206.1:0-2359 GCA_035259205.1 Burkholderiales bacterium | reverse complement strand
GATCTTGGAATCAATGAGATGGGGAGGACCCTGCCCGTCCGGCGCCCGCAGCTTGGCAACACATTGTTTCATGATGCGGATCGACTGGCGCATCTCTTCCATGCGGATGCAGTAGCGGTCGTAACAATCGCCGTGCTTGCCAACCGGGATGTCGAAATCGAACTCCGCATAGCACTCGTAAGGCTGGGCCTTGCGCAAGCCTCGAGGGGCTCGCGGCGCAAATCTTGCCCGCCCGACGGCAGGTAGCCGTTGATTTCCACTCGCTGTTTAGGCAACACGCGGAACCGGTCTCTGAGCGGCGCGCGTCCCCCCGGGAGAGAAAGTCAGCAATAGCGACGATGAAATTGCGGCTTGCTTAGTGTGGTGCCAGGACGAGATGCAGGTTGGCCAGAAGAACAAGCTCACCTATCGTTGGGAATCCTGTAGCGCACCGCCGGCCGGTTCGATCCGGATTCCGCGTTGCGCGAAATAGCGGTGCAGGACATCCGCCGAGCCGGATCGGTCGGCGAGCGCAACGTAGCTGTCCGGCCGGATGAGGTAGAGCGCGTCCTGGGCAAAACCGGCCTCGCCGTATTGCGGGCGCCATGCGAACTCATGGAGAGGCAAGCCATGCTGTCGGCACCATGACCTGACTGCCCCCTTGGCGACGCCGTAGACGTGCACCTGCCAGACCATCGCGTTCAATGAATCGTAGTTGTCGAGTCGTTCGACCATGACCCAGGGCAGCCGGTCCCCACCGTGGACATCGCCTGCGCGTCCCTCGTTCAGCGCGCAATTGCGGTAGTTGATGGTGACCTGCGACACGGTCCGGAACAGGAATTCGCGAAAGAACTCGAATCTTGCCAACGTCGGAAAAGACGATGGGCACGATGCGCGTGCGGATGATTCCGGCAAGCTTGCCCTCGGCGGTCGCCAGCATGAATACCCGGTCCGTAGTCTGCACGAGCCTGCGCGCGAATGCGATGCGCTCCTGTTCGTAGCTGTCGAGCAGCGCGTCGGGCGCATCGCCCGCAACCGCCTCCTTCAGCTTCCATGCGAGATTGATGGCGTCGCCGATGCCAGTGTTCATGCCCTGCCCACCAGCGGGGCTGTGGACGTGCGCCGCGTCGCCGAGCAGGAATGCGCGGCCTTTGCGGAAATGCTGCGTGACTCGATGGTGGACGTGATAGGTCGAGAACCAGTTCACGGTTTTCACGTCGACCTTGAGGTTCTCGAAGATCCGGCGGCTGACGTCGTCGAACGTCAGAGTCTCGGCACGGTCAGCGCGCTCGTCTCGCACGGTCCCGATCAGCCGCACCCGGCCTTTGCCGGCGAGCGGGAAAACGGCGAGGAAGTCGGCCTCCTCGAGGTCGGCGTTGAGCTCGCCGTCGATTGCGGGACCGGAAGCCTCCGCGTCGGCGACATAGAAGAGATGGCGATAGGTGCCGCCCCGAAAGCCGGTGCACATCGTCTCGCGGACGCTGGAACGCACGCCGTCGCAGCCGGCGATGTAAGCCGCCTCGCAGCTCTCCTCCTGGCCGGCGGGACCGCGAAGACGTGCGATCACGCCGTCGCCTCCGTCGCGGTAGCCGAGGAGTTCCGTCCGCCGCTCGACCGTCACGCCCAGCTCCTCCAGCCTCGCGATCAGCAGCCGCTCATGCTCGTCCTGCGGAAAGATGTGCAGGAAAGGATAGGGCGTGAGGCGCGAGCCGATCTCGTCGAATGAGACGCGCGCTCGCGGCTCGCCCTTGACCCAGAGCCGGACGGCCGCAACCTTGTGGCCGCGCGCGATCACGTCCCCGGTGAGGTCTAGCTGCCGGTAGAGCTCGAGCGTTCGCGCGTGGACCGCCAGTGCGCGGGAGGTCGTGCCGGGTTCTGCGGTCTTTTCGATGATGCGTGGTTTCGCGCCGAGCTTGGTCAGCCACAGCGCGAGCACCAGACCGGTGGGCCCGGCGCCGACGATCAGCACGTCCGAACGGGCCATATCTTCCTCCATCGAACACGTTTGCTGAAGGCCGGAATAAGGGGCCCTCGGGCGCGTCCGCCGCCCCATCGACCACCGCCACGCGCCGCTCTCGTGCGCCCGGATGCAGAAGTGCTGCCACCTAGCCATGGGCGCAGTAGGAGGTCCGAAAACAGGCGGGCGCAAGAAAGGCACGCCCAACAAGCGTACGACTGAGCGCAAGGCTGCGGTTGCGGCCGTCGCCGACCGCGTGAACGCATTTCTTCCGGACGCTTTTATGGGCGACGCGCACGCCTATTTGATCGCGCTTTACAAGGATCCCAAGGTCGATCCACGCATGCGGTTGGATGCGGCGAAGGCGGCGCTCGGCTATGAGAAGCCGCGTTTGGCTAGTGTCGAGATGACGCAGCGCTCGCT
>DATFWO010000205.1:0-2277 GCA_035259205.1 Burkholderiales bacterium | reverse complement strand
AAGCTCATCGCGTTTCCCACGGTGAGCCGCGATTCCAATCTCGAGCTGATCCATTTCGTGCGCGACTACCTGAAGCCGTTCGATGCGGACATCCGGTTCACCTACGACGACGAGAAGCGCAAGGGCAACCTGTTTGCCACGTTGGGGCCGCGCGACGTGCCCGGTATCGCGCTGTCCGGACACACCGACGTCGTGCCGACCGAAGGGCAGGCCTGGGACACGGATCCCTTCCAGCTCGTGGAGAAGGACGGCAACCTCTACGGCCGCGGCGCCTCGGACATGAAGAGTTTCATCGCAGTCGCGCTGGCACTCGTGCCGGAATTCATGCGACGCGGATTGAAAACGCCGTTGCATCTGGCGCTCACGTACGACGAGGAGGTGGGTTGTATCGGAGTGGGCCGGCTGATCGCCGACCTGGTGCGTTCAGGCATACGCCCGCGGGGCTGCGTCGTGGGCGAGCCGACCCTGATGCGCCCGGTCATCGCGCACAAGGGCAAGCGGGGTTTCCGCTGCACCGTGCGCGGCCTGGCCGGGCACTCGGCATACGCGCCCCGCGGGGTGAACGCCGTGGAGTATGCCGCCGAGGCGATCGCCTACCTGAAAGGCATGGCGCGCCGCCTTCGCGACACGGGGCCGTACGACCGTGGGTTCGACGTCGCCTACACGACGGTGCATACCGGCGTAATCCGCGGCGGTACGGCGCTCAATGTCATCCCGCACGAATGCACGTTCGACTTCGAGTTTCGCCACCTGCCGGGCGACGATCCGGAGCGGCTGCTGCGCGAGTTCAAGCATTACGTGAGGACCCGGCTGGAGCCGGAGATGTGCTCTGTCGACTCTGCCGCGGGCTTTATCGTCGAGCCGTTGTCCGACATCCCCGTGCTCGACACGGCGCCGGAAAGCGAAGTCGTGGAGCTGGCGCAGGAGCTTTCCGGGCATCCTGAGATCGGAAAAGTTTCCTTCGGCACCGAGGGCTCCCAGTTCCATCGCGCAGGAATTCCCACCGTGGTGTGCGGTCCAGGCTCGATCGAGCAGGCGCACAAGCCCAACGAGTACGTCGCCCTGGCTCAGGTTGCGCAGTGCGAGGCGTTCCTTCGCCGACTCATCGACCGGCTGCTGTAAATACCGGCGCCTCCCATGTCCCTATCAGTCCGTGCAGCTGCCGTGTACCTGGCGCTCGTCGCCCCGGCCTTCGCGGCCTATCCCGAGCGCCCGATACGGCTGATTATTTCGTCGGCGGCCGGCGGCTCGCCCGATGTCGTGACGCGGATCCTCACCGCCGAGCTGGTGAAGCAGATGGGACAGCAGATTGTCATCGACAACCGTCCGGGCGGGGCGCAGACCATAGGCACAGAGATGGTCGTGCGGGCCAGTCCCGATGGCTACACGGTCGGCTACGCCAACGTGGTGACGCTCGCGATCAACAAGGCGCTGCTGGCCAGGCAGCCCTACGATCCGGACCGGGATCTCGTGCTGGTCGGCCAATTCCTGTCCACCTACAATTTGCTGGCGGTCAACAACGCGCTGCCAGTAAAGACGGTGCAGGAGCTCGTGGGCTATGCGAAGAAGAATCCCGGAAAACTCATGAACGCTTCGGCGGGTCCCGGCACTACCGGACATCTGGGAGGCGAGCTCTTCAAGATCATGACGGGGACCCAGATCGTGCACATCCCGTACAAGGGCAGTCCGCAGGCGATCCAGGAACTGATCGCCGGGCAGGTGCATCTGATGTTCGACAACCTGACCTCGATCTCGCCGCACGTGAAGTCGGGCCGCGTGCGCGGGCTGGGGGTGAGCAGCCTCAAGCGCTCGCCGGTGTTTCCCGACATTCCGGCGATCTCGGAAGCCGGTGTCCCCGGCTACGAGACAAACGCGTGGGGCGGTCTGGTGGTTCCACGCGGTACGCCGCGGGCGATCGTGATGAAGCTCAATGCCGAAGTAAACAAGGCGCTGCAATCGCCCGCCTTGAGGGAACGCTATGCCGCCATAGACGCGGAGCCGGTAGGCGGCACGCCGGAGCAGTTTGCGGAATACGTCAGACGGGAGACGGTCAAATGGGCCGACGTGGTGAAGAAATCAGGCGCGCGTGTCGATTAGCTGGTGAAAATCGTTTCTAGAGACCTGTATGGCGAGCAGGGAACATTTCGATCTGATTATCCGCAACGCCACCATCATCGACGGCACGCGCGCGCCGCGCTTCAGGGGCGAGATCGGACTGCGCGGCGGGATCATCGGAAAGATAGGCCGGCTCGAAGGGGCCGCCGCCGACGTTGAAAT
>DATFWO010000204.1:0-17095 GCA_035259205.1 Burkholderiales bacterium | reverse complement strand
GGACTTGCCACAATACTGATCAAATAGAGCGTGGGCCGCTGGTCGGAAGAAATGGCTTGCCGCTGTACTCCATTCGCCACGGTTTCAGCCTAGAAAGTCAGTGACGGCGTCGACGAAGGCTTGCGGCTTTTCGATCTGGGGACAGTGACCGCAGCCGGGAATCTCCAGGAATCTCGCGCCGGAAATTCCTGCCGCGAGCTCGCGCGCGAGCGCGGGCGGCGTAGTCTGGTCGAGCGCGCCCACCATGACCAGAGCCGGGTTGCGTATTCGGCCCAGGACCGGCCCGAAGTCCAGCTTCGCGAGGGCGAGGCACGCGGTGCGAAAGCATGCTGAGTCAGCCTGCTCGAGTGACTGCCTCCGCTCGGCCACGATATGCGGGTTGGCCGCAATGAAAGCTTCCGGAAACATGCGCCGGATCGCTATGTCGAGCGCGCCAGACATCCCTTCTCTCGCAACCTTGTCGGCCAGCGCCCGCAGCGGAGCCTTCGCCGGCTCCGGAAATGCCGCCAGCGCATCGGCCACGATCAGCCTCTCGAATCTGTCACCATGCCGTGCAGCGAGCGCGATTGATATGAAACCGCCGAAACCGTTGCCCAGGACATCCGTCTGCGCCGGAAGATGCAGCGCGGCCGCCAGTCCGGCGACGCGGTCTGCATAGTCCTCGACGTCGGGGCCGGCCGGGCTGGAGCGACCGTATCCGGGCAGATTGACGAGCGTCAGACGCCGTGTCTTCGACAGGTGCGGCACCACGCGGTCAAACGCCGACCGGTCCGAGAGCAGCGAGTGCAGCAGTACAAGATCGCGACCGGTGCCTGCCTGCACAACATCGAGTTCGGCACTGCCTACTTTTACCATCATCTTCATTCCCTACTGTCCTCCTTAGGCGGTGCGGCCTACGCGCAAACACCGGCGGGTGCAATAATAAATCCCTAACGGCAAGACTCGCCAACACAACCAGGAGAAGACTCGTGGAAAAGAAATACCACGCCGGAACGTGGCAGCAGGCGCGTGCCTTTTCGCCGCTGGTGGAAACACGCGGCGGCCGCACCCTCTGGCTCGCGGGCCATGGCGGCGTGCATGGCGCAGATCAACCGATGGACGGGGATTTCGATGGGCAGGCAAGGCGTGCGTTCCGGAGCCTCGCCGATACCCTCGCGCGGGCAGGCGGAAAGCTTACCGACGTCGTTACGATGACCGTGTTCATCGCGGACTCCCGCTACGGCGACCGTTTCATCGAAATCCGCAAGGAGTTCTTTCCGGCCGGCCACTATCCGGCAAGCGCCCTCATTACGGCCGCCGGCTTCGCGCGGACCAGCATGCTGGTTGAGATCCAGTGTGTCGCGGTGCTACAAGAGTAGAAACACCCGCCCGGCAGCTTGTCATGCCCGGACAGCAGCAGCACGTCTCAGCCATACGGCCGATGGACGCGACTCCGGCTGCATTCTAGAATCACACGATAGCATCTTGAATTGCGGCTCGCGGCCAGCCCGGATTCCATGCAAGCCAATCTGAAGAGCATTCCGGTGTTCGAGGGACTGCACGAAGACGAAGTGCGCGTCCTCGCGGAAAGATCGAGCACGAAAAGCGCTCCGAAGAATGCGATCATTGTCAATGAGGGCGATCTCACCGACTCGCTTTACGTGATTCTCGCCGGCAAGGTCAAGGTGTATCTCGGCGACGAAAGTGGCAAGGAGCTCATACTTGACATCAAGGGACCCGGCCAGTATTTCGGCGAGATGGTGCTCGATCAAGGCCCGCGGTCAGCATCGGTGATGACGCTGGAGCCATCGCAGTTTGCCGTCATCTCGGGCACCGACTTCCGGAACATCCTGCTCAAGCATCCGAAAATCGCACTTCATGTCATCACCAACCTCATACGCATGGCGCGTGGCCTCAATGAAAACGTGAAGAGCCTCGCCATGCTGGATGTCTACGGCAGGGTCGCGCGCATGCTACTCGAGCTCGCGGTCGAGAAGGAAGGGCATATGGTCATTCCCGAGAAGATCACGCAGAAGGAAATGGCGAACCGCGTAGGGGCCTCGCGCGAGATGATCAACCGGATACTGCGCGACCTCACCACTGGCGGCTACATCAAGGTCGAATCCGGACGGATAACCATTCACAAGACGCCACCAGCCAGGTGGTAGGTCCAAGGCGGCGAAGGCCGTACGCACCGCCGGGATGGCGCCGCCGGACACAGTGAATATCCACACACCCGGCCGCGGCCGGTTGCCTTTTTCCGATTTGTTCAAGCTCCCATTCGCGTTTTTCCTGCTCCGCACATAGCCGGGCACCAATCACCCTGACCTCCGCTTCGGAAGGCGTCCGGGGCCCCGGCCAGGCCAGGACGGTGTGAACCACTTCACATATTCCCTGCGTCCAGGCTCACACGTCAGCAAGCCAATACTCCTCGGCAGACTTGTTAGCGCCTTAATAGCGCGAATAGTCCCTGCGTCGATAAAGTGCCTCCACAGAAACAAAGCGCCTGCAGCCACAGTGAGGTCGGTGACGGCGGGGTAAGGACAGGAAGCGATGACCTCTTAACGAACTCAAGGAGAGCGCCATGTTGAACAATACGGAATCCAGCAGGCCGTCCAGTTTCGCCCGGGCTACCATCATGATCCTCGCGCTGGTTGGTGCGGGATACGCGATGTCGACCCAGTTCGAAAACGCGGTCGCGCCATCGAAGAGCGGAATTGCGCAAGTGGCCCAAGCCGGGCAGCAGGACCTCGCTCCCACCCCCTATTTCCCGGCACAGTATGTAAACCAGGGCAAGACGCCCGAAGAGTACATCCAGGCGTTCTAGGCGGTTGGCACGGGTAGTATGGACGAAACTCGGAGGATGCGATGTTGGAACTCGTGAGTGCGTGTGTCCAGATCACATGTCTGTTCGGGTACTTGTACGGCGCCTACCTCGTCGTCAAGCATGCTGCAGGTTTGGAATCACCGGAGTCTGCGCGCAGCCGATACACGCCGCGCGCGGATTCCGGTTACAGCATTCTCCTGCACAGATATCCGGCGTACTAGTAAGGCGCGATCGGCTCCACGCTACCTGCCGCATGCCGATCGGAGTGACCGCTAACTCCTTTGGGTATCTCTTTTGAAATAATGGGTTAGGGATTCAGGCGGCGACCTTCGTTTTCTTTGCCTTCGCCTGCGCCGCCTTGGCGTGCATGGACGCATAGGCACCGTGCGCGGCGGCCTCCGCATCACCGACGTGCACCGGCAAGCCCATATCGGAGAGCACCGAGCCAAGCGCCGAGAGACACAGCATTACGTTGTCGGGGCGGCACGAGTAACCCATTAATCCGAAGCGCCAGATCTTTCCGGCCAGCGGCCCCAGGCCGGCGCCGATCTCGAGGTTGAACTCGGCAAGCAGCGTGCGCCGTACTTGAGCCTCGTCCACGCCCTCGGGGCACAGGACCGCGTTCATCTGCGGCAGCTGATATTCAGGCTTCACCAGGAACTTCAACCCCATCGCCTCCAACCCCGCCTTGAGCGCCGTATGATGGCGCTGGTGACGCGCCCAGCAGTTGTCGAGTCCCTCCTCGTTGATGAGCAACAGCGCTTCGTGCAACGCGAACAGCGAATTGGTGGGCGCGGTGTGGTGATAGGTCCGATTCGTGGCGCCCCAGTAGCCGAGCAACAGGTTCATGTCCATGAACCATGAATGGATCTTGTCCTTGCGCGACTTCACGTAATCCACCACGCGGTCGGAAAAGGAAACGGGCGAGAGTCCCGGCGTGCACGACAGGCACTTCTGGCTTGCCGAGTAGATCGCGTCGATGCCCCAATCGTCCACGAGGACCGGACAGCCCGCCAGCGAAGTGACTGCATCTACGATCGCCAGCGCGTCGTACCGGTGCGCGATGTCCACCAGCGCCCTGGCATCCGAGCGCACGCCGGTCGAGGTTTCGGCGTGCACGAACGCGACGACGCGCGCATCGCGGTTTTGCCTGAGCGCATCCTCGACCTTATGGGGATCAATGGGCTCACCCCACTTGTCCTCGATCACCACCGGAACACCGCCGCAGCGCTCGACGTTCTCGATCATGCGGCCGCCGAAAACGCCATTGCGGCAGACGATGATCTTGTCTCCGGGTGCAACCAGATTGACGAAGCAATACTCCATGCCGACCGACCCCGGCCCCGATACCGGGAACGTCAGCGAATTCTTTGTTTGATAAACGTACCGCAGCAGCGCCTTCAGTTCCTCCATCATCTCCACGAAGATGGGATCGAGATAGCCAATGGCGGGCTGACTCATCGTCGTCAGCACGCGCGGGTGGATCTCGGTGGGTCCCGGACCCATCAAGGTACGCTGCGGAGGATGAAATGAGTTGATGCGTTTTACGGGCGCAAAATCGTTCATGGCGTCGTTTCCTGTCAGCGGTGATCCGAAGAGACTTTCGCCGTCCGGCCGCGATTTCAGCCGGATCGGCTTTCTTGCGTTCGCCTCGTTGAGCACCTCGACTGCGGTGATCCCGCCGGCGGTTGCATGCTCGACTTCCATCGCCCAGCGCGCCGGTACGTAGCCCGACTTTACCCAGTTGTTCACGACAGCGCGGTCGAGGCGGAAGTGGCGGGCCACTTCGGCCTGGCTTCCGAAAAGGGCGACAAGGCGTTGAGCGCAGTTCATCTTCGTGAACGCAAGGTTAGCATGTCAAGCTAATCTTGACAAGATAAGAATGGCACACGCGCGGGCGCGTCGCAGCCGGTGGAATCAATTCGGCTTCGGCGTGGTGAGAACCCGCGCTGGCCCCAGACGGCCGACGATCGGTAGCTTCAACGCAGGATCGAAGGGATTGAGGCCGAACGTAAGCCCGAGCACGTTCACTTCCAGACCCTCGATGCCGCTTGCGGTCAACCCGAGCACGCCGAAAAGCGACAGCTGCACGCCGCTTCCGCTGGGGGCGGACCCGATCAATTTGTCTCCGGTGTAGTCCTTTCCGATCGCAGTAGGCGGCAGGTCTACGCCGAACTCGGGGACCGCACGCAGGATCCACGCGGTGAAGGTATTGGAATTCGGCCCCGGCCACACGGCGTACTCTTCGGCCCAAGGGTATTCGGCAGCGGCTTTCTCGATCCGGTCGATCAGGGCCTCCACGCCTTCTCCACGCCGGTCGGCGAGCAGCTCGGGTTCGGCGCCGAACCAGCGTCCGTCCGGAGGACGGTTTCGAATCACCACGGCCGAATTGCTCGAATAGAGCCGCCAGCCTATGACTTCGTAGACCGTATAACCACGCCCCGCGGGCTTCACTGCAACCCAGGTGTGGACGCCGAATATCCCGCGCCATCCGATGGTACGGGCCGCGTAGACCTGGACGATCGGTTCCGGATTCGTCGCGGGATCAGGCGCGAGCCCAACCGGTTCCCGGCTGGCGGTGCGCCAGTCAGCGGCGCGCACGCTGGCCGCCGCCAGCACCGCGAGCAGGACCGCACCAATCAGGTAGCCTTCCATACTTGGGCGTCGCTGCATCAGTCTTCCGCAAACGCCCCTTGGATAGCGGCGTCATCGCCGAATGAAGCGTGATGGCTCGCCGCCGCGCGCTGCGACGGATTCGTTTTGCCGGCCCTCGAGGACCGCAAAACGCTAAAGTCGAAAGCTTCACGGTCGAGCAGGTGGGAAGCCCGCACGTGGCGCAGGCTGTTCAACATGGTTTCGATGCGTCCGGGATAGCGTTTTTCCCATTCCTGGAGCAGCCGTTTTACTTCCACGCGCTTGAGGTTCTCCTGTGACCCGCACAACGTGCACGGAATAATGGGGAACGCGCGGATGCGGGCATATTCGGCCAGATCCTGCTCCTCGCAGTACGCCAGCGGGCGGATCACAACGTTGCGCCCGTCGTCCGATCTCAGCTTGGGCGGCATGGCCTTAAGCTGCCCCGTATAGAACAGATTGAGCATGAACGTCTGGAGTATGTCGTCCCGATGGTGACCAAGCGCGATTTTCGTTGCGCCGAGCTCCCGGGCCAGACGGTAAAGGACGCCGCGCCGCAGCCGCGAGCACAGCGAGCACATCGTCTTTCCTTCGGGTATCACGCGTTTCACCACGCTGTAGGTATCCTGCTGCTCGATGCGGAACGGCACTCCGAGCCGCTCCAGGTACTCGGGTAGCACATGGGCGGGAAATCCCGGTTGCTTCTGGTCGAGATTCACCGCGACGATATCGAATTCTATCGGCGCGTGCTGCTTGAAGTAGAGCACGATATCGAGGAGCGCATAGCTGTCCTTGCCGCCCGACAGGCACACCATCACCTTGTCGCCGGCGGCGATCATGTCGAAATCCGAAATCGCCTGGCCGGCCAGGCGCCGCAGGCGCTTCGCGACCTTGTTCGCCTCGTACGCTTCCTTGCGTTCCTTGGGTCCATGCGCGAGGATGCGCGCCGTCATCTGTTCCATGCTTCATCCTTTGGAGACTGCGTGAGTCGTAGGTAGTGACTTGAAAGGCCGCTGCGTTCGTCGGTTCACCACTCACTACTGACCGATCATGCCTTATAGCGTAATGCTGCGTCCGCCGTCCACCGCAATGACCTGCCCGGTGACATAGGGAGCTTCCGCCACGAGAAACTGCACTGCCGCCGCGATATCGTCGGGTTCGCCGATGCGTTTTAGGGCCGTCTGGTTAATGATGCGCTGCCGCGCCACTTCGTCGCGCCAAGCCTCGTCGTCGGGCCACAGTATAGTCCCGGGTGCAACGCCGTTCACCCGGATCTCCGGGGCGAGGTCGCGCGCCAGCGCCCGCGTGAGCGCCAGCAGCCCGCCCTTGGCCGCGGTATAGACGGCATGGTTGCGCATCGGCAGTTCGGCATGGATGTCGATGATATTGACGATGCAGCCATGGTGCTTTCTTAGCTCGGGCGCCGCCGCCTGCGCGAGAAAGAGCGGCGCCTTGAGATTGGTCCCCACGAGGTCATCCCACTCTTTTTCCGTGATCTCGCCCACAGCGGTCGGGAAAAAGCTCGAAGCGTTGTTGATCACCGCGTCCAGCCGACCGAATTCCCTGACGGCCGCCTTGACGAGCTCCAGCCCGGTGGAAACTTTCAGCAGGTCCGCCTGCACGAGGGCCAGTGAATTATTGCGACGCGCGTTCAGCTCAGCCTGCAATGTCCGGGCCTCCACCACCGCCGAGCGATAGTGCACCAGCAGCTGCGCACCGCAGCCGTGCAAGCGGCGGCAAATCGCCGCGCCTACGCGCCGCGCACCGCCCGTGACGAGGACTACTTTGTCCTTCAAGGCTTCGGCCAACTGAACTCCGTTCCAGTAGAATTGTAGCCCTTTCCCGCAGTCCACCTCCTTGGCGACATCGCCGCAGCTGTTGGATTTGTCCGCCCCTCCTCCCGAGGCGCAGGCCGTAAGCGCGGCTCTGTGCCGCCTCATCGCGAGCGAGATCGCGGCGAGCGGCGGCGCAATCGACTTTGCCCGCTACATGGAACTCGCGCTCTACGCGCCCGCACTGGGCTACTACATGGCGGGAGCGCGCAAGCTCGGACGCGACGGGGATTTCGTGACCGCACCCGAGATATCTCCGCTCTTCGGCCGCACGCTCGCACGGCAAATCGCGCCTCTCGTCGGCGCCGGGCTCGACGAGCTCCTGGAACTGGGCGCCGGCAGCGGCGCTCTCGCTGCCGACCTGTTGCTGGAGCTCGAACGCCTCCGCTGCCTTCCACGACGCTATCTGATCCTCGAGTTGAGCTCCGATTTGCGCAGCCGCAGTCGCGATACGATCGCCGCTCGCGCACCACAGCAGATGGATCGCGTGGCATGGCTCAACGGTCTGCCGGTGGCCTTCAGGGGTGTTGTGATCGGCAATGAAGTGCTCGATGCGATGCCGGTGAACCGTATTACGCGCTCCGGGGGCGCGACTCTGGAAGGATACGTGCGCTACGATGAAGCCGCGGACTCATTCGTGGATGTGGAAAGACCCGCGAGCGAACCCGTGCTGCGGGCTGCCGAGAAATTGCCGCTACCCGCCGACGGCTACCGGACGGAGATTCAATTGCGCGCGTGCGCTTTCGTTCGCAGCCTGGGTGCGGCGCTCGAACAAGGTGCCGCGTTCTTCCTCGACTACGGCTTCCCGCGTCAGGAGTACTATCATCCTCAGCGCGCCGCGGGCACCCTGATGTGCCACTATCGACATCGCGCGCACGACGATCCCTATTTCCGGCCGGGCTTGCAGGACATCACGAGCCACATCGACTTCTCGGCGATCGCTCAAGCGGCGCAAACGGCGGGGCTGGACCTTCTGGGTTACGCCAGCCAGGCGCAATTCCTCGTAAATTGCGGCATCACCGACGTCCTCGCGGAAACGCCGCCCGACGATCTCGCTGCCTATTCACCGCAGGCAGGGCAGGCGCAGAAGCTGATGTCCCCGTCGGAAATGGGCGAGTTGTTCAAGGTCATCGCGTTCGGCAGGCGCTGGTCGCCTCCGCTGCTCGGCTTCGCGGAAGGAGACCGGCGTCTTACGCTGTAGAGCGGTTGTGTTCGGCGGCCGCTTTCCAGCGCATGCTGAATCGGATATTGCTGCTGATGGCGGCCGAGCTGACCGTGCTGGGTCTGGCCTGGTTCGTGCGCTGATAAGATACCGTGGCCTAGCCTTCGGATGTGATTTGATGACTATTCTCGGGCGGTTTTGCAACTCAGCAGCGGGCCGGGACTCCAGTTTCGCCACACTCCTTTGCGTTACTGATCCGGCGATGAGGCTGCTTGCCGTCTTCGCCATTGCGTGCAGCATGAACGCTGCGAGCGCGGCCGAAAAACGGGCCGGAGATCACGCGGCCGCCGGCGTACCGTCGGTGGCGCGCGCAGAATACCTTTGGTCCCAGAGTCCGCACGGCAGGATGCTCGAACGCATACTGCCGCCCTCGATCGAGCCCCGACAATTACCCGAACCGCGCTCGGAAGGCGCGCGGCTTACCGCGCGTTACTGCATACAATGTCACTACCTGCCGAGCCCGCAGATGCATACCGCTGCCAAATGGAAGACGAGCGTGGAGCGCATGGTGTGGCGCATGCAGGGCAAGGGCAATATGGGCGAGGTGATGAAAGAGATGATGGACAAGGTCGAGGCGCCGACTGAGCGGGAGACGAGCGTGCTCCTGGCGTATCTGCAAAAACACGGTCAGGTTGAGATGGACGCGTCGGATCCGGCGCTCAAGACCGAGGCTGGACAGATTTACGGCATCGCTTGCTCGCAATGCCACGAGCTGCCGGATCCCAAGCGCCACACCGCGCGCGAGTGGCCGGTCGTGGTCGACCGCATGAAGCGCCATATGTCGTGGACTAACGTCGTGGTCGGTGCGGACACGCTCAGGACGAACCCCGTGCTCGATACCTCGGCGATAGTGCGCTTTCTGCAAAGTCATGCCCGCTCAACCACAGTAAGAGGTAAGCAGTGAACAGTCAGCGGAAAAAGACCTGACGCACCGCTCACTGCTTTTCCATGAAAGCCATGCTGATCACGGCACCGCACCGTCCACTGGCGATCGCCGATTTGCCGGTGCCCCGACCAGGTCGCGGCGAGCTGCTGATCAAGGTCCGCGCCTGCGGAGTGTGCCGCACCGACCTGCACGTTGCAGACGGCGAGCTCACCGGCGGCAAGCTTCCTGTAGTTCCGGGTCACGAAATAGTGGGCGAGGTCGTCGAGAACGGGGCAGGCGCGGAGCGATTCGTGCCCGGAACGCGCGTCGGGGTCCCATGGCTCGGCTACACCTGCGGCGCTTGCGCTTACTGCGCTAGCGGACGGGAGAACCTGTGCGACCACGCTCGCTTTACCGGTTATCACATCGACGGCGGGTATGCCGAATACACGGTCGCGGATCAACGTTATTGCTTCGCGCTGCCGGCAGCTTACAACGACGCCGCAGCGGCGCCCCTCCTCTGCGCCGGACTGATCGGCTACCGCGCCCTCCTGATGGCCGGCGACGGCGAACGCCTGGGCGTTTATGGCTTCGGTGCAGCTGCTCACATCCTGGCGCAGGTTGCGCGCTATCAAAAGCGCAGGATTTTCGCCTTCACCAGGCCCGGAGACGAAGCAGGCCAGCGCTTCGCGCACAAGCTCGGCGCGGCGTGGGCCGGTGACTCCACGATGCAACCCCCCGAAGCACTGGATGCAGCGATCATCTTCGCTCCTTCAGGAGCGCTGGTAGTCAATGCGCTGCGCGCCGTGACGAAAGGCGGCAGCGTGGTGTGCGCCGGCATACACATGAGCGACATTCCGGCCTTTCCATACGCCATCCTGTGGGAAGAACGCGTGATCCGGTCGGTCGCCAATCTGACGCGCCGCGACGGCGAGGAATTTCTCGCTCTCGCGCCGCGGGTTGCCGTCCATACGGTAGTCGAGGAATATGGGCTCATCCAGGCCAACGAGGTGCTGAGCAGGCTGCGCGATGGCAGGATAACCGGTGCGGCGGTGCTCGTGCCCTGAAAACCTATCGACGGAGTGATTCGTGACCGACGGGCAAAAGACTCAAGGAGACGGAGGCTCGGGAACGACTCGCCGACGATGGGAGTGAAGTCGGCATCAAGACACCCGAGGAGATCCGCAGGATGGTCGTGGACGATCCTGCCAAGTGGGGCAACGTTAGCAAACCGTCAGGTAAACGGGCCGAATGAGTGACCGGTTCTTCATACCCAACCTACCGAACGCAATTACGCTCGCGCGGCTCTTGCTCGTGCCCGTGGTCGCGTATTTGCTGGCCACGGGCTTGTACGGCGCCGCGCTGACCGTCTTCCTGGTGGCGGCCGTTACCGACTTGATCGATGGCTTCATAGCGCGCACCTTCGGACTGTCTTCAACTCTGGGAGCAACGCTCGATCCGCTCGCGGACAAACTCAACATGCTCGTGACCACGGTACTCCTCGCGTGGCAGGAGCTCGTTCCGATCTGGCTCGCAGTAGCAATCGTTGCCCGCGATATCGTCATCGTTAGCGGTGCGATCGCCTACCGGCTGACGGTCGGCCACGTCGAAATGGCGCCAACCGTGCTCTCCAAGGTGAATACGTTCATCGAATTCACTGCGCTGCTGCTCGTGCTGGCAACCGCAGCAGCGGTAATCGACTTCGGCGCATGGCTTCCGGCCGTCTTCCCGCTCGTGTTCGCGACGGTTCTCGCGTCGGGAGCGCAGTATGTATGGGTGTGGAGCCGCAAGGCGGCTCGAGAGAGCCGTCGTACGACCTAGCTGTGTATTTGCGAAAACGGAATATCCGCGCGCGCATTGGGATCAGTAAATCACCCGAGGAGAAGAAATCATGACCGTCCGTATCGCCCATAATCTGAAACTGCTCGCGCAACACGACGCGGGCGGCGCGCCCAACCTGGGCGAAGGCATGGCGATGAAGATCAAGAACGGGCGGCGCTACATGTACATCGCCCACGAGCACCCGCCAGTGGCGTTCTCGGTCTTCGACGTGACCGAACCGTCGCAGCCGAAGCTCCTGTGGCAGAAGCCGCTGCCGCACAAACGCGTGCGCGGCAATTCGCTCGCGATGCGCGGCGACATCCTGCTGATGGCCTACCAGGCCTATGATCCGGCGGGCAGGCCCGCGGGCTTCCAGGTCTACGACATCTCGAAGCCGGCGGAGCCGCGCGAGATCACTTTTTTCGACCTATCGGCGGACGATGACCACTCCGTCGGCGTTCACTACCTGTCGTTCATGGACGGGCGCTATGCGCACCTCTGCGCATCGCACCCGGATTTCGTGCCGAACCACAAGGACGACAACCAGTTCTACATGATCGTGGACCTCGCGAATCCGTCGCAGCCGACCGAGGTCGGACGCTGGTGGCTGCCGGGTCAGCGCAACGGCGACAAGGAGCCGCCGCTGGAGCATCACGTTGCGCCCTCGCTCCACTTCGGCATGCGGCCGCACCACACGCTCTGCTACCCCGAACGCCCGGACCGCGCTTACATCGGCTGGATCGACGCCGGTATCGTGATCCTCGACATCTCGGACAAGGCGCGCCCGAAACTGATCAGCCGCCTCGACTATCATCCGCCCTACCCCGGGTTCACCCACACCGTGCTGCCGCTCTTCGAGCGCGATCTCCTCGTGGTCACCGACGAAGCGACGGGCGATCAGGGTCTCGACTGGCCGAAACGCTGCTGGATGGTGGACCTGCGGCTGGAGACGAACCCGGTGATGATCTCGAGCCTGCCGACGCCGCGCGACTTCGGCACCCTGCACCAGGTGGGTGGACGCATCGGCGCCCACAACATTCACGAGAACGAACCCGAGCCGGGCAGCGCGAAGCTCCAGAACACGGTGGCTTCGACCTGGTTCAGCGCGGGCCTGCGCGTCTATGACATCAGGGACCCCTTCCGCCCGGAAGAGATCGCCGCCTTTCTGCCGGAAACACCGCGGGGACAGCGCGGCTGCCGGATCAGCGACGTGTTCGTGGACGACCGCGCGATCATCTACGCCGCGGATCGAGCGAAGGGCGGGCTATACGTGTTGGAGTACCACGGTAAGCAGTCACTCGATTGAGGGACTAGTGAGGGATGACCTGGTAGCTCAGAGGTCATCCTTCCACGTTCCTCGTTCTTCCTTCGCCGCGACCGCTTGTTTGGCCGCGTTACTAGCGGAGCTGCTCTCGCACGCCACCGTTGTGGTTGCAGGTCTTGTGATGGGTGTAGCTGTATTCCCCGTTGTTGCACCGCGCGACTGCAATGCTGCGCTTGAACTGCAGCGCGCCGTCCTTGACGCCTGCTTTGAACTGGCGGGCGCCGGTCCGGATGCCATGGCCGATGCCGCGCGCTGCATTCTTGATATCCGTGCCCAGGGACGTGCCGCGTGACGGGGTGGCTGGGGTCTTACCCGGCTCGTCCACCTGCGAGTACGCAGGCAGGGCAAATGCCAGGAAAATCACGGAAGCAACGATGCATGCTGATCTCATGAGCGCTCTCCCAAGGTCTCATTCCCTCCGACACGTCAATATAGGTACCGGTTCCGAGGGACCACAGCAGGAAACCGCGAGAAAAGCGCCGCTCGTCTTAGCAATCCCGCTCGATGAGGATAAATTGAGTGACAGAGATCGTTAACAATAATCGACTGGCGGAAACTTACGTCAATACGACATTGCCTCGCCGAGTACTTTGCAGAGGTTTTCAAATACGTCACTGGCCTGCCGAACCTGCGGGGTGTCTCCATCGATGCTGGATGATGATAGACGCTCTGCGATAGGCGAGTTGCTTGACGGGCCCATGTCTGTCATTGGAGACCAGCCATTATGAAGGGACATTCATTCCCTTCTTCACCGCCGGTCGCGCCGAGATCGCATCGAACCAGCGCTTCACGCCCGGAAAGTCGTTCAGATCGGTCTTGTGCCACTCATAGCGCGCGACCCATGGGTAGGTCGCGATGTCGGCGATGGAATAGCCATCGGCCAGGTACTCGTGATCCTTCAGGCGCTCGTTCAGCACGCCGTATAGTCGCCGCGTCTCTTTCGAGTAGCGCTCGATCGCATAGGGCACCGGCTCCTTTGCCGCTCGCAGGAAATGGTGGGTCTGCCCGAACATGGGTCCGACCCCGCCCATCTGGAACATCAACCATTGCAGGACGTCGTACATCGCGCGCCCCGGTTGGGGAAACAGTCTGCCGGCCTTGCGTGCCAGGTAGATCAAGATCGCTCCCGATTCCATCATCGCAATCGGCTTTCCGTCCGGCCCGTCGGGATCGACGATGGACGGGATTTTGCTGTTCGGATTGATCTTGATGTACTCAGGCTGGAACTGATCGTTCTTGCCGATATTGATCGCGTGCACGCGATACGGCAATCCGATCTCTTCGAGCATGATCGAAACCTTGCGGCCATTGGGGGTGGTCCACGTATACAGATCTATCATTTGCTCCCTCTATTCTGGTACGGCGTGATTGATAATGCGTGACTGGTTATGCGTGACTGATGATACGTGACTGGTGGTACGTAACTCGCAGCAATTTCACGCCGTATCAGTCACGCCCTATCAGTCACGATTCGTCAGTCACGACGTATCAGTCACTTGCTATGGCCTGCCGGATGGCAGCAAGCCGTGCCGCATCGACGCGGCCGCGGATTTCGGATGGCGTCTTCGCCTGCTTTGCGATCTCACCGCCATTGACCGACGCCGCGGCGTTCAATGCCCGCGTCAGCCGCGCGCGCGCTGCGGGGGCGTTCTCGACGTCCACGAGCGAGGCCTCGATCAGATCGGCGAAGCGTTCCGGCCTGCGCCAGGCGTCGGTCGAATCGAGCAGCTCGAGCAGCTCCGCGGCGTCGAGCTCCTGCGCGTCCATGATGAGGTTTGCGTGCCGCGCCGCAAGCAGCGCCAGATCACGGCATGCTGCCGGCAGTTTCAAGCGGTTGGCGAGAGATTCCAGCGCAAGCGGATCGAACACGCGCGCCAGCACGGCAAGCCGCACCTCCAGGGGCGCCTGTTGCTGCGCCGCCAGGTCGAGCAGACGCATGCTGACCGCCGCCTCTTCGGCATCCCGGTACAGCATCGCGACCTCCGGCAGCACGTGCTCCAGCGCGCCGCACTCGTGCAGCACTTCGAACAGGCGCGATGGATGCTCCTCCATGAGCCCGCGGGAGATTTCCTGCCATACCCGCTCTGGAACGAGTGCATCGGCTTCCCCGTTTTCAGCCATGGTGCGCATGAGGGACACCGTTTCCGGGGCGACGGCAAACGGAAAGCGGGCTGCAAACCGCGCCACGCGCAGGATGCGCACGGGATCTTCCGCGAACGCGGGGCTCACATGGCGCAGCACGCCGGCCTCGAGGTCGCGCGCGCCGTTGAACGGATCGAGAATACGGCCTTTTTCATCTTTCGCCATCGCGTTTATCGTGAGGTCGCGGCGCGCGAGATCCTGCTCCAAGGTCACGTCCGGGGCGGCGCGGATCTCGAAGCCGTGGTATCCGCGCGCCGTCTTGCGCTCGGTGCGGGCGAGGGCATACTCCTCGTGGGTCTGGGGATGCAGAAACACCGGAAAGTCCTTGCCGACCGGTTTGTAGCCGAGTTTCACCATTTCTTCGGGGGTCGCACCCACCACGACGTAGTCGCGGTCCGTCACCGGGAGCCCGAGCAGCTCGTCGCGTACAGCTCCGCCGACGGAATAAATCTTCATGAAGCGGTAAGCAGTGGGCAGTGACCAGTGAGCGGCGGGGCAAGGTCACAAAGTGAAGCGAGCGGAGTTGAAACCATCGTGTCACAGCTCGCTGCTCACCGCTTACCGCTCACCGTGGTGTACGGCTCGTCGGCCGCGACGAACTCCGTTTCCTGCCGCGCTGCGCTCATCCACGCCGCGACGCCCGGGAGCTCGCACACCGCCTCGACATATTCCCGGGCGGCTGCAGGCAGCGGCACACCATAGGTGATGAAGCGGGTAACAACGGGCGCATAGTAAGCGTCGGCGACGGTAAAATGTCCGAAGAGCATCGCGCCAGTACTGCCGAAGCGCGCCCGGCAGTCATCCCAGACCGCCAGTATGCGATCGATGTCCCCTTGCACGCCCTCAGCCATGCCCTTGCCGGGATGCGCAGCGCGTATGTTCATGGGCATTGCGGTGCGCAGAGCGTGAAAGCCAGAGTGCATTTCGGCGCAGATCGAGCGCGCGAGCGCGCGCGCCCGTTGCTCCGCCGGCCATAACCGTTTTGCCGGAAACATCTCGGCCGCGGTCTCACAGATGGCCAGCGAATCCCATACGGGCGCGCCATCTACCAAAAGCACCGGTACCCTTTTTGTCGGCGAATACGCTTGCACGCCCCTGACGCGACTGTCGTCATCAAACTTGAGCGGGATCTCCTCAAACGGAATTCCCGCCTGTCGCAACAAGACCCACGCTCGCATCGACCACGAGGAGTAGTTCTTGTTGCCGATGACGAGCTTCAGATTCATACGGTTAACGGTGAAGTGTACGGTAAACAGCGATGCTTCACTCCAAAGCCAACGCCCTCCCGTTCACTCGCTTACCGTTTACGGATTGCGGCGGCGCACGCTTTCCCGCAAGTCCTGAAAGCGCGATCGCATGCTCCCCTGCGCAAGGTAGGTAGGTGCTATCGCCTCGAGTGCGACAGGCGTGATGCCGAACGGGAAGTCGCAGCCGCAGACGCTGTCGATTTTCATGGAATAGTAGTTGTCGCGAGTCATCAGCATGCCGAGCGCGCTCAGGATCTGTCTGAATGGAAACAGTTCCATGGTCAACGCCTGCGCATAGGACAGACTGTCGTTGAGACCGACGACTAGCCGCCGCCTGCCCGTTACCTCGCCTACGTATTCGACGAGCTCGCGCAGGGTATAGAGTTCGGGCCCACACAGGTCGTAGCTCTTGCCGAAGCTGTCGACCTTCTCGAGGCTCGCTTCAAAGGCCCGGGCCACGTCTTCAACGAACACCGGCTGGAAGCGGGCATGCGGACATGCCAGTGGCAGTATGGGAACCATGCCGAGCAATCTGGCAAACAGGTTGAGAAAGCCGTCTCCCCGGCCGAAGATGACGGATGGCCGGAAGATCGTCCACGCCAGCCCCGAATCGCGCACGATGCGCTCGGCCTCGCCCTTGCTCCTAAGGTAGGCGCTGGGTGCGCCACGATCCGAATTGAGCGCGCTCATATGCAACAGCCGCCCGATGCTCTCGCTCCGGCATACGCTCACCACGGTGCGCGCAAGCTCAACGTGGGCCCGCTCGAAGCTCGCATTGCCGGCACCCTCATGCAAGACTCCCACGAGATTGATCAGCGCGTCTGCGCCGCGCACGAAATTCGAGAGCTCCGCCGGGTCATGGATGTTGGCGTTGGCCAACTCCATCGTGGGCAGCAGGATCAACTGCGTCTTGGCGCGCTCGCGATCGCGGGTCGCTACGCGCACGCGATACCCATTCGCCGCGAGGGCATGGCAGACGTGCCTGCCGACAAAACCCGAGCCCCCGAGAACTGCAACTGTCGCGATTTCCATGACGCTATTCTACCCGCCACCATAAGCGATGAGCTTGAGCTACCGGGCCACGAGAGTTGACTGATCAGGCAAAGAAAAGCCCGCAGGGAGCAGCCGCACGCTGTGCCCGCGACAAGTAGGGACGGGCTCGATAGACATGTGGATCAGCGCCGTCCCGCGGCTCGACCCGA
>DATFWO010000203.1:0-2134 GCA_035259205.1 Burkholderiales bacterium | reverse complement strand
CGCCCCCATCGCCGCCGGCAGCATCTGCCCGATGCAGCCGAAGAAATGGCCGGGCAGCACCAGCGAACGCGGCTTGTTGAAGAGCATGTTCGAGAAACCCGCGGTGGAGCCGCTTCCCGTGACGACACCGATTTCGGGCGGCAGCATCTCGTCCAATGTCAGGCAGATCTCCCGCGGATCCACGGCGCCGGGCTCGATCGGGAATTCCGTGCGGTCTACGTGCATGGCAGCAAGCTGTTTCTTCACCTCCTCGGTGCAAAAGCCGGTCATCTTGACCGAGCGCTTCGCGAGCGCGTTCTCCAGCGCTTCCACGCCGGCTTTCGCGTCGGTCTGGACATAGCAGTCGGCGGCACGGCCCCCGCTCATTACGAGGTGCGGCTTGGAGTCGAGGTGCACGAAGCGCGCATTGGGGTAGAGGTAGCCGTGCTCGGTGGTGTAACGCCCCATGCTGGCGCCGATGGCAATGACGCAATCCGCTTCCTCGAACAGCTTCATCGAGGTACGCGTGCCGTAGGTTCCGGAGATGCCAGCGTGATATTCATCTTCGGCGAGCCAACCCTTCGCCATCAGCGTGGTCGCGATCAGCGCGCCGATGCGCCCAGAGAGCTTCTTCACCGCGTCGCCTGCGCCCGACCATTTCGCGCCGCGCCCAACGAGGACTACCGGGTGTTTCGCTCCGGCGATGATGTCGGCGGCTTTTTCGATCTCTGCGGGATCAGGATGGACCACCCGCTTCGGGAGCACTGCGGAGGACGGCTTGTACGGCTCGTCGTCGTCCTCGAACGCCATCTGCTGGACGTCCATCGGCGCGCTCAGCATGATCGGGCGGGACTCGAGCTTGGCGAGATAGAACGCCTTGCGGACGCAGTCGTCCGCCACCTCCGGCGACGTGATGCGAATGAAACCGGTCTCGCAGCTGGCGGCGAACGCCGCCTGATCCATGCGCTGGAGGTACTCGTCGTCATTGGAGGGGAATTCGCCGCAGAACGCGACCAGCGGCGACGCGGCGCGGCTCGCGGTGAGCAGCGCGGTGGCAAGCTGCGAGACGCCCGGCCCGCAGGTCGTGGTGGCAACGCCCGGGGTGCGCGTTACGCGCGCCCAGCCGTCAGCCATACCGAGCCCCGCGCCCTCATGGCGCACTTCGAGCATCTTGACGCCGCCGAGCTTGTCCAGCTCGTGCATCCAGTACATGTTGCCGTCGCCCATGATGCCGAAGATGTGCGTGACTCCTTCGGCCACGAAATCGGCGGCGAGCCTCTGGTACACCTTCATAGTTCTTCTCCTTTACCCTGCGATGAGTAATGGGCGATGCGGGATGGGTGTTAGCCCACACTGATCCGGGATCAACCGAAGTTACGCGATGAGGGCTGAAAGACCTTTCCCTTATCCCGCATCTTGCATCTCACATCTCGTATCCCGTATCTCGCCTCTCGCATCCGGACTTTCCTCGTATCCCACATCTCTTGCCGCGACAAGCGGAGCGTTCTACGCGGTCGCCTTGGCGCACCGCGCGGCGAGCCGCTCCGTAAATTCGCCCGTCATGCGCTTGACCACCAGCGCGGCGCCGAACTCCACCAGCGAGGCGAGCCGGCCGGAAATCTCGACTTGCGCGTCGATGGGAACAACCGATGAGCCCGGTGCCTGCCCCGCCACGACCTTGAACGTCATCGCCGTTTTCACCCGCGTACCACCCTGGTCGTCCCTGCCGCGCGATGATACGTGCCCGATCATCGCTGTGCCATCCAACTCCAGCGCAACCTTCGCGCGAAAAGTCACTGTGGCCGGTCCGAACTTCACCGTCACGGTCGCATCGTACGAGCCGTCCTCCAACCGGTCGCCCAGTTTCGCCCCCGGCACACAGTCGACTACAGCGCGCGGGTCCGACAGCACGTCCCACACAATCCGCGGCGCCGCTGGCACCTCTACATGCTCGCTGATTTCGATCACGATGTGGACGGGGGAAGACGGCGTTCCAGGCCGCCATAGTAACAGGTGAGAGACGAGACCCGGTGACCACTGGACGGGCCCAACACGGCCTCCCTCCTGTTCTGCTGAGGTACGTTATTCGATAACGTGCAGTTATGTCAACTTCGCTTGGCTTTCACATTGGGCTGGAAATTTTCACCGCCACGGG
>DATFWO010000202.1:0-7225 GCA_035259205.1 Burkholderiales bacterium | reverse complement strand
TACGGCGATGACGTTCGCCTGCGCGCTCCCAACTGCGCCCAGCGCGAGGAGGATTGCCGCCGCACCTGGTGCCAGCTGTCCTACGAAACCGTGATTCCATTTCATCGTGTTCTCCCGGAGAAAAATACGAAGAGAAATAGGAAATCAACACGCCTCGGGCGTATTGGCTCCGAGGCTTGCAGTGGGCTTTTTGTGATCTCTGGTGAAACTTCCTTTCGCTTTTGATGGACGTACCCTGCGACAACCCTCCGACCCCACACTCTTCAAGCAATAGATATTCCATGTGCAAGAGTCCGTTGTTTTTACATCAAATGTTTTTCCTGCGCCGAATCGAGGGGGCCGCCGCTTGTAAAGAAAACCGACGACCGTATAGTGACATCACGAGAGATAAAGGGGCCCCAAGCTAGTGTCTTTTGCACCCGGAAACCGGTATGCACTGCTTTGTTTCATAATGACTCGTGTGACTCCGCGTCTGATCGGGCGTGCGCAAGGGACAGCGCGAGTGGTAGAGAAATCTTGACACGGTGTCGACGATCCTCGACAAGGCGCTTGTAAAAAATCTGGACAGGCACTGATGGCAGATCCAACCGGGCCAAGGAGCTCAACGCGCAGCAGAGGATCGCGCTCGCATTTGCGGTCGATTCCGGTGAAATCCGTGGACGTGACCGGGACGACGGTACCCTCGGGATATGATTGCTCGAGAGAAGGAAGCCCTGCGACAGGCAACGCGTCGCGATTAGCGCCGGCATTCTTTCACGATCGGCGGCGATTGCTGCGCACCGATGCCCCGACGCCTAGCGCGGCGCCTGGAAGTGACCGCGACGGTGCTATCGGCTATCATCGGATAAAAGACGAGAAGATCGGTAACGCGTAGGAGGAGACTTTTCCAGGCCTAGTCTGACCGTTGCGACGGCAGCCAGATGTTGTCGTTGCAGGCGTCGGTAGCTCAGCGAAGTAGCGCCATGCTCAATGTTTTTCTGACCGTCGATACCGAGATCTGGCCGTTCGTCGCGAACTGGCCGACCAACCCGCTGCCACCGTCGAAGTCGGACTTCGCGGAGGAAATCGCCGGATACATCCGCGGCGAGACGGGCTCGGGAGACTATGGTGTGCAGTTCCAGATGGAGGTCCTGAACCGCAACGCGCTCAAGGCCACCTACTTCGTCGAGGCGCTGTTCTCCGGCCGGGCGGGGAACGGGGCCCTGCACGAGATCGTCGACCAGGTGCAGTCGGCTGGCCACGAAGTCCAGCTCCACGTGCATACCGAATGGCTGCGGGAGCTGGCTGATCCCGACCTGCCGGCCGAGTTCCAGCAAAACATCCATCAGTTTTCCGAAGACGTTCAGACGCGCATCGTGGCCAAGGGTATCGCCAATCTCACGCAGGCCGGAGCGCGCAACCTGTGCGCGTTCCGGGCCGGGAACTACGGCGCCAGCCTGGAGACGTTGCGCGCGCTCGCCCGTAACGGCATCGCATTCGACAGCAGCCACAATTCCTGCTTCCTCGACACGGATTGTCAGATACGCGTGGACGAGCCGCTGCAGCAGCCCACGATGATCGACGGCGTGTGCGAATTTCCGGTGACGGTTTTCAGCGATTACCCCGGGCACGTGCGCCACGCGCAGTTGTGCGCCTGCTCGTTCCAGGAGCTGGAGGCGGCGTTGCTGCAGGCGTGGCACGCGGACTGGTATTCGTTCGTCATCGTCTGGCACAGCTTCGAGCTGATGCGGCGCGTGCGCGAGCCCGGCAGACGGGCGCCCGACTGGATGCACATCAGCCGGTTCGAGAAACTGTGCAATTTTCTGGCGGCGAACCGCGACAAGTTTCGCACCGCGGTGTTTTCCGAGATCGACGCGCGAACGGTGCCGGCGCCGGGCGTGGCCCGCCTGCTGCGCTCTCCGCTGCGCTACACCGCCCGGCGCTTTGCCGAGCAGATGGCGTCGCGGCTGCTTTGATCCTGCCGCCGCGCAGCTATCGGTCACCGCGGCATGATCGATGAGCAGTTCATGCTGGAGGCGCTCGATCTGGCGCGAACGGCCCGGGCGGCGGGAGAGGTGCCGGTAGGCGCTGTCGTGGTCAGGGATAACGCGGTCATCGGGCGCGGTTACAACCAGCCGATTTCCGGCTGCGATCCTGCGGCGCACGCGGAAATCGTGGCGCTCCGCGCGGCCGCGCGTCACCTCCAGAACTATCGCCTGAACGACTGCGAATTGTTCGTGACTCTGGAGCCGTGCGCGATGTGCGCCGGCGCGATGCTCCACGCGCGTATTGCCCGGCTGGTGTATGGGGCCGCCGATCCCAAGACGGGCGCCTGCGGCGGCGTGATCAACCTGTTCGCGGATGCCCGGCTAAACCATCACTCCAAAGTGAGCGGGGGCGTCCTGGCCGAAGACTGCGGGGCGCTCCTGCAGGCGTTCTTCCTGGAGCGTCGCTCGAGCCGCAACCCGGCCTAGAATCAAGTTTAATATAGCCATGTAGTCAGTTGATATAGCGTAATATTTATTTCTAACATCTGGGTGGCATTCCTTTCCCGCTCGACCATCTCCCCAGCTGGCTGCGCACGGGTGGCCGGCAGTTCTAGTTCTTCGCTCCGCACTGCCCTGGAAACCCGCGAGATTTCCTGCGAGCCTCCTTCGAGGGCTCGATTTCCGGGCAGGAATTCTGCGTCGCAGAATCGACGAAAATTCTATTAAGTGTCTATTTTACAACGCCGTGCATTTTCCACTGTTGGCATGAGGCATAATTAATTGTGCGTCGCGCCAAAAAGGTTTACAGTTTTCGCCAATTTGTCGTTACGCAGGCGGAGTGACATGGAACTGAATGGACATCGAAGGCTTACGGGCAAGGTCGCGATCATCACCGGCTCGGGCCGGGGCATCGGCAAGGCGACCGCGGTCAAGTTCGGCGCCGAGGGCGCCAAGGTCGTCTCCTGCGACATCAACGCCGATCTGGCGCAGCAGACCGCGCAGGAAATCTCGGCCGCGGGGGGCGAGGCCATAGGGCTGCAGATCGACGTCCGCGACAAGGCGAGCCTCACCCGCATGGCGGAAGCCGTAGTGGCCCGCTACGGCCGGATCGACTGCCTCGTCAACAATGCCGGCATCGTCCAGGACGCGACGATCAAGAACATGACCGACGAGCAGTTCGATAACGTCATCGACATCAATCTCAAGGGCGTCTTTAACTGCACGAAGGCGGTGCTCGACACCATGCTGAAGCAGAACTCCGGCGTGATACTCAACAGCTCCTCCATCGTCGGTCTCTACGGCAATTTCGGACAAACCAACTACGCGGCGAGCAAGTTCGGCGTGATCGGCATGGTCAAGACCTGGGCGCGGGAACTGGGGCGCAAGGGCATACGGGCCAACGCCGTGTGCCCGGGCTTCGTCGCCACGCCCATCCTCAGCAAGATCCCGGAAAAGGTGCTGAAGGCGCTCGAAGAGCGCGTGCCGCTCGGGCGCCTGGCGCGGCCCGAAGAGATCGCCAACACGTTTGCATTCCTCGCCTCCGACGAGGCGAGCTACATCAACGGCGCGGTGATCGAGGTCAGCGGAGGATTGACCCTCTAACGAGCGTCAATCCTGAGCGTGCTCGCCCTGCGAGCACGGAGACCGTTTCCTTATTATTCGAATAGTTTTTTTAGCTTTGCGCGGTCCGGCGCGTAGGTCACGCCGCGCTCGGTAATCAGCGCGGTAACGAGCGCGGCGGGCGTCACGTCGAAGACGGGATTGCGCACGGCGGTGCCGGCGGGGGCCCAGCGCACGGCGCCGTAACCGGTCACCTCGTCCGTTCCACGCTCCTCGATCGGTATGTCCGCTCCGCTCGGGACGCTCATGTCGATCGTGGAAAGCGGGCAAGCGACATAGAACGGAATGCCGTGGCGCTGGGCGAGCACCGCAAGCGGGTAGGTGCCGATCTTGTTGGCGACGTCGCCGTTGGCCGCTACGCGATCCGCGCCCACGATGACGTCATCGATCTCGTTCCGGCTCATCAGGTGGCCGGCCGAGCTGTCCGCCACCAAGGTCGCGGGAATGCCGTCCTGCGCGAGCTCCCACATCGTCAACCGCGCTCCCTGGAGAAACGGCCGCGTCTCGTCCACGAAGACCGTGATGCTTTTGCCCGATGCGATCGCGCTGCGGATGACGCCCAGAGCCGTGCCGTGGCCAGCGGTCGCGAGGGCGCCGGCATTGCAGTGCGTCAGCACCCGTGCCTGGTCGGCGAGCAAGATCGCGCCGTGCTCGCCCATTGTGCGGTTCAAGCGCTCGTCTTCCGTCGCGATCGCGTGCGCTTCCGACAGCAGCGCTGCGGCCACTGCCGGCGGCTCGGTGCCATCGAGCGATTGCTCCCTGTCGCGCATGCGCCCGAGCGCCCAGAAGAGATTGACCGCGGTGGGGCGGCTCGCGGCGAGCTCGGCGTAGGCGCGCTCGAGCCCCGCCTTGAAGGCGGATCGTTCCGCGGCCTGCAGTCGCAGCGCTTCAAGTGCTACGCCGTAGGCCGCAGCGCAGCCGATGGCGGGAGCGCCCCGCACGACCATCGCGCGTATGCCTTCGGCGACGTCGTGGGCGGATTCGAAGGGCAGATACGCGGTTCGCGCCGGCAGCGCGCGTTGGTCGAGCAGCTCTAGGTGGCCGTTTCGCCAGCGTAATGTCTCGAATGAAGTCATAACAGCGGTGAACAGTGCGCGGTGAGCGATGAGAGAACGCTTACTGTCTACTGGTTGCCTCCACGGTATGTGCTTCTCCCTGCACGCGTTTGCGCACAAGATCGATGTAGCTGCGCAATGCGTACAGCTCGTCCGTATACGCCAGGGGCACGCTCACTTTCTCGACCCGGTGCTCCAGCTGGTCGAGTCTTGCCAGCAACTCGCCCCGCTTTGCATCCGCCACATCGGTTCGAATGGCCACGTTCTCAATCTCGCGCAGCTGCCGGTACCAGCGGAACACGCGCGAGCGGATGCGAAACTCGTACACGGGCGGCACTATCCGCGACAGCGGGATCAGGATCGCAACCAGCGAGAGCAGCACCACCCACATGCGGTCGATCAGATTGGCGAGCCAGAACGGCAGCTGGCGCTGCAGCAGGGGGGGGCCGTCGCGATAGAACCGGGCCGCTTCCTTGGCGAGCGGAAACTCAGTGGCGGCGCCGTTCGGAAACTCTCCGGCCGGCCCGAACCACGAGCTGTCGCCGTGGATGCGCTGGGCCGCCTGGACAAGCAGCTGTATCAGAGCCGGGTGCAGGCGCTCGGTGGCCACCATGCTCGCGGTAGCGGCTACCAGGTGAACGTCAGCGGGCGGCACGTCCTGCGCCAGGTCCACCGTGCCGCGCGGCATCGTGATGCTTCTCAAGAAAGAGAACCGCCGCGCATACGCGTCGGCTTGCGTGAATTCCAGCAGGCGTATCCCCGGTGTCTGCAGCAGCATCCGCACCAGTGTTGACTCGGGCGACGACACGAATGCGAGGGCGTCGAGCTCGCCGTTGAGCAACGCGACCACGGCCGGCGTCGGCGGCAGCCGCTGCAGTTTCATCTGCGCGGCGTCGAGCTTGTTCGCGTGCAGCACCTTATAGAGCAGGTTGGCGGCGCCGCTCCCCGGCGCGCCGATATTCAGGCGCAGTGGCGCGAGCTGCTGCAGATGATCCAGCGCGCCGTCGGACGCCGCGCCGCGAGCGGCATCCGTGCGATAGAATAGCCACACGGGTTCCAGAAACAGATTGCCCAGCGATACCAGCTGCCGTCCGCTCGTGTCCTCGTCCACGGCGTAGATCGCATCGCCCGCACCGCTTTGCATGAAGGCAACGTCCACTCCGGAAGCGGCATCCCGGAGCAATCGGCGATTCTCCGCGGCGCCCGCCGTGGTGCGCAGCTCGACGCGGATGCCGAAGCGGGCGAGCTCGCTCACATAGCGCTTGCCGAACTCGGCGTATGCCCCTTGTTCGGGACCCGTAGCGAGCACCACCTTCCGTGGCGGCGTCGGATCGAGGATGAGATAGGAAATCCACAGCAGTCCGAGCACGAGCAGGACGAATGGCAGGGCGCTGATGGCGAGCTCGCGCAGGGAGACCAGCGATACTTTCACTAGATCACCCGCTCGTTTCCGCCGTCCACCGGCACCTGGGCGCCGGTGGTTTTCGAGAAAGCAGGCCCGCACATTTCGGCGGCGAGCTCGGCGACGTCGCGGCTGGTGATCTCGGTCTTGAGCACATTGTTCTGCTTGTACTCCTGCACGCTCACCCCGTAGTGCGCGGCGCGCGCCGCGAGCACCTGCTCGCTCCAGGCCGCGGTATCGAATACGGCATTGGGATGCAGCACATTGACGCGGATGCCGCTGGCGCCCCATTCGAGCGCCGCCACGCGCGCGAGCTGATTGAGCGCCGCTTTCGATGCCGAGTACGCCGCCGCGCCCGGTCCCGGAGCGGCAACGTTCTTCGACCCCACGATCACGACCCGTCCGCGGCGCGGCGCGAGCGCGAGCAGCGCATGGCATTCGCGCATCAGTACCAGGTTGGCGTCGAGATTGACCTCCATGACCTTGCGCCATTCCACGGTATCGAGCTTTGCGATCTGCGCTCCGCCGGGGAATATGCCGGCGTTGAGGATCAGCATGTCGAGCCCGCCAAACCAACCCACGCCATCCTCCAGCGCGCTCAATACCTCGCCTTCGGCCGTGACATCGCAGCGTATGCCGAGAAAGTCGGTGCGCTCGTGAAGCCCGACGACGGCGGGATTGATGTCGAGCCCGATCACCGACGCACCGCGCTGGAGGAGGGCGTCGACGCAGGCGCGACCGATGCCGGAAGCGGCGCCGGTTACCAGGGCGACCTCGCCAGCGAAGATGGCCGGCTGGCCGCCCTTTCTCAGCTTCGCCTGCTCGAGGTCCCAATACTCCACGTCGAAGATATCGCCGGCCGGCAGCGCCCGGTAGCCGCCCAGCAATGCCGCGCGCTCGATGACGTCCATCGTGTGGCGATAGATGTCGCTCACCATGGCCGCATCCCTGGCGGTCCGTCCCAGGGCGCACATGCCCAGCTCGGGGTCGAGCACGACGCGCGGCGCCGGGTCGAGCATGGTCTTGGGTTCCTTGGCGCGCGGTGCGTGCGCCTCGAAGTAGCGCCGGTAGGCTGCGCTGAAAGCCGCAACGTCGCGCCCTATCATGGGCACGCGCTTCGTTCTCAGCACGTGATCGGGTGTCGCCGGTCCCTGCAGCGCGACGTCCTCGATATCGGCACG
>DATFWO010000201.1:0-32622 GCA_035259205.1 Burkholderiales bacterium | reverse complement strand
CCGCCGGTACCGGTCACTTCTACACCACGACCAAGAACAGGCGCACGATGTCGGAAAAAATGGAGATCAAGAAATTCGATCCCGTCGCGCGCAAGCATGTCGTTTACAAGGAGACTAAAATCAAGTAGCGCGTGATGGGTGACGGCCCCGGAAACCACTTATCCGGGTCGTTTTCCCGACAAAAAAAGCCCGCCAGCTGGCGGGCTTTTTTTCGTACCAGCGTTCAGGTTCTAACCGGAAAACTCGAACGCGTGAAGCTAGAAGCTGGGTTACGCGTAATTACGCAGCCTCCGGCTGAATTCTTGCAGGGCGATGATTCCGCTCGCTTCGGCCCGCCCGCACCAGTCCTCTAGATGGCGGACCAGCTGCTCCTTGGACGCGCTCGAGCGCTGCCACAGCTCCGTCAGCTCCTGGCGCATCGTGTATACGGTCGCCAGCACCTTGCTGTTGTCCAGGGTCTGGTGCATCTCGGCGCGGTCGGTCGCGGGGAGCGCCTTGGCGTCCATGTGGAGCATGCGCCTCAGCGTTGAGCGGTCCACGCTCACGGCGCGGGCCTTCAAGTCTTGTATTTCTTCGGCGCACGTTCGACGCAGCGACTTCGCGTACTTGGCGAGCACGTCGTAGCGGTGCGTGATTACAGCCTGCACCGTGGCGAGATCGCACCGGGTCTTGGCGGTATCGAACTTCAGCTTGGGAGCTACTTTCTTTACTTGTGCCAGCTGCAGCATCTCGAGCGCGCGGATGTAGATCCAGCCGATATCGAACTCGTACCAGCGACTGGAAAAACGGGCGGAGCTGGCATACGCGTGATGGTTGTTGTGCAGCTCCTCACCCCCGATCAGAATTCCCCACGGAACGATGTTGGTACTCGCGTCTTCGGGTTGAAAAGTACGGTAACCCCAATAGTGACCGATGCCGTTGATCACGCCCGCGGCGAAAAACGGAATCCACAGCATCTGAACCGCCCAGATCGCGACGCCGGCAAACCCGAACAGGACGAAGTCGATCACGGCCAGCAACCCGATGCCGAGCCGGTCGTGTTGCGCGTATAGATTGCGCTCTATCCAGTCGTCCGGCGTGCCGCGGCCGTACTTGTCCATGGTTTCCTGGTTGAGCGCTTCCTTGCGATAGAGCTCGGCTCCCTCCCACAGCACTTTGTCTATGCCCACGACTTGCGGGCTATGCGGGTCCTCTTCGGTCTCGCATCTGGCGTGGTGCTTGCGGTGGATAGCGGCCCAGTTCTTGGTGATCATGCCCGTCGTGAGCCACAGCCAGAAGCGAAAGAAATGGCTGACGAGGGGATGCAGGTCGAGCGCTCGATGTGCCTGGCAGCGATGCAGAAAAATGGTCACGGCTGCGATGGTGATGTGGGTGACCACCAGCGTGTAGACGATGTAGCCCCACCACGGCAGGTCGACAATTCCCGTCAGCGCCCCTGTAAGCATAAAGCTCCTCTACGATGATTCTTATCTAGTGTGCGCGAGTCTAACCAATATCCAGACTCAGGCATAGTGAATTTTGCGCTGCCAATACTCTGTCGCAGCGAGTCCTCTGACGGCCACTAGCAGGTTGATCGATAACGGAAAACAGGCACCCTCTGGCACCCGCAGAGCTCACCGCCCGCCGGATCGCACCCCTGATTAACGGATCAAATGCCCGCCGCCTTGAATCGCCGCCAGATGTCGGTATAGAGATCAGATGCGAGCTCGGCATTTCCGCCTTCCGGGTCTCCGATCCACACCCCGAGCTCCACCGTCGCGCCGATGTTGGTGTATTCCTTCACCAAGGCCCTGGGCGGCGGATCGCGCATCACCCGAGGGTGGTTCTTCCCAGCTTCCTCCATCAGTCGCATGACGACTTCGAGATCGGAGCGCCGGCCAACCTTAAGGGAGACCGCGAGGCGGATGCGGCGATCCGAATAGTAGTGGTTGACGACCGGAGAGGCGATCATCGTCTCGTTCGGAATGATGGTCTCGGTGCCGTCGAGAGCGCGCACTACGACATAGCGCGCCGTCATCTTGGTTATTTTGCCGCTGAAACGCTCGACCGTTACCACGTCGCCGATGGTCACCGACCGATCCATCAGGATGATGAATCCGCTCAGGTAGTTGCTCGCGACCTTCTGGAGTCCCAGGCCCAGCCCCACGCCGAGCGCGCCACCAAAGACGGAGAGGGCGGTGATATCGAGTCCGATCGCCGGGAGCGCGATCAGGACTGCCAGGAGCAGCAACCCCGCGCGAACGAGCTTCGCGAACATCACGCGCAGGTTGATGTCCAGCGTCGCCGTCCCCATCACGCGGGATTCGATGGCGCTGCCGAGCCACAATGCGGCGAGCAACGTCGCGCCTACCATCAGCACGCCCTTCAGCATCAGCAGCAGCGAAACGCGATCCTTGCCGAGCCTGAAGCCCACACCATCGAGAAAAGCGATGAGCTCCGGCGCGAGCCCCAGCATGTAGATCGCGAAGCCGGTCCAGACTGTCCACGCGACGAAGCGCTCCGAGGTTTTGAGCCAGCCGCTAGGGGCAAACGCGCGGCGCAGAGCGTATACCACGATGCGCACGATCGCGAGCGCGGTGAGAAGCGGCACGGCCAGATCCAGGAGGCCGCTGCCGTACCAGCCCCTCAGGGCGGAGCGGCCGGCGAGCACGACGACCAGCGCACTAAGGGGCATCTGCAGGCGCTGCAGACCACCGAGCCCGAAGGTGAGAGCGTCGTCGGGGGCGGCAAGTCGCTGGTGGAGCAGGCTGTTAACCAGCAGCGCAAACAGAAATGCCACGCCCAGCACTGCGAGCTCCCACAGGACCCGAACGTCATGGAGATTGGCCCAGAACGACGGGAACTGTACGTAGAGGTCGGGAAACGTCACGACGCCGGGAAATGAATTTCCGCGGCGAAATTCTAGCACGCAGGACCGCACGGCCCTGCCTGGGAAGAATCGACCGATTTGCCTCCCTGAAGGACCGTGCTACGCCGATCGCATCCGCTGCTACGCATGCCGGGAATCCCGCCATTCCTGTGCGTCTTGCGCCGCACGTAGCGCAGTCAGGCCGAAGAAGAGGCCCCAGCGATAGAAGACGCTGTCGACCACCTTTCCGTAGCCAAAGCTCTCCAAGGGTGCGATTACGCTACGCCTGCTGGAAGTCGCGGACGACCACCAGCGAGCGGAAGGGCGATGTTCGTTGGGTGCTGAAAAAAGCTGAGTTCATACAACCGGTTAGAGTCAACACTCAAGGGCACAAAGTAGCGGTTCGCTGTAACCGCCTTGAAATTCATACGCGATACCTTGACCATCGTACACGACCGCTGTGGTCGGACAGGGCATCGAACCTTGATCAATCAAAGATTTGCAGCTATAAGTCAAAGTGAGGGGCTAGAACCCGCCCGGTTTTCATTCCCGCGGGTGCCGGCCGGGGGTTCCGGACATCCTTGCAGACCGCGCGACCACCTTGCTTGCGGCTTTACAGCTCGTACTGCGCAGCACGCTGAGACGCGCGAGGGCACAACGTGGTTGAAGAGAGCCACGAATTTCCCTATCGGGGGGCCAGCATGTTGGATGCAGGTCCATTGCCGTCGTGTCGGACGACCTACCGTTGGTCCCTGCTTCCGGTTGTCTCGCCGGTTCGGCGAGCGGCCGCTTTCTCTGACACGGTGCAATGATGCCCCGACGCGGCGCCGAGCCACCGAAACCGCTTGAGCCCAGTACTGTCGCGCTCGACTCCGAAATACTGAGGCTTACTCGGGAACTCGAGGCCACGAGACAGCAGCTGGAGCAGACGAACCAAGAGCTCGAGAGCTTCAGCTACTCGATATCCCACGATTTGCGGGCGCCGCTTCGCGCCATCGACGGATTCTCGCGCATCGTGGAGGAGGACTACGCGGGGCGGCTGGACGACGAGGGCCGCCGTCTTCTCGGCGTTGTCCGCGACAACTGCAGGAAAATGAGCCAGCTGATCGAAAGCGTCCTCGAATTCTCGCGCCTCGGCCGCAAAACGCTTGCCGTGACCAATCTGGACATGACGCGCATGGCGGAGGAGGCCGTTGAGCAGGCGGGCGCGGCCGCAGGCCGCCACCCAGAGGTGGCGCTGCAGCCTCTGCCTGGCGCGCGCGGCGACGCGGCTCTTATCAAGCAGGTTTGGATGAACCTACTGGAGAACGCCGTCAAGTTCACCGGCGCGCGCGAGCGCCCTTCGATCGAGGTGCAGGGCTACGAAAGCGGCGTCGAGAACGTCTACTGCGTGAGGGACAACGGCGTCGGCTTCGACATGGAGTACTACGACAGGTTGTTCGGGGTATTTCAGCGGCTGCATTCCGAACAGGAATACCCCGGCATCGGTATGGGGCTCGCTGTCGTGCAGCGCGTCGTCGTGCGTCACGGCGGGCGCGTGTGGGCCGAAAGCAAGCCGCAGCAGGGTGCGAAATTCTGTTTTTCGCTTCCAAAACACATGACATGAGCCGATTCGAGAAAGGAAATGTGATAACCGGCGCTGCCGCTTCGCCCGACGTGCGGAACCGCGAAAGGGAGGCGCACGCGCGCGCTGCGATCAAGGGCTGGAAATACGCGGCGGTGCTGTGCGCGGTGGTTGCGACGATCCTCGCCCTGGCCGCGCAAAGCTACCGCGCCATCGGCCGCGAGCTCACCGACGCAGCGCTCTCGCGCAGGGCCGCCGTCGCGCAACTCGCGGCTATCACCTTAACGGAGAAATTCGAGCGCCTGGTCGATCTCGCAGTGTCGCTGTCGACCCGGGTGCGTTTCCGGCAGCTGATCGCCGACGGACAGTGGGCCGAGGCCATCGGCATTCTGCGCGCGATCCCGAGCGATTTTCCTTTCGTCGACTGGCTGGTCGTGCTCGATACCGGCGGAATGGTCATGGGCGACGTTCCGGAACGCCGCGAATTAAGGGGGGCGAGTTTTGCCGACCAGGAGTGGTACCGGAGCTTCAGCCGGTCTTGGAAACCTTACGTATCGGCGGTATATCAGCGGCCGGGGACCCCACAGACCGACGTCTTCGCGGTTGTGGCCCCGATTCGAAGGGAAGACGGCGCCGTGGCCGGGATCCTGTCGTTGCAGATGCGGCTCGACTCCTATTTCGAGTGGATCAAGGCCGTCGAGGCCGGTCCCGGCGGATACGCCTATTTCATTGACCAGAAGGGGCGCGTCGCGTTCCACTCGGGCGTCGCGCCGCCGAGAAAGATTGTCGACCTCCAGCAGGTGCCGGTCGTGGACCGCGTATTGCGCGGCGAACATGGCATAGCCACCGTCCGGGACCCCGGCGATGGCGAGGAATTGGTCTCCGCTTACGCCGCGATCCCGAAGTTTGGCTGGGGTGTCATCGTGCAGCAGCCTGCGCGCACCGCTTTTGCGGCGAGAGACCAGCAGCTCGCGCGCTTGCTGTTTGCGTATGGCCTGACGGTCCTGTCTCTCGCCGTGGGCGCATACCTGGCGTCGCGCATCGTGGTCGAGCGCAGCCGCGCCAGGGAGGATCGGCGGCTCAGTGCCGCGCTGGAGCGCGGAGTCGTCGAGCGAACCGCCCAGCTGGAGGCGAGTAACCGCGAAATCGAGGAAAGCCGGGAGCAATTTCGGGCCGTGGCGGAAACCGCGAACGACGCCATAGTCTCGGCCGACGTGCACGGCAACATCATTTACTTCAACCGGGCCGCCGAGCGGATTCTGGGCTACCCGGAGCAGGAGACACTGGGCCGGCCGCTAACCTTGCTGATGCCGGACCGTTTCCACGCTGCGCACCGGGCCGAACTCAGGCGGTTTCTCGCGACCGGGAGATCACGCATCATCGAAAAAACACAGAGGCTGGTCGGGAGAAGGAAAAACGGGAGCGAATTTCCCATGGAGGTATCGGTCGCGCACTGGGCCACCGCCAAGGGCGTTTTCTTTACCGCAATCCTTCGCGACATAACCGCCCGCAAGAAGGCCGAAGAGGCTCTCAAAAGAAGCAACAAGGACCTGCAGGCGGCGAATCAGGAGCTCGAAGGCTTCAGCTACTCGGTCTCCCACGACCTGCGCGCGCCGCTGCGGGCCGTCAGCGGCTTTTGCAAGCTGCTGCTAGAGGACCACGGGGAACAGCTCAACGCGGAATCGCGGCGGAAGATCGACATCATTCACAACGAAGCCCAGCGCCTGGGAGTGCTGATCGACGAACTCCTCGCATTTTCACGTCTGGGGCGCCAGGCGATGCAAGTCTCGGAGGTCGATATGACCGAGCTCGCGCGAGCCGCGTTTAAGGGGCTGAGCGTAGAGAATATGGGCTCGAACACCGAGTTCCATCTGGATGTATTGCCTACGACCAAGGGTGATCGGCTCCTGCTGGGCCAGGTCTGGGCGAACCTGCTGTCGAACGCTGTGAAATTCAGTTCGAAACGGGAGCATCCGGTGGTGGAGGTGAGTGCGATCGCCGGCGACAAAGAGGACATCTATTTCGTTCGCGACAACGGCGCGGGGTTCGACCCGCGGTACCAATCGAAACTGTTCGGTGTCTTCCAGCGGCTGCACAATGTCGCCGAATTTCCGGGAACCGGTGTGGGGCTCGCGCTCGTGCAGCGGATCGTAGCGCGTCACGGCGGGCGGGCGTGGGCCGAAAGCAAGCTGAACGAGGGGGCGACCTTTTTTTTCTCCCTACCGAAAGACGCGGCTGGTGGCTAGAGGCAGCCTCAAGACTGTGCGGGCAAAGCCCGGATATTCCATTCGGCGTGGCGTCGTGCCGACCGCGGCGATGACGGGAGCGCTGGCCGTGCTCGCATCCGTGGCGGTAGCGATCCCCCGCCTGCTGCAATCCGCGCAGGAGCGCTCTGCGCTGACCGGCACCGAGTCCGAAGGGGCGCTGACACAGGGGAGCGTGATCAACTTCGTCACTTCCGACCGGAGCGTGCGCTTGGAGGTCTCGCTCGACTCGGCGGAGAAGAGCAGGCTCAAGGTGAGCTCGCGTCTGCTCGCCGTGGCCCAGCAGGTCATCCCGGGGACGCCCTGAATGTTCCCAGCGATCACCCGCTCCGTTAGCCACAAGTTGACTCTAGTCGTGCTGGCGACCGCGGTCGCAGCGCTGCTCGTCACCGGAGTCGCGCTGGTGACCTACGACCTGCGGGCCTACCGCGAGGCGAGCATTAACGATCTCGTCACGCAGGCGGACATCCTTGGGCGCGTCAGCGCGACCGCACTGGCCTTCAACGACGTCAAGGCGGCCCGCGAGTACTTGTGGCTGCTCAAGGCCAAACCCAAGGTCGCTGCCGCCGCCATCTACAACGCCAGGGGTAAGCTCTTCGCCACCTACGCACGTGCCGACGCATCGGAGGCGACCTTTCCTCCGCTGCCGGACCTGGACGGGACGTGGGTCGAGGCGCGTACCGTCGTGCTGTTCAGGCGCATCGTCGAAAATAACGAGATCCTCGGTACCGTTTACCTGAAAGCGGATTACGCGTCGACGGAACGGCTGATGAACTATCTGGGCATACTCGGCGGTGTGATGGCGCTGAGTCTGCTCGTCGCCTGGGTCGTGTCGGCGTGGCTGCAGACGGTGTTGACCAAGCCGATACTGGCTACGGCGGCAGTGGCTCGCCAGGTCGTGGAGCGGAGGGATTTCTCGCTGCGTGTAGGCAAGACGACCGAGGACGAGATCGGACAGCTGGTGGACGCGTTCAACGACATGCTGGCCGAGATCGGCCGGTCTGCGGAGGCCCTCGAGTCCTCGAACCGTTCGCTTGCCCGTGAAATGGGGGACCGGCAGCAGGCGGACGAGGCGCGGCGGCAGCTCAATGCGGAACTGGAGCAGCGGGTCGCCGACCGGACCGCCCAGCTCGAAGCCGCCAACAAGGAGCTGGAAGCCTTCAGCTATTCGGTCTCCCACGACTTGCGCGCGCCGCTGCGGGCCGTCGTCGGCTTCGCCAAGCTGCTGCTGGAAGATCATGCAACGCAGCTCGACGCGGAAGGTCGGAGAAAGATCGACGTCATCCAGAACGAGGCGCAGCGAATGGGAGTGCTGATCGACGAGCTGCTCGCGTTTTCGCGCCTGGGGCGCCGGGCGATGCAGATCAGCGACCTCGATATGACGGAACTGGCGCGGGCTACCTTCGAAGGGCTGAACGGACAGAATGAAGGCGCGAAACCCGACTTCCATCTCGGCGCATTGCCCCGGACGAAGGGCGATCGTATCCTGATCGGCCAGGTCTGGGCGAACCTGCTGTCGAACGCGATGAAATTCAGCTCGAAACGGGAGCGTCCGGTGGTGGAGGTAAGCGCGATCACCGATGAAAAGGAGCACATCTATTTCGTCCGCGACAACGGCGCGGGCTTCGATCCTCGCTATCAGCTGAAACTGTTCGGAGTGTTCCAGCGCCTGCACAATGCGAGCGAATTTCCCGGTACCGGCGTGGGACTCGCGCTGGTCGAGCGGATCGTGACCCGCCATGGCGGAAGGGTGTGGGCCGACGGCAAACCGAATGAGGGCGCGACTTTTTATTTTTCGTTACCGAAGGAGCAAATCCATGGAACGCTTTGAGGAGGTCGAGATCCTGCTGGTCGAGGACAATGCGCTCGACGCGGAGCTCACCACGCGGGCGCTCAAGAACGGCGGGCTCGCCAACAAGCTGTTGTGGGTGAAGGACGGGCAGGAGGCGCTGGATTTTCTGTTCCGTCATGGCGAGTATGCGTCCCGCGAAAACACCATTCCGCGCTTCGTGCTGCTCGATCTCAAGATGCCCAAGGTCGACGGCATGGAAGTGCTGAGAGCAATCAAGGCAAACGAGCGGACCAAGCGCATACCGGTGGTCGTCATGACGTCGTCGCAGGAGGAAAGGGATGTTGCGCAGAGTTACGACATGGGGGCGAACAGCTATGTGGTGAAGCCGGTGGACTTCAACGCTCTCGCCGAGCTTGCCCGGCAGGCGGGTTATTACTGGCTGGCGATCAATCGGACGCCGGCCCTCTGATCGGATTCAAAGTGGACGATAGGCAACTGCGGATCCTGATCGTCGAGGACGCCTCGACGGACGCGGAGCTCTGCCAGCGCGAGCTCAAGCGCGCCGGCATGCGGTTCACCGCGCTGCGCGTCGATACGCGCGAGGAATTCGAGCGTGCGCTGGTCGAGTTCACCCCTGATCTCGTTCTGTCCGACTTCAGCATGCCCTCCGGTTTCGACGGATTGACGGCGCTCGACATGCTGCGTGAACGGTTGCCGGACGTTCCGTTCGTGTTTCTTTCCGGGACGATCGGCGAGGATCGCGCGGTGGAAGCCATGAAGCGCGGCGCGACCGATTACGTGCTGAAGGATCGCTTGAGCCGCCTTGCACCCGTTCTCCAGCGCGCGCTGCGGGAAAGAAGCGAGCGGGCGGCGCGCCGCAGCATCGAGCGGGAACTCGAAGAAACGCGGACCCGGCTCGATACCATCGTCTCGTCGTTGCCCGATGTCGTCTGGTCGTATTCGGTGCGCGAGCGCCGTCTACTCTACGTCAGCCCGGCTGCGAACACGATCTACGGCCGTCCGGAGGAAAGTCTGTACGCCAACCCCGCCATCTGGATGGATCTGATTCATCCCGAGGACCGCGAGCGCGTGGAACGCGACCGGCGCGAATCCCTGATAAGGCGCCGGCTGGAATCGACCTACCGCGTCGTCCTGCCCGGCGGCGAGGTGCGGTGGCTGCACGATCGCGGCACCGTCGTCACGGACGAAAGGGGGCATACATCGCGCATCGACGGTCTGGCCCGCGACGTCACCGAGCTGAAGTTGCAGGAGCAGCGCATAGCGCGCCTGAGCCGCATTCAGGCCGTGCTGTCCGGGATCAATTCCGCGATCGTGCGCATCGGAGAGCGCCAGAATCTGTTCGAGGAAGCCTGTCGCATCGCGGTCGAGCACGGCGGCTTCGAACTGGCGTGGATCGGAACGGTGAATCCAGGGACCATGGAAATCATGCCGGTGGCATCGGCCGGCGCCGAAGCGGAATCGTTCTTGGCGCAAAGCCGCAGTTTCGCCCGCGCGGACGCACAACTCGGCGGAGGCATTACCGGCCGTGCCGTGAGGGAAAAGCGCGCGGTGTACAGCAACGACCTGCTGCAGGAGCCGACCCTGGGGGGTGAGCGTAGAAAAGAGGCCTTGCGCAGGGGATACCGTTCGGTTGTCGCGCTACCCTTGTTCGTAGAGAGCGTCGTGGTGGGGAGCATGTCGCTGTGCGCGAAGGAGTCCAATTTCTTCGACGACGAGGAAATGACCTTGCTCAACGATCTGGCCGACGACATATCCTTCGCCCTGGACCACATCGGCAAGGAGGAGAAGCTCAATTACCTCGCCTACTACGATGTGCTGACCGGCCTGCCGAACCGCACGCTGTTCAACGATCGACTCGAACAGCGCGTAAACTCGGCGCGTCGCGATCGCAAGATCTTCTCGGTGATGATGCTCGACATCGAGCGTTTCAGGCAGATCAACGAAACGCACGGCCGCCAGGCCGGCGACGATCTGCTGCGGGAGCTTACCCAGCGCCTGAAGAACATCCTGGAGCAGACCGACGTGCTCTCGCACATGGGCGGGGACTACTTTGCGATCGCGGGCCGTCAGGTCGAGGAGACAGGGGAGGTGGTGCACCTGCTCGATCACATCCTGACCGCGGTGACCGCGCGTCCTTTCACCGTTGCCGGCAGCGAGCTGCGCATCGCGGCCAGAGCAGGGGTAGCCATCTTCCCCGCTGACGGCGCCGATGCCGAGAGCCTGCTGAAAAACGCCGAAGCGGCGCTCAAGGACAGCAAGCGTACCGGACACCGGTCCTTGTTCTACGCGCGGCAGATGAACGCGCGCGTCGCCGAGCAGTTGAAGCTCGAAAATGACCTGCGCCGCGCGGTGATGGAAGAACAGTTCGTCCTGCACTACCAGCCGCGCTTCGACCTCCCGACCGGGACGCTCGGCGGCTTTGAGGCGCTCGTCCGCTGGACGCATCCGGAGCGGGGCCCCGTGCTTCCGGGAGAGTTCATCCCGCTACTCGAGAGCACGGAACTGATCCTCGAGGTCGGACGCTGGGCGCTGCGACGCGCGGCGCTGGACCATGCAGCCTGGCGCGCGGCGGGTCTCAAGCCGCCGCGGATCGCCGTCAACGTGTCCGCCGTGCAGCTGCGACGGCCGGAATTCGTGGACGCCGTGACGGCGGCGCTGACCGGCGCCGGCGGCCTGCAGCACATAGACATCGAGATTACCGAGTCCATGCTGATGGAGGACATCGAGGGCAACATCGGGAAACTGCGGGCGCTGCAGGAGATGGGGGTGAAGATCGCCATGGACGATTTCGGAACAGGCTACAGCTCGCTCTCGTATCTCTCCAAGCTCCCGATCAATTCGCTGAAGATCGATCGCTCCTTCATCTCGCAGATGGCGCACGGTGCGGAGTCGATGGCGATCGTCTATATGATCGTGTCGCTCGCGCGCGCGCTGACTTTGAAGGTCGTTGCGGAAGGGGTGGAAACCGAGGAGCAAGCCAATCTGCTGCGCCTGCTGCGCTGCGATGAGGTGCAGGGATACCTGTTCGGGCGTCCCGAGACGGCGGATCAGGCGCGTCTAAGAATCAAGTAGTGGCATGTGCATCGCGCCCATTCAGGCCGTTTCGCGGTCGGCCCGGCGCAGGATGCTCGACGTCGTAAACGGCGGGCGTCGTCGGGCTTCCGGGAAAATCAATCGCTTACTCTAGCAGGTCAAGACGGCAGCATAAAAGCCGTCGGTGGCGTGCAGGTGCGGCCAGAGATGGAGGTCTTGTCCCGTATCGAGAGCGATTCCCTGCTGCTTCAGCAGTGCGCCGCAGTCCATTTGCCGGTATCCCGGGTGGGTCGCCAGGAACCCCGCTACGACTTCTTCGTTCTCTTCCGCCAGGAAGCTGCAGGTCGCGTAGACCAATCGGCCGCCCGGCTTGAGCAACGTCGCTGCCGAGCGCAGGATAGCCGACTGCTTTACCTTGAGCTCCGCAACTGACTGCGGTGTCTGGCGCCACTTGAGATCCGGGTTGCGCCGCAGCGTCCCCAGGCCGCTGCACGGGGCGTCCACGAGGATGCGGTCGACCTTACCGGCCAGCCGCTTCACGCGGATATCGTTTTCGCTGGCAATCCGATGCGGGTGGATATTCGACAGGCCGGAGCGCTTGAGGCGGGGCTTGAGGCGCGCGAGCCTCGCGGCCGACGTATCGAACGCGTAGAGGCGGCCATGGGAACGCATCAGCGTTCCGAGCATGAGGCTCTTGCCGCCGGCGCCGGCGCAGAAGTCGACGACGAGATCGTGCCGGCGCGGAGCCACCAGATATCCCAGCAATTGACTCCCCTCGTCCTGGACCTCCATCGTCCCGTTCAAGAACAACGCGTGGCGGTTGATTGCGGGTCTGCCCTGGATGCGGATTCCCACCGGGGAATGGGGTGTGGGTTTCCCCCCGATACCGCCTGCGGCAAGTTCCTGCAGCACCGCGTTGCGCTCCGCTTTCATGGTATTGGCCCGCAGGTCGAGCGGCGCGGGCTGATTGAGGCCGCGGGCGGCTGTCATTGGATCGCCTCCGGCGGCGCTCCCCTCCAGCCTCTCGAAGATCCAATCCGGGAGCTCGCTCACCACCGCGCGCGGCAGCGCGTCCAGGGAAACCGCCTTCACTCCGGCGAGCCAGGTCTGCTCGCCCCGTTCGAGGGCCGGTGCGAGTTCGCGCACGCTCAGTCCGGCCACACGCGCGAGATACGCGAGCAACATCCGCCGCGGCGCGCCGCCCGGAGCCAGGTAGTCTACCGTCCGCTTGCGTCGCACTACACCGTAGACCGCGTCGGCCACGAATGCCCGGTCTCGTGACCCAAGCGCGCGCCGCACGCTGAAAAAATCGTGCAGCACGGCGTCCGCGGGCCGGTCGAACGCGAGCACGCGCTCGAGCGCTTCAAACGCCGCGCTCAGTTGTGCTGGAGTGACGGACATGTATCGAGCCTTCGTATTTGGTTGCGTCGCCCGATCCTCTAGTTCCCAAACCCGTTGCGGAGGGTGGAGGGTGAGCCGGATCGAGAAGCACGGGGCGCCGTCGAGCGAGCCCGACCGTGTCATCCGCGGCGCAATGCTCAAATGAGGAGTCAGAACCTATGGGTTCCCAGAACCTGTTTCATAACCAGGCGCGTGCTGCGTTGTGGCCAGGACGGACCGGATGCAAGGCGCCCGACGAAGGCCATATGTCGATATGGTCGAGGAGGGCAACGCAGCAGCCGACCGTCCTGGCCGCAACCCCGGAGGGGACGGGGCGATCTGGGCGCATCTCTTCGTCGGGAGCCCTTGCAATATCGACATATTGCTTCGGGCTCTCCTCCTCGACCTGCATCCCACATCGCCTCCGTCGCACACGTGCCTGGTTATGAAACAGGTTCTAGTCAACCCGCTGGCCCGATCGATGCCGATACGCTTCGCGCACCTCGGCACACAGCCGTTCCGGATCCCAGTTCTTGGAGAGATACTTGTGGATACCGGCGTTGTTTACCGCGCTGTTCAGCGTGGGCGAATCCCTGCTGCCGGTGATGATCACGCGCACCGTATCCGGGTACATTTTCCTGACCTTTGTCAGGAACTCGATGCCGCCGATGCCGGGCATGTAGTAGTCGCTGATGACGACAGCGACGTCCTGGCAGGCGAGCGCCTCGAAGCCGGCCGCGGCGCCCCTTGCAGTCAGGATATGGAAGCCGTCCGCAGCGAGCGCGTGCGTCATCAACAGCAGGTCGTCTTCGCTGTCGTCCACCAGCAGCAGCGCGGGCAGCCCTTTCGTCGACTCGATCTCGGGCGACTGCAGCCGACGGTCCTCGAGCAGCGCCTGCGTGCAGGCATCGGCTTCGAGCGGGCGCGAGAAATAATAGCCCTGCATCTCGTCGCAGCCGTGCAGCCGCAGGTAACTGAGCTGTCCCGGGGTCTCGACGCCCTCCGCCACCACTTTGAGCCGCATGGTGTGGGCGAGGTTGATGATGGCGAGCGTAAGGGTAGCATCGTCAGGTCTGTTCGCCGCGTCGCGGATGAACGTGCGGTCGATCTTGAGAGTGTCGAGCGGGAAGCGGCGGAGGTACGCGAGGCTGGAGTATCCGGTGCCGAAGTCGTCCACCGAAAGCCGCACCCCCAGGTCTTTCAGCTCGCGCAGCATCTGCACGGCCTCCTCCGCGTCGCTCATGAGGAGCGTTTCGGTGAGCTCCAGCTCGAGCAGGTCCGGCGCGACCCCGGTCTCCCGGAGTATTTCCCGCACCGTCGACGCGAGATTTTTCTGCTGGAATTGGCGGGCCGACAGGTTGACCGCAATCGGGCGCGGAACGATGCCCATCTGGGCCCACTTCACGATCTGACCGCACGCCGTGCGCAGCACCCACTCCCCGACGGGGACGATGAGCCCGGTGTCTTCGAGAATGGGGATGAATTCCGGCGGCGGCACGAGCTCGCCGTCCTGCTCCCAGCGCAAGAGCGCTTCGAACCCGCTGATGACCCCGGTGTTGAGCTGGACCTTCGGCTGGTAGTGGAGCTGGTATTCGCCACGCCCCAGCGCCCCGCGCAGCCTGGACTCCACGCGCATGCGCTCCATCAGCCGCTCGTTCATCTCCGGCAGGTAGAACCGGTAGCAGTTGCGTCCCTGCTCCTTGGCGCGGTACATCGCCGTATCCGCATTCTTGAGCAGCATGTCTGGCTCGTCGCCGTCGGCCGGATAAAGGGCGATCCCGACGCTTGCGGAGACGTAGGTCTGGTGGCCGTCGAGCTCGAACGGTGTCGACAACGCATCCACGACCTTTTGCGCGACCAGGCCGGCGTCGTCCGCTTTCGCCAGGTTCGAAAGTACGACCGCGAATTCATCCCCGCTGAGACGCGCGACCGTGTCGCCGCTGCGCACGCAGCTCTTGAGCCGCCCGGCCACGGCGCTCAGCAGCTTGTCGCCCACGCCGTGCCCGTAAGTATCGTTTACCGCCTTAAAGCGATCCAGATCCACGAACAGGACCCCGCCCCGCCAGGTGTTGCGCTGCGCCTGGTTGAGCGACTGGCCCAGCCGATCGAGGAACACGTGGCGGTTAGGCAGGCCGGTCACGGTGTCGAACTGCGCGAGGTGCGCGAGCTTGTCCTCGGCCTTTTTGCGGTCGATGGCAATCGCGAGAATATTGGCGACGCTGCGCAGGAAGCTCACCTCATCGTCCGTGAACTGCCTTACCTGCCGGGTATGAATGCTGAGGATGCCAAATACTGCCTTGGGCCCAAAGACGGGAACCTGAACACCGCTATGGACTCCGAGCTGCAGAAGCGGCGATGTTGCATAACCGGCCTGCGCCGCGTAATTCTCGATGACGACCGGTTCCTTGTGCGTCACTATCCGCTCGAGGCGGGTCCCGGGCGCCACCGGGACGATACGCCGCCCCACCCAGTCCGACGGCCAGCCGGTCGCAGCGCGGTAGATGAGGTTGCGCCGGTCGGGCGCGAGCTCGAGCACGTTGGAGAAGTCGGCGTGCAGCGTTTCGGCTATCAGTTCGGCGGCGCGCGCGAGAACGTCGGCCAGCTCGGCGCTCGCGAGCGCCTGCTGCCCGAATTCCGCGATCAGACGCTGCTGCAGCGCCTGGTTGCGGACCTGCTCGTCGGCTTTCTTGCGCTGGAGGAACTGGCCGATCTGGCCGCCGATCACCCGCACCGCCTGCAGCAGCCGCTCGTCCAGTTCGCGGATCCGGCGGCTGTTGAAGGCGAGCACGCCGATGGTCTTGCCTTCCGAGATTACCGGAAAGTGGAACGCGCCGCGCATGCCGGAATCGAGCCCCAGGGCTGTCGGCAACGATCGACCTTCGTCGCGTACATCGGCGACCCACGTCGGCTGCCCCGATTGCCAGGCGTTGCCTGCCAGACCTATCCCTCGCCCGATAACGGTGTCGCGCTTTCCGGCGATGAACCGGTCGAGCACCTCGTCCGGCCTGTGCCAGTATTCGCCGAAACGCAGCACGCCGGCCGGCTCGTCCACCCGTAAATAGCGCCCGCAGTCCCAGCCTTCCGCTTCGCACACGGCGCGGATCACTTCGGTCATCGTCGCGGACGCGTTCTCGGATTCTGCCAGGCGGCGGGTAACCGTATGTTCCAGCGCGAGCAGCTTCTCCTCGCGTTTGCGAGCGGTGATTTCCTTGCCGACGCCGCGGTAGCCGGTGAACGCGCCTGCGGCGTTGAATACCGGCTCGCCGCTCACCGTGACCCAGATCTCCTCGCCGGCTTCGTTCTCGCGACACAATTCCAGGTCGCGGAACGGCTTGCGCGCATCGAGCGCGGCGATGTGCTCGGTCCAGGCGGCGTCGGACATGTTGATGTAGTTCTGTTCCCAGCGTTTCTTGCCGATCCAGCGCAGGTTTGCCGCGCTGACGTTTTCGGATCCGACGCCGCCGAAGGAGGTGAACCGGTACTGGTCGTCCTGCTCCCAGTAGACGTCGGACGAAAGGCGGGTCAGGTTGCGGAAGCGCACTTCGCTGTCGCGCAGCACGGCCTCGGCATCCTTGCGGTGCAGAAACTGCCCGATCTGGCTGCCGATCACGCGGATGGCCTGGAGGAGGCGCTCCTCCGGCTCGCGGACTTCCCGGCTGTTGAATATCAGCACGCCGATGGTCTGGCCTTCGGAGACCAGCGGGAACACGAAGGCTCCGCGTATCCCGGATTCACGCGCACGACCGCCGGCGGAGACGCGGGCGTCTTTATTGACGTCGGCCACCCATACCGGCTGTCCTGATTGCCAGGCCCGACCGGCCAGCCCGACACCGGGTGCGTACGTGATCTCGCGCGACACCGCGATAAAATCATCGATCTCCACGTCGCGCACGCCCCAGGCTTCGCGAAAGCGCAAGACCCCTGCTTCGTGGTCGGCGGCAAAGTAGCGACCGCACTCCCAGCCCTCCGTTTCGCACACGGTGCGCAACACCGCTTTCAGTCCCGCAACGGCGCTCTCTGCTTCCGCTAGGGCGCGCGTTACCGCATGCTCCAGCGCCAGCAGCTTTTCCTCGCGCCTGCGCGCCGTGATGTCCCGGCCGATGCCCTGATAGCCCTTGAACCGGCCCTGGTCATCGAAGATCGGCTTGCCGCTCATGCTGGTATATCTCAGTCTGCCGTCGGGAGCGAGCCGGCAAAGCTCCAGGTCGTAAAACGGCTGATGTGCCTCGAGCAGCGCGCGGTGCGCCGCCCAGTCGGCCTCGGTCATGTTGAGCGCGGGCAGGTCCCAGCGCGTCTTGCCGACGTTGCTCTGAGGCCCGCCGCGTTGAGCAGTGCCCGAGGGAGCATGCGACATCTCGGTAAAGCGGAAATTCTCGTCCTGCTCCCAGTACCAGTCCGAGGACAGCCCGGTCAGGCTGCGGAAGCGCTCTTCGCTTTCCCGCACTTCCTCTTCGGCCTGCTTGCGCTGCATGAACTGGCCGAGCTGGGCACCTATGACTCGAACGGCCCGCAGCAGGCGCGCGTCCGGTTCCCGCACTTTGCGGCTGGTGAAGGAAAGCACCCCCATGACTTTGCCTTGTGAGGTGACGGCAAAGACGAACGAATCCCGGCGGATACCGAAGACCGATTTCGCCAGCCCCCGACCCTTGGTCATTTCCGAGGTCCAGAGCGGCTCGCCAGTCCGCCACACGCGCACTTTAGTGGAATGCGATCCGGCGTCCCGGACGTAGGTGGCGTTGCGGGATGCCTCCATGTAGCGCTCGATCTGCGCGTCCGGAATCCCCCAGCCCTCGCCGAAGCGCAATAAGTCTGCCTTGTCATCGACATGGAAATAACGGCCGCACTCCCAGCCTTGCGACTCGCAGATGGTCCGTATCACGGACTGAAGCGCGTCCGATACGCTGCCTGCTTCCGAAACGCAGCGCATCGCCGCGTGTTCGAGGTTCAGCAACTGCTCTTCGCGCTTGCGCGCGGTGATTTCCTTGCCGACGCCGCGGTAGCCCTTGAATACGCCCGCGACATCGAACACCGGCTCGCCGCTGATCGACAGGTGGCGCTCGACGCCATCGTTGTCGATGCGCGCGAGCTCGAAATCGCGGAAGGGCAAATGCGCGTCGAGGGTCGCGCGGTGCGCCGCCCAGCCGGCGGCGTCGGGATATGTCGACGGCAGCTCCCAGCGCCGCTTGCCGGAGCGGGTCGGCCGCGGGTTGACCGGCTGGTCACTGCGGTCGTATCGCGTCTCGACCAGGCGATGCTCGGTGTCGGTCTGCCAGTAAAAATCCGAGGACAGCCCGGTCAGGCTGCGAAAGCGCTCCTCGCTATCGCGCACCACGTCTTCCGCCTGCTTGCGCTGCAAGAACTGCCCGACCTGGCTGCCGATCACGCGCACCGCCTGCAAGAGCCGTTCGTCCGGCTCGCGTACTTCCCGGCTGGAGAAGCTCAATACGCCAAACGTTTTTCCTTCGAAGACCAGCGGGAAGACGAATGCCCCATGCAGTACACGCGGCGTGCCGCCCGGGCCTGTCCGCGTCGATCCGCTCGCGCGAGTATCGTTGCCGACGTTCCTGGACCACAGCGGCGCTCCGGACTCCAACGCCCGGCCCGACAGGCCCTGGCCCGGGCGATAGACGAGATCGCGCGAGTTCGCGATGAAGTGCTCGGCAGCCGCGTCCTGCACGCTCCAGGCGTCGCTGAACCGTACCAGGCCGGCTGCTTCGTCCATGCGGAAGTACCGCCCACAATCCCAGCCTTCCGTCTCGCAGACGGCGCGGATCACGGCGGTGAGGCCGGCCGACGCGGTGTCCGCTTCGGCCAGCTTGCGCGTTACCGTGTGCTCCAGCGCCAGCAGCTTTTCCTCGCGTTTGCGTGCGGTGATGTCCCTGCCGATGCCGCGATAACCCTTGAATTGGCCATCGGCGTCAAGAATCGGTTCACCGGAAATCGTGACCCAGCGCGGGCTGCCGTCTTCGGCGAGCCGGCACAACTCGAGGTCGTGAAACGGCTGGTGCGCCTCGACTACCGCGCGGTGCGCCGCCCAGTCCTGCTCGGTCATATTGGGAGCGGGAAGCTCCCATCGCCGCTTGCCGATGTGGGTGAGGGCGCTCAGTCCCGTCTTCCTGTCGATTTCGGTCGTCATGTCCACGAAGCGGTACTCGGCGTCCTGCTCCCAGTACCAGTCCGACGACAAGCTGGTCAGGCTGCGAAACCGCGCCTCGCGCTCTCGCAATATCGCTTCCGCCTGCTTGCGCTGCAGGTACTGGGCGACCTGATTGCCGATTGCGGCGACCGCCTGCAGGAGCCGCTCGTCCGGGTTGCCGATCTTGCGGGTCGAGAAGGCGAGCACGCCTATCGTTTTCCCCTCCGTCATGACCGGAAAGTGGAACGCCGCGCGCACGCCCATTTCTAGCGTATGGTTCCTTTTGAGGGCGCGCGGATCGTTATGGATGTCGGTGGACCACTGCGGCTTACCCGACTCGAAAACCTTTCCCACAAGCCCCATGCCCGGCTCGCAGACCATGCTGCGAGAGCGCTCGACCAGCTGTTCGAAGACGGCCTCCGGCACATGCCATGCCTCGGCATGGCGGAGGACGCCCGCCGCCTCGTCGAGCTGGAAGTAGCGACCGCATTCCCAGCCTTGCACTTCGCAGATGGCCTGAATGACGTTGCGAAGCGTCTTAGCCACACTTTCCGCATCGGCAAGGCAGCGCGTTACCCTGTGCTCCAAGCTCAGCACTTGCTCGGCCCGGCGCTGCTCTTCGCGCAGTCGCAGATTCGACAGGCCGAAAGCGATATCGCGGGCGAGCTCCTCGAGCAGCGCGAGCTCCCCGGCATCGAACGCATCGGGCTTGCTGGAAAGTATGCCGAGCACTCCGATCACATCGTCGCCGGCGATGAGCGGGAGCGCCGCAGCGGCGCGGTACCCGCGCGCGACGAGCTCGCTGAACCGCTTCGAGAAGTAGGAGTCGGCCTGAATCTGGCGGGCCGCCTGTGGCTTGCGCTCGCGTACTGCGATCCCCGCAGGTCCCGGTCCGGATGCGCCGGCACCCCAGGAAATCCTGGTAGTGGCTAGATATCCGCTGTCGTCACCCGCGTCCGCGATGGGGCGGATGGTCCGGTCCGCATCGTGGTCAACCATCCCGATCCATGCGACCTGATAGCCGCCGGATTCGACGACGATGCGGCACATTTCCCGCAGCATCTGACGTTCATTGGAGGCGTCTGCATGAGCGCGATTGCATTCCGCCATGACTTTGCGCGCGCGAGCCGCCGTGCGAAGCCGTTCTTCGAGTTCGCGCTTTTCCCGCTCGAGACGCCCTGTCCTCGAAACGTCCACGGACGCTCTTCGAGTTTTATGGTCCATGTGGTCGCAGGCCTCGCCTGCCGGTATTTACGGCACGCGCGCGGCTAGACTGAGTACAGTGTACCTCTCTCGCATCGCCCCTTGGAAAACCTCGATTGGCAACGCGCGGCCACTCAGGAACTGGCACAAGCGCAGCGAAAAACCTTATCCCATATTATTCATACAGTTAGTCGTCGCTAATACGGATCTCGCTCGCGACCTGCTCACCCGCGGGCTTGCCCTCGCGGTCGAAATAGCGAATTTTTACGGGGAGGTAGCGATATTCGGCCCCGAGCCAGATCTCGATCGTCTCGGCGCCCGGGCGCCCCTGCTGTTTTACCGGCAGCGCCCGAACGAGCCCCAGTGGAGTCTCTATGCTCTCCTCGTCACGGACCTCTATGTCGTAGGTCTCGAAGCGCGACCCGGTGGTAATCGGAAGTCGGAAGCGCCCCGGGGTGGGCGGGGACAGGGCGAACTGATAGACGAAGCTCATGATGTCCTGGGTGCCCGCTGGCAGCGCCGCATGGGTGCGTTCCCGCGCCTGTCCGTAGGTGAGGCTGCCGGTATCCCAGTTGAACAGCGCCTCGGCTGCCTCCGTCTGGCCACGGCGGGTGCGGCTCGCGAGAAAGGATGCGGGCCTGAGGCCTTGGCGGGTGATCTTCCCCTGACTCAGATAACGCAGGCGCTGCGGTCGAAAAAGATCGACGATGCCGGTTGTTTCGGCGTCGCTCGCCAGCATGTAGTTCTCCGGCCCGACCTCCCACGACTGGACGGCTTTGCCGACGCTGAACCGATCGCCTCCATAGGTAAGGGCAAACGTGATGCGCCCCTTCTTCGGCAGGCTACGCACCGGTTGAGGTTGGGGCGGAGGCGGCTCGCGCTGCAGCGGGGGCTCCGGATTCGCGGGTGCCGTTACCCCCGGCGCTTCCGGTATGGCCTCCGGCTGCTCTTCAGCAGGCGGTGCGGAGGAGCTTTGCGCGACCACGCTCGGCGGAGCGGGCAGCGCTGCGACGGGTGCGGGAACGGGCGCGTGGGCGCGCCGCGGGGCTGATAGTCGCCGGCTCGGCGTAGGCGGATGTGCTGGCTTAACCTCCGGAGGCGCCGCCGCGAGGCGCGCCTCGAGCGGCTCGTGCGCGGCCGGCAGCCGTGGCAGCGGCAGCCACGCTCCCGAAATCAGCAGCGCGTGAATCGCGGCCGAAGCAAGGGCGGCCAGCGCGAGCACCCGATCGGACCTGCGGGTTCGACCGGCTGCCGAGTGCATGACCGCCTTCAGTTTCGGGACGAGACTCACCTCATCTCCGCTTCATCGCGTCAGGGACCCTTCGCTTCGATGCGGGTCGCGACCTGTTCGTAGCGGGTTCCATTGCTTTCCCGTATCACCATCTTGACCGGCAGGAAGTGATACTGCCGTGCCAGCCAGATTTCGGTGCCGCTGCCGTCCGGTTCGGTCTGCTTGACGAGATGCAGCGTGGGAACCCGCCCGAGCGGGGTATCGATCTCAACGTCTGGCGTGACCAGATACCGGTGCTGCAGGTAGCGGCGACCGTCGGTCATCGCAAGGTCGAGATGCTCGCGCCGGTCGTAAGTGTAGAACATGAACTGGTACATGATCGACAGCCGGTCCTGCGTGCCGGAAGGCAGCGCTACCGTGTCGGTCTTGCCGTCGTGGCTCAAGCTGAGACGCTCGCTCATCCAGTCGAACTCGGCCTTGATCTGGCCGCTCCCGACCCGCCGTCCCTCAAAGAGTTCCGGACGCAGCCCGTCGGCGGTTAACTGGCCGTTGCTCTCGACGGTGGCGGCCTTCTGGAACAACGCGAGCACCCCGATCGGAATGCTCTCGCTCACAATGCGGTAGGTCCTGTCGCGCGCTTCGAAAGCTTCGTTCATCACGGCGACGTGCGTTCCGTTCATGTAGACGTTGTAGCTGGCCGAAATGGCTTGCGGAGGCTGTGCGGAGGCTGCTGCCACCCATACCGCCGATCCCAGCAGCAACGCCGTCGTCCGAAGAGTCGGGTTCATTTCAAGTGCCCTCGATCACTTCCAGCCATTCCATCCCCGGTGCTCTGCGTATGACAATACCCCCGGGCCATCGGTGCCGTGTTCAGCGTGAATCGGGCGGCGGGGAGGCGAGGGAGCCCGCCGCATCCCGCATCTGTTTCAGGCTGACGCGACCGCCCGGCTCGAGGGCGACGCGGCCCTCGCAAATCCAGCGTATGGCCTGGGGATAGATTCGATGCTCCTCGCGGAGCACGCGCGCCGCGAGCTGCTCCTCGGTATCGCCGGGCAGCACCGGTACCGCCGCCTGCGCGATGATCGGTCCGCTGTCGACCGCCGGAGTCACGAAATGCACTGTACAGCCGTGAATACGCACCCCGGCCTCCAGCGCGCGTCGGTGTGTGGCAAGGCCCGGAAACGCCGGCAGCAGCGATGGGTGGATGTTGATGAGCCGGTCCCGGTAGCGCTCGACAAAGGCGCCGGTCAGTATGCGCATGAACCCCGCGAGCACAACGAGGTCCGGCACGTGACGATCGATTTCCGCAGCGAGCGCGGTCTCGAAGGTGGTGCGTCCGGCAAAATCCCGGTGGTCCACGATTGCCGTCGCGACGCCGTGACTTGCTGCGGCGGCGAGTCCCGGTGCATCGGCCTCGTTGCTGATCACAGCTCCGCAACGAGCCGGCAGCCCGGCCGCGAGGATTGCCTGCATGTTGCTGCCGCGCCCGGAGATCAGGATCACCAGTGTCTTTTCGGCCATGGTGCGCCTAGCGAGAGTTCTTCCATCGTCGTCAGACGATGATCACCTGCGGATCGTCTTTGCCGCGCTTGACGATGCTGCCGATACGCCACACCGTCTCGCCCGCTGCCTTGAGGACCTTCGCGGCGGCCTGTGCATCTGCCGGAGCCACGACCAGCACCATTCCGATGCCGCAGTTGAAAACACGGTAGAGCTCGCGGTCGGCAAGGTCGCCGCGTTCCTGCAGCCACCGGAACAAGGGAGGCATCGTCCATGCGGCGCGCTCGATGCGCGCCGCCAACGCTTCCGGCAGCACGCGCGGCACATTGTCGAGGAGCCCGCCGCCGGTAATGTGCGCAAGCCCCTTGATCGTGACGCTCGCAAGCAGCTGCAGCACCGGTTTCACGTAAATGCGCGTGGGTTCGAGTATGACATCGCTTAACGCGCGGCCGTGCAATCTCGCGGACAGATCTACGCCTTTCACGGCGATGATCTTGCGAATCAGGGAATAGCCGTTGGAGTGCGCGCCGCTCGAGGCGAGTCCCAGCACGATGTCTCCCGCCCGGATACCCGAGCCGTCGATGATACGGCTTTTCTCCACGATGCCCACGGCGAATCCGGCGAGATCGTACTTGCCCGTCGGGTACATGCCGGGCATCTCCGCGGTCTCGCCCCCGATCAGAGCGCAACCCGCCCGAGTGCATCCTTCGGCGATGCCCCTGATGACCGCGGTTGCGGTCGCAACGTCGAGCCGGCCGCACGCGTAATAGTCGAGAAAGAACAGCGGTTCGGCGCCCTGGGTGAGGATGTCGTTGACGCTCATCGCCACCAGATCGATGCCGATCGAGTCGTGGCGCTTCAGCTCGAACGCGAGCTTGAGCTTGGTGCCGACGCCGTCGGTGCCCGAAACGAGCACCGGCTCGCGATAGTTGCGCGAGATTTCGAACAGGGCGCCGAAGCCGCCGATGCCGGCGAGCACGCCCGCGCGCAAAGTCTTCTTCGCGTACGGCTTGATATTCTCCACCAGCTCGTCACCGGCGTCGATGTCGACGCCGGCATCGCGATAGCTCAGCGACCGGCGTTTTTCGGGCTTCACCATTCCTCCGGAGCCACAAGTTCGTCTTCAGAGCGCACGGAGGTCACGCAGGCGGAATGAAGGCCGCGTAGCAAGCGTGGAATCTGGGATAAGATAGTGCGACCGACGGGGAGGTAACGGCACCAAAGAATCTCTGTGTGCTCTGCGTCCCCTCACGGGGCATGGAAAGAACCTTCTGTTGGCAGAACGAATTTTACCGTAACTGGAGCCGGGCCGTTCCCCGTGGAAATGAAGCAGCTCGCGCTCGACTTCGCCATTGCGCCGCCGCCCACGCTCGAAAATTTCGCCGCGGGACGGAATGCAGAATTGCTCCAGCACCTGCGCTGGCTGACCGCGGGGGACCTGCGGGAACGGTCCTTCTACATCTGGGGAGGGCCGGGCTGCGGGCGCAGCCACCTGCTCAGGGGAATGGTCGCCGCCCTGCGGGGCGCGGGATCGAGCGCGGCCTATGTTGCCTGCGCTCCGGGTGCCGCGTTGCCGGAAGGGCTGGACCGGCTCGATGGGGTCGCGCTGGACGACGTCGACCAGCTCGACCCGGACGCACAGATCGCAGCGTTCCATCTGTGCAACATCCTGCGCGAGCATCAAGGCGCGCTGGTGGCATCCGGCGCGGCGCCGCCCGCGCAATTGCGGCTGCGCGAGGACCTGGTCACACGGCTCGGCTGGGGGCTCGTTTTCCAGGTGCACGCGCTGACCGACGAGGAAAAGGCGCGCGCTCTCGCCGACCGGGCGGCAGCGCGCGGCTTCCGTCTACCCCCGGAAGTCTGTGAATTCCTGTTGGCGCGGGTACGACGCGATATGCCCTCGCTGCTCGAGATCCTGGATGCGCTCGACCGCTATTCGCTGCAAGCCAAACGCCCGATCACCGTCCCGCTTGCACGGGAATGGCTGGCCGACCGGCGGGAAGCAGGAATCGAAGATCCGGGTCCGAGGTCGAGGAGCAGGTGTTGAGCCCCCGATTGGTCCTGTTCGATCTGGACAACACGCTGCTGGCGGGCGACAGCGACTTTGAGTGGGCGCAGTTCCTGATCGAGCAGGGAGTGCTTGACCGCGAGGTATACGAGGCGCGGAACCAGGAGTTCTACGACCAGTACCAGGCGGGCGTACTCGACATTCACGCCTTTCTCGACTTCCAGCTGCGACCGCTCGGGCGCCATCCGCGGGCCGTACTCGACGTCTGGCACCGCGATTTCATGGAGCGCAAGATCCGACCGATGATCCGACCCGCCGCGCTCACGCTGGTGGAGCGCCATCGCAGCGACCTGCGGGTCGTCATCTCCGCAACCAACAGTTTTGTCACCGGGCCGATAGCGCGCGAGTTCGGAATCGCAAATCTGATTGCGACGGAGCCGGAAGAGCGCGGCGGAGAGTTTACCGGCGGCGTTTCCGGGATTCCCTGTTTTCGCGAGGGGAAGGTGCGGCGACTCGAAGCCTGGCTCGCAGACCGGGGAGGCACGCTCGCTTCGTATCCCGAATCGTGGTTCTACAGCGATTCCCTCAATGATCTGCCGCTGCTGTCGCGGGTCACGAACCCCGTGGCGGTCGACCCCGATGCCACCCTGCGCGCGCATGCGGCGCGCCATGGGTGGCCGATTGTCAGCCTCGCCGAGTGATGATTGCGCGCTTGCTCGGCAAGGTCTTTTCCGGGCGCCTGTTCAAGGGCGCCCATCCGAAGATCATTCCATTCAGCGCGCATGGCCTTGCCCGCGAGTCGATCAGCTCCTGCGCGTTGCGCGTAACGCAGACGCTGCAGAAGGAAGGGTTCGCGGCGTTCGTGGTGGGCGGTGCTGTCCGCGATCTGCTGCTGGGCGGCAAGCCCAAGGATTTTGACGTGGCTACCGACGCAACGCCGGAGCAGGTGCGCAACCTGTTCCGGCGCTCGCGGGTGATCGGCCGCCGGTTCCGGCTGGTCCACGTGATGTGCGGACCGGAAACCGTCGAGGTCTCCACCTTTCGCGGGCCCAATGCCGTGGGAGAGGGCGAGGATCGCGGGGTGGACGAGCACGGGCGCATCCTGCGCGACAACGTTTTCGGGAGCCAGGAGCAGGACGCCACGCGTCGCGACTTCAGCGTCAACGCGCTGTTTTACGATCCGGCCTCGCAGGAAATCTGGGACTATCACGGCGGCGTGACCGATCTGCGGAAGCGCCGGATGCGCCTGATCGGCGATCCGGAGCGGCGCTTTCGCGAGGACCCGATCCGTATGCTGCGCGCGATACGTTTTGCGGGAAGCCGCGGACTGGAGGTCGATGCGCGCACGCGGGCGCCCATACGCCGCCTCGCAGGCCTGCTCGCCAACGTGCCGCCGTCGCGGCTCATGGATGAAATGCTCAAGCTCCTGCTTTCCGGTCACGCGCTGCAGTGCGTGACGCAGCTGCGAAAGGAGGGCTTGCATCACGGACTGCTGCCACTGCTTGACGTCATCATGGAGCAGCCGCTCGGTGAGCGTTTCGTCATGCTCGCGCTCAAAAGCACCGACGCGCGTGTTCTGGCGGGCAAGCCCAGCTCACCCGGATTCCTGTTCGCCGCGTTGCTGTGGCACGAAGTTCTCGCGGCCTGGAAGCAGTACGAGGCAAAAGGCGAACACCCGATCCCTGCCCTGCATCGCGCGATCGATGGCGTCCTGCAGGCGCAGCGGGAAAAGCTCGCCATCCCGCACCGTTTCAGCGGCGACATGACGGAGATCTGGATCATGCAGCCGCGCTTCGAGCAGCGCTTCGGCAAGCGCCCGTGGCGCCTCCTTGAGCATCCGCGATTCCGGGCCGCCTACGACTTCCTGCAGCTGCGCTGCGAGAGCGGCGAGGTGGCGCCCGAGATCGGCGACTGGTGGCAGCGCTTCCAGCACGCGGGCGAAACGGAGCGCCAGCAGATGCTGGCGCGCGACGGAGGAGCGCCCGGGAAGCGGCGCCGGCGCAGGCGGCGGCGCGGACAAAGGAGCGGAGCGGCCGGCGCCAGCGGGAATAAACCGGCGGAAGGTTAAACGGCGGAAGGCAGAAGCTTGGCACCCGACACCCATCACTCGTCCCCCGTCACCGCTTTCATTGCACTAGGCAGCAACCTCGATGATCCGGCCGCGCAGCTCCGCAGTGCAGCGGGCAGTCTCGCCGCGCTGCCGCAGACGTCCGTGGCGCGGACTTCGTCCCTTTACCGCAGCCCGCCGGTGGGATATCTCGAGCAGCCCGATTTCGTGAATGCGGTAGTCATGCTCGTGACTCGACTCGCGCCGCGCGAACTGCTCGAACGACTGCTCGCGATCGAGCGCGTTCATGGGCGCACGCGCGAGTTTCCGAACGCGCCACGCCGCCTGGATCTGGATATCGCGCTCTACGGAGACCGCGTGATCCGGGAGCCGGACTTGATCATTCCACACCCGCGACTGTGCGAGCGGGCGTTCGTGCTCGTTCCGTTGATGGAAATAGCGCCCGACGCGGTCGTGCCGGGTCATGGGCGCGTCGTCGACCTTGCGCGCTTGGTCGACACATCGATGCTGATCAAGCTTTCCGAGGTTGAATCAAAGGGCGTGAACGGTGGGATCACGGAACACTGATCACTTTTTCATGACGACAAAACTGCCCGATAAGTACCGCTACGTCGTGATCGAAGGCCCGATAGGGGCGGGGAAGACCAGTCTCGCGAGAACGATGAGCGAGCGCACCGGGGGCGCGGCACTGCTCGAGGATCCGGACGCCAACCCGTTTCTTCCCGGCTTCTACCAGGATCGCGCCCGCTACGCGCTGCCGGCCCAGCTCTATTTCCTGTTCCAGCGCGTCGATCACGCCCGTGTCTTGAGCCAGCCGGATCTGTTCACGCGACTTACGGTCGCCGATTTCATGCTCGAAAAGGACGCGTTGTTTGCGCGGCTCAATCTGAACGACGACGAGTTCGCCCTCTACCGGCAGGTGTACGACAACGTGCGTCCGCGGACGCCGGCGCCCGATCTCGTGATCTATCTCCAGGCTTCGGCCGAGACGTTGATCGAGCGCGTGCAGCGGCGGGGCGTCGCCTACGAGCGCAATATCCCCGACGAGTATCTGGCGCGCCTCGCAGAGGCCTATGCGCGCTTCTTCTACCAGTACGAGGCCGCGCCGCTGCTGATCGTCAATTCCGAAAATCTCAATTTTGTTGATCAGCCGGGGGATTTTGATCTATTGTTGCGGCGCATAAGCGCAATGCGCGGGCCCCGCGAATTCTTCAGCATGGGTTAGTGTCCAGAGGTTTTATGCGAATCACGCTCAGCACGCTGCACAAGATGGCGCAGGAAGACATCAAGATCGCGATGCTTACGTGCTACGACGCCAGTTTCGCGGCGGTGCTGGAGGAAGCGGGAGTGGAGAGTCTTCTCATCGGCGATTCGCTCGGCAACGTGCTGCAGGGACACGAGTCCACGCTGCCCGTGACGCTGCGGGATATCGTGTATCACACCCAGTGCGTGGCGCGCGGCTCCAAGCGCGCGTTCATCGTCGGCGACATGCCCTTCGCGACGTTCCAGATATCGCCGCAGGAAACCTACCGGCACGCCGCGGAGATCATGGCCGTCGGGGCGCACATGGTCAAGATTGAAGGCGGCCGGCCGGTGCTCGAAACGATCGAGTTCCTCACCGACCGCGGCATCCCGGTGTGCGGCCATCTCGGGCTGATGCCGCAATCCGTGTACCAGATCGGCGGCTATAAGGTGCAGGGCAAGGGCGAGACCGCCGCCCAGCAACTGCTGCGCGAGGCAAAGCAGCTCGAGCAGGCCGGCGCCGGCATGATCGTACTGGAAGCGATTCCCGCTCCGCTTGCCGGTGAGGTCACCAAGGCGATCCGGATACCGACGATCGGCATCGGAGCCGGTGCGGACTGCTCGGGACAGGTGCTCGTGCTCTATGACATGCTCGATATTTTCCCGGGCAGGAAGGCGAAATTCGTGAAGAACTTCCTGCGCAACGCGAGCTCGATCCACGGCGCGGTCGAGCTGTACGTGAAGGAAGTCAAGGCCGGAGCCTTCCCCGCTCCCGAGCACTCGTTCTCCGCCTAGGAATCAGCCGGCCTGTTTGACGGCATATTCCTTATGCAGCTTGCGCAACGGGCTGCTAGGATTCCAGTTCCACAAGGCAGAAGGCGCGTCGGGCAAGGATTCGGGCTCCCGGCTCACAACCAGCGGGTATCCAATCGTTACTGCAGCGCGCAAAAGGGAATCTCCGGCGCGAATCCCCCATGGATGTCATCCACTCCGTATCCAGTTTGCGCAGGCGGCTGCAGCGGGAGCCCCATAACGTGTTCGTGCCGACCATGGGGCACCTTCACGAAGGGCATATCCAACTAATCAAGATTGCCAAGCCGCGCGCCGTCTGTACGGTCGTCAGCATCTTCGTAAACCGCCTGCAGTTCGGTCCGCGCGAGGATTTCGACCGCTATCCACGGACGCTCGAGGAAGACAGCGAGCGTCTGAAGCAGGCCGGCGTGGACGTCGTGTTCGCGCCGGACGAAGGCGAAATCTATCCGGAGCCTCAGACATTCCTGGTCGAGCCCTCGGACCTCCAGAACATCCTGGAAGGGGAGCACCGGCCGGGCCACTTCCGGGGCGTGGCGACGGTCGTTCTCAAGCTCTTCAATCTCGTCATGCCCCGTTCGGCGATCTTCGGCAAAAAGGACTATCAGCAATATCTCGTGCTTCGCGACATGGTGAAGCAATTCGCGCTGCCGATCGATATCATCCCCGCCGAAACGGTGCGCGCGCAGGACGGGCTGGCGCTGTCCTCGCGCAATGCGTACCTTTCTGCGAAGGAGCGCAAGGAGGCGCCGCGCCTCTACCGCGCGCTCAAGCAGGCCCATGCCGACATCATGGGCGGCGCTCGGGATTTCCAGCGCATCGAGCTGCATTGCATGTCGCAGCTGGCGGACCATGGCTGGAGTCCCGATTACGTCGCGGTGCGGCGCCAGGCGGACCTGCAGCCGCCGCAACCGGCCGATGGCGAGCTCGTCGTGCTCGCCGCCGCGCGACTCGGCCGCACGCGACTGATCGACAACATCGAGGTCTTTCCTCAGAGTTGAACTTCCCGAGCGGGAGGCTATACTTAATTCGCATGGCCACGATTCTGATCGTTGACGATTCCGCAAGCAGCCGGTTGTCGCTCGCGGCCCTGCTGGATCACAAGGGACATCGGGTGATCGAAGCGAATGAAGGCGCACAGGCGCTGGACTTTGCGCGCGGGAACGTACCGGATCTGGTGATTACCGACGGGCTGATGCCGGTCATGGACGGCTATGAGATGATCCGCCGCCTGCGGAGCGAGCCGGCATTGGACCGCACCCCCGTCATCTATTACACCGCAGCCTACCCGGACGCCGCCGCACGCAGTCTCGCCGAAGCTCATGGGGTCTCGCATTTTCTGGTGAAACCGGCGACACCGGAGGCCCTGCTTGAGGCCGTGAATTCCGCGCTGTCGTCGGATGCGAGGGGAGTGCCCGTCGAAAGCTCCGGGCTCGTCGATCGGCACCTGAGGCTGATTACCGACAAGCTGCACCAGAAGTTCGACGAGGTGGAAGCATTGAGCGCGGAACTCGACCGGCGCGTCGCGGAGCGAACGGCGGAGCTCGCGGCGCACAATGCGACCTTGGTCGAGGAAGTCCGTGCACGCCGGCGGGCGGAGAACCGGTTGCAGGCGCTGGTGGACCGGGACAGTCTCACAGGGCTCTACAACCGGCGCTACTTCGAGCAGGCGGTGTCGCGGGAAATCGCGCGCGCCAGGCGCGAGCGCGTCAGCTTCGGCTTGTTATTCGCGGACGCGGACCATTTCAAGGATCTGAACGATACGCACGGTCATGCGGCCGGGGACGCCGTGCTGGTAAGCCTGAGCCGCTACCTGCTGTCGTGCGTGCGCGCCGAAGACACCGTCTGCCGTTACGGCGGAGAGGAATTCGTCGTGTTGCTGGTGCGCGCCAGCCTCGATGGGATGATCGTTGCTGCTGAGCGCATGCGTAATGGGGCGATATCGTTGCGCGTGCAGGGACACGGGCCGGTGATCTGCGCTCCCACGCTCTCGATCGGCACCGCGATCTGGCCCGAACACGGAGGCGACGGGGAGGCGCTTATCCGGGCCGCCGATGCCGCGCTTTACCGGGCGAAGCGCGGAGGCCGCAATCGTGTGGAGGTGGCGGGACCGACGAGCGTCTGAGGGCGGGTCAGAGCAGATCCTTCACGTTTTCGGCGATCTGGCGGAACTTCAATTCGGTTTCCCGCAGCGCGTCCTCCGTCCGCCGCAAATGCGCCCGCATGCGCCGGTTCTCCAGAGCGCGCAGGGCGGCGGGGCCGAGCCGCGCTATGCGGTCTTTCAGCAGGTAGTCGTCCGCTCCTTCGCGCATCGCCTGCACAGCGATATCCTCGCCGATGGAGCCCGAAACGACGATGAACGGGACCGCCAGGCCCCGCGAGCGCACGAGTTGCAGCGCCGCGAGCCCGCCGAAATGCGGCAACGTGAAATCGGAAAGGATGAGATCGGGCTCGGGCGTGAGTTGCCCGACGAACTCGGCTTCTGTCTCCACCCGTTCCGCCTGCACGTCGAGGCCTGCATACCGCAGTTCCCTCACCATGAGCTGGGCATCGTCAGGATTGTCTTCCAGGATGAGAACGCGTAGCGGCATGGGCGGTGGTCAAGTTGCGTCCATGTTACTCCATGCCGCACACCGGTGGCGGTTGTGCTCGGCTTCCTGGTGGCTATCGTGCCGGCTGGACGTCGGGACTCGCCGCCGGCAGCGTGAGGTAGAACGTGGCGCCGCGATCGGGTGCGGATTCCGCCCAGACGCGCCCGCCGTGTTTCTCGATTGCCCGCTTGACGATGGCCAGACCTACTCCAGTACCCGGGAACTCGCTTTGGGAGTGCAGCCGCTGGAACACCTCGAACAGCTTGTGCGCATGGCGCGTGTCGAACCCGGCGCCGTTGTCGCGGACGAAGATGAGCTGCTGGCCGTTTCGCGTGTCAGCGCCGACCTCGATTCTGGCGACCTGGCGCTTGCGCGTGTATTTGAGCGCATTGGAGAGCAGATTGGCGAATACGTGCTTGAGCAGGACGAGATCGCCGTGGCACGGCGGTAGCTCCCCGACCGCGATGTCTATCGCGCGGCCTTCCTGATCGTGCGCAAGCTCCTTCAGGCATTCGCGCACCACATGAGCAAGGTTAACCCGCTGCGGGCTCAAGGTCTTGCGCCCCACGCGGGCCAAGTCGAGCAGGTCGTCGATCAGCATGGCCATGCCTCTTACGTTCTCCTCGACGCGCGCGATGAGTTGCGTGGCGTCGAGCGGGAGCCGGCCGGCATGGTCGCGAAGAACGACGCTGGTGAAGCCGGCCATCGCACGCAGTGTCGCGCGCAGGTCGTGTGACACCCAGTAGCTGAAGGACTCGAGCTCGCGGTTGGCCTCCTGCAATTCGCCGGTGCGCTGCTCGACACGCAACTCCAGCTCCCGGTTGAGAGCGACGATTTCCCGGTGCGCCGCCTGAAGCTTCCTCAGCGTTTCCTGAAGCTCGGCGTTCTTCTCCTCCAGCTTGTCCACGAGCGTCTCGCTGTACGGCCTGAG
>DATFWO010000200.1:0-16186 GCA_035259205.1 Burkholderiales bacterium | reverse complement strand
CGGCGTGCCGCTCGACGACTTTCTGCCCGGCGCGAAAGCGAGGAAGTAGCACCGCAAGCCTGGCGTCCCCACGGGGATTCGAACCCCGGTTACCGCCGTGAAAGGGCGATGTCCTAGGCCTCTAGACGATGGGGACTTGCGGGCGACTCAAACTTCCGGCGCTATAACGCAGACTTCTTCCCTCCGGTCATCCGCGTTTATCGGTGCTTACCCGCGACCAATCCGCGCCGCTCTTCAAGGGTGTTGATGGTGGAGGTAGTCGGGATCGAACCGGCGACCTCTTGCATGCCATGCAAGCGCTCTCCCAGCTGAGCTATACCCCCACGAGAGAGGGCGCATTATAAATGGCGGGCGCTCTCGCTGTAAAGAAAACCGCCAATTCAGTGGCTTGTTTCAAACGAGCGCGCTTGCGCTGCACGGGTATAAACTCCTTCCAGGGCCGGATTCCGCGCGTTCCAGCAGGCGGACTGGCCGGGTCGGGGACCTATCCCCGGGTGCTCGAGCGCGGGTTGCGTTTCGTCTCTATCTCGACAAAGGGTGAAATCATGAGCGGCTATCCGAAAATAGTACACACCGAAGAAGGCATGCGCGACGGGCTGCAGATCGAGAGCCCGGACATCCCGCTGGAAGCGAAGGTGCGCCTGCTCGACGCGCTGTCGCAAACGGGCCTGAAGGAGATCGCTGTCGGCTCGTTCGTGAGCCCCAGGTGGACGCCGCAGATGGCGTGCATGGACGATCTCGTGCGGGCGTTCCACCCCAAGCCGGGCGTGCGTTACGTCTACACGGCGTTGAACGACAAGGGCGTCGAGCGCGCGAAGGAATTCACGCCGCCGCTTTCGAGGAAAGCCCTCGACCACGCCACTCGCGTGGACATGTGCGATGTCTTCGCGCAGCGCAATACTAACCGGACCCAAGCCCAGCAGATCGCGGCCTGGCCGAAGCAGATCGAGAAAGCGCGGGCCGATGGCGCGAAGGAAGGCGGCATGTCCATCAGCAACGCCTACGGCTCGAACTGGACCGGCGAAGTGTCGACCGAAAGCCTGCTGCGCATGTTCGACCGCATGCACCGGCTGTGGGAGGAAGCCGGCATACCTGTCACCAAGGTCGGGCTGGCGGACGCCATGGGGTGGAATCTGCCGCACGAGACCGAGCGGCGGTTAATCGCCATCAAGGAGCGCTGGCCGTCGATCAACGATTTCAACCTGCACCTGCACAACGCGCGGGGCGCAGCGCTTGCTTCGGTCTACGCGGCGTTGCGCGTGCTCGACAGCGGCGACACGCTGCGCCTGCAGACCTCGATCGGCGGCATGGCGGGCTGCCCGTATTGCGGGAACGGGCAGGCGGCGATGATGATCGCCACCGAAGACCTGATGCACATGCTCGAGGAGATGGGCATAGCCACCGGCGTCGATCTCTACAAGCTGATCGAGGTCGTGTGGCTGGCCGAGGAGGTCGTCGGGCATCCGCTCTATGGTTTCGTATCCAAGGCGGGACCGCGCCCACGCTTCGACAAGCTCTATCCCATGGACATGCCGCGCATCGAGACCCTGGCGCAAGCGCGGCACTTCATCCTCGGGCCCAAGGCCTATCGCGGCGCCGTCTCGCCGTGGGGCGCGAGGCTCACGAGCTATCAGCGCCCAGACTCGCTGACGAACGCGGGTGCCGCGGAAGAAGCGCCGGCGCCGCAGCCTTCTGCCATTCGGCTGGTGACCGGGCAAGGCTGACCGTGGCCGGCGCGTCGCCGAGCCGGCAGAAGCTGCCGCTCGAGGGCGTGCGCGTCCTCGAGCTGAGTCACATCGTCGCGGGGCCGAGCGGCGGCCTGATCCTCGGCGACCTGGGCGCGGACGTCATCAAGATCGAGCATCCGGAAACCGGCGACACCGCGCGCAGCCACTCGAATTCCGGCTCGACGTTCTACTCCTTCAATCGCAACAAGAAGTATCTGGCGCTGGACCTGGGGAAACCGGACGGCAAGCTGATATTCGAGCGCCTGGTTGCGCAATCCGACGTGGTGCTCGACAACTTCGCTCCCGGTGCGCTGCGCCGCCTTGGCCTGGACTACGAATGGGGCCGCGGCGTCAATCCGCGCATCATCTATTGCTCCGTCAAGGGGTTTCTGCCCGGCCCGTATGCGGATCGTCCGTTCCTGGACGAATTGGCGCAGATGGCCGGTGGTCTCGCGTACCTTACGGGCTTCAAGGATCAGCCGATGCGCGCCGGCGCTTCCATCACCGATATCGGCGCCGCGACCTACGGCGTCATCGGCATCCTCTCGGCCCTGTATCGCCGCGAGCGCACGGGCGTGGGCGACTGCATCGACTCGGGGCTCTACGAAACGATCGTTTTCTGGGTGAGCCAGTACATCACGACGGTCCAGCTGACCGGGGTCAATCCTCCTCCGCGCGGCTCGCGCGACAGCACGATGGGCGCCTACATGGGCTGGGGCGTCTATCAGCTCTTTCCGACCAGGGACGGCAGGCAGATATTCATCGCGGTGACCGGCAACCGCCACTGGGCCGGCCTGTGCGATGCGCTCGATTTCGGCGACTGGAAGCACGCTCCCGAGTTCAGCAGCAACCGGAAGCGGTCGGCGCAGAAGCCGCGCATCGCGGAGCGCGTCAAGCAGGCGGTCGAGCAGCTCACCTACGACGAGATCGCCGCGCGGCTCTACAAGGCGCTCGTGCCGTATTCGCCGGTAAACACGCCGCTCGATCTCATCGATGAAAAGCAGCTGAAGGAAGGCCGCCGGTGGCTGCATCTTGCCGTCGGCAACGAGCGCTTCAAGCTGCCGAAGCTTCCCATAGCGATGGGCGGAACGGCGGAATTCGAGGTGCGCGAGCAGCCGGGCTGTCTCGGAGAGCACACCGACTCTATCCTCGCGGCACTGGGCTATTCCGCGCCCGAGATCGAGAAGCTCAAGGCGGAGCGCGTCGTATTGCGCTCCGACCGTATGCTCAACATCGGCCCGAGGGAATAGGCCGTAACATCAGTGATCCGTAATCAGTGATCGGTTCACTATTTCCGGCTGGGCCGCGCCACGGCGTTACAAATCGAAACAATTTGGCGACTTTGGTGCGATAAGCGTCGGGTACCATAGTGAACGGCCAGGAGCGGGCTTCCGATATGAATACGTACAGCTCGATTTCAACGCGCGTCGCAGTTGCTGTCCTCTCGGCCATTGTTGTCGTGCCGGTGGCTCATGCGCAGCAGGAGCGCCGCGACAGGCGCGAGGCCGAGCGGTTTCACACGCCCCATTGGGTGCTGGACAATCGATACCATCACAACCATTACTATCCCGCTCCCGGTTACTCGGTAACGGTACTGCCCGCAGGCCATGTCACCGTCACGTTCAGGGGCGGGCAGTACTTCTATCATTCCGGCGTCTGGTTCCAGCGCGGCGGGCCGGGTTTCATCGTCGTCAGGCCGCCGCTGGGAGTCGTCGTCCCGGTTTTGCCTCCTGCCTACACGATGGTTTGGGTTGCGGGTGCCCCCTATTACTACGCCAACGATGCCTACTACGTGGCGGCGCCGGGCGGCTACGCGATCGCAGAGCCGCCGGGCGTTCCGGCCGAAGCTCCGGTCCAGGCGCCTCCGCCGGTGGCGGGCGCTCCGGTTCAGTCACCCCCGCCGGTGGCGGCCGCTCCGCGAGCGGAGCCGGCTCCGGGAAACCCACCTCCAGCCATGTGGTACTACTGCGAATCGGCGCAGGGCTACTACCCGTACGTCAGTGAGTGCAGGGAAGGCTGGCGCCCCGTGCCTGCGACGCCGCCGCGCTGAGCGCAGCCGAGCCGCGGTTCGCACTGCTCGGCTGCGAAGTTTCGTGATTCTTTTCAGGCCGGTCGGCCGCCTGTCCTACGACTGTCAGGCTAGAACTTCAGTTCCGGTGCGGTGCGCCCCTGTTTGACGTAAACTCGGGCTCTATCAGGCTCGTGCTCGGCGTGTTGCGCGCGTCATATGGAAACTCAATACGGTAAATACGAATTGAAACGGCCGCTGGGTACGGGCGGTTCCGGGACGGTGTACTGCGCCGTGGACACCTTCTCCGGCAAGGATGTCGCGCTCAAGATCTTCGACCGCAAGGCGCTGGACGATTCGCAGGTCGGCGAGCGCACCCGCAGTCAATTCATGAAGGAGGCGTCCCTCGCGGGGACGCTCGCCCACCCGCACATCATCTCGATATTCGAGGCGATGGTGCGGGAGGACGACGGCTACGTGGCAATGGAATACGTGCCGGGCGGCAATCTTCTCCGCCACACCAAGCCCGATGCGCTACTGCCCGTCAGCGATGTAATCCAGATCGGGTTCAAGTCGTGCAGCGCGCTCGACTACGCGTTCCGGCGGGGAATAGTGCATCGCGACATCAAGCCCGCGAATATCCTCATCGTCGACGGCACGAACATCAAGGTGGCCGACTTCGGCTCCGCATTGCTGCGCGCGGTCGACGCTCCCTCCGACCGCATAATCGGCACACCGAGCTACATGTCCCCTGAGCAGCTTTCCGGCAGGCCGCTCACGGCGCACAGCGACATGTATGCGATGGGAGTTGTGCTGTACGAGCTGTTGACCGGCCAGCGGCCCTTCGGCGGCAAGACGATGGAGGAGTTGTTCCACAGGATCAAGCACGACGAGCCGGCGCCGCCGAGCGCCCTGCGCAGCGAGGTCCCGGTGCGGCTCGATTCCATCATCCTGAAGATGCTGAGCAAGCGGCCGCAGGATCGCTATCCCACCTGGGCGGACCTCGCGCTGGAGCTGGCCGAGGTCGGCAAGCTGAGCGTCTATCAGCGCGAGGTTCCGGATTCCGAGAAGTTCGGCCTGCTGAGAAAGAGCGAGGTCTTCGAGCAGGTCAACGACGCCCAGCTGTGGGAGCTCGTTCATTCGAGCCGCTGGCGGCGCTTGCCGCCGAGGAGCACCGTGCTGAGCGAGAACGACAGTGGCTACAACATGTACCTGCTGGCATCGGGTGAATTGAAGATCACGAGGCGCGGCCGGCTGCTCAACGTCCTCAAGGGCGGCGAATGCTTCGGCGAGATGGCCTACATCCACGGCGGATCGGTGCGCAGGCAGGCGACGGCCGAGGCCATCACCGACGTGCTCATCGCGGAGTTCGACCGGTCTGCGATGGACTGCATGAGCGAAGGCTGCCGGCTGAAGGTGGCGCAGGGCCTGCTGCGCACATTGGCCGAGCGCCTCGCTCTCGGCAACGATCGCGTGTCGCGTACGGTGTAAAGCCTTCCGGGCGCGCAAGGCGACCGGAAGCCGCGGAGCGCGCGGCTCCTTCCCGGCTAAGCTTTCATCTCGATGAATTCGAGCTGAACGCCGTCCGGCCCTTCGAAGAAGCACACCCTGCGGCCGCCAGAGACGGTGGTCTGTTCCAGGATGTGGATGCCCTGCGCCTTGAGCTTCGCGACCACGTTGTCGAGCTCGTCGGTGTCGATGGCGATGTGCTCCATGCCGTACTTCTGCTCGCGCTTCTGGCTGCCGAGAAAGTCCGTGACGTTGAGTTGCAAGCCGTGCAGGTCGAGCCGATACCCGCCCTGGCCCGCTTTACCCACGATCTTCGCGCCCAGCGTGTCGCAATAGAATTTCGCCGTCTTTTCCGGATCTTTGGTCTTCAGATGCACGTGGTTCATCTTGAGCACGGGCCACCTCCTCGCTGGACAGGGATCGAGGAATCTTAGCACTCCCCATAGGGGTAAGGGTGGCTGTTGCGTTGCCGCATGCACCATCGGCTCCGCGTGCGGCGTACCGTAAGAACCAAGTACGAGTATAAACTTGGCGATTCGGCGGGGCCCGCTTCGGGCCTACCATTTCCTGGGAGAAACGCATGAAGATCAAGGCGGCGAACGGCGTTGCGCGGATACTCAAGGCCGAGGGTGTGCGGTGGGTGAGCTGCTATCCCACGAGCCACATCAACAACGCGTGCGGCGAGGAAGGCATCCCCATTTACATGATGGGTGAGGAGCGCTTCGGGGTAGCCGTTGCCGACGCCTTTTCGCGGGTTACCTGCGGCAAGCGCATCGGCGTGTGCACCGCGATGGCGAGCCTCAATGCGGCCGGCATCCAGATGGCCTACGGGGCGATCGCGCAGGCGTGGGAGGATTCATCGCCCATGCTCGTGATTGCGGAAGGCGTCGGCCGCGGCGCGAGCCGCCACACGCACTTCGATATAGCCGAGGCGCTGCGGCCGGTCACGAAGTGGGTCGGCAAGATCGATCGGGCTGAGCTGGTGCCCGACTACATGCGCCGCGCCTTCACGCATCTGCGTTCGGGTCGGCCCGGCCCGGTTCTGCTCCTGGTGCCGAGCGACCTCGGCGAGTACGACGAGGCGCAGTATCCCTACGCGCCGGTCAAGGGTTGGCGCACCGCCCCCGACCCGGACGACGTCAAGGCCGCGGTAAAGGCGCTGCTCGCCGCGAAGGATCCGCTGATCTACGTCGGGGAGGGCGTCTACTATGCCGACGCCACCGAGGAGCTCAAGCAGTTCGCCGAGCTCGCGCAGGCGCCGGTGCTCACGACTCTGAAAGCGAAGGGCACGTTCCCCGAGAACCATCCGCTGTCGGTCGGCGTGCGCGGTTCGCACGCGGCGCACTTCCTCAACAAGTGCGATTTGGTGTTCTCCGTCGGCTCGAGCCTTTTCCCCAATCGCTTCAGCCATGCCATCCCGGACCCGGAGAAGAAGACCATCGTGCAGTGCACGGTGGACACGCTCGACATCAACCGCAGCTACGAGACGAAGCACGCCGTGATCGGCGACGCGAAGCTGTCGCTGAAGGCCCTGACCGACGAGCTTTCGAAGCTGGGCGGGCGCCCGAAGAACGGCGTCGTGGAGGAAGTCCGCGCGGCGAAGCAGAGCTTCATGGACAAGTTCCGGCCGTTCATGGAGTCGAGCGACAAGCCGCTCAACCCGTACCGGGTGATAGGCGACCTCATGAAGGTGCTCGACCCGAAGCAATCCTTCGTGACGGCCGACTCGGGCAATACGCGCGACCAGACGAGCACGGTGTACGAGGCGCAGATACCGCGCGGGCACCTGGGCTGGGGCAACGTCTCGACGCTCGGCTTCAGCTTCGCGGGTGCGTTTGCGGCCAGGCTTGCGTATCCCGACCGGCAGTGCGTAAACATCACGGGCGACGCCGGCGTGTGCTACATGATGGGCAGCTTCGAGGCGGCGGCGCGCTACGGTATCGGCATCACCACCTTGCACATCAACAACGGCGGTTACTCGGGCTACGGGCCGGGATTCTGGGGCAAGGGCCACGATCCCTATACCTGGAAAGTGTCTGACCACAGCAATGCGTGCATGGCGTCGATGGCGCGCGCCGTCGGCTACCATGCCGAGGACGTGAGCGAGCCGGCGGCGATCGTCCCGGCCTTGAAACGCGCTTTCGACGAGAATGCGAAAGGGCGCCCGGCGTTTCTCGAGTTCATCTGCTCGCACCATCCGGTGCATGGAGGCTGGGTGGGGCGGACGTACGCCGGCTGAGCGCGGGTCCTAATAGAGCGTCCCGGATGAAGCGTCCCAGGTGAAGCGTCCCAGTTTGAAACGTTGCCAAAATCGCAGGCAAGTACGCCGTAGACGCCGTATCTGGGACGCAGTAATCTGAGACGCGGTATCCGGGACGCTGTGTGAAATTCATGGCAAACCGCATCCTGCTCGCGCTGCTGCTTTCCGGGGCCGCGCTTGTGCTCTGCGGCGCGGATGCGCCGACGGGTAGCGTCGCGCCGATCAACGATCTGCCCAATCCGTATCAGACCGTGGCGCCCTGGGGGAGCCTCCCCGACGGCCGGAAGTGGGGCGCGTTGAACGGCGTCGACATCGACCTGGACGGCGTGACCGTCTGGGTGGCGGACCGCTGCGGCGCGAATCCCGATACGCCGGCCGGCGTGTCCCCCTTCCAGTACGACAGCTGCGCCGGCTCCAAGCTGCCGCCGGTCCTCAAGTTCGATGCTTCCGGCAAGCTGCTGATGAGCTTCGGAGCCGGCATGTTCGTCTTCCCGCACAAGATCTACGCCGATCGCGACGGCAACGTGTGGGTCGTGGACCTGCGCGGCCTCAACGAGCGCGAGCGCAAGCAGTACGGAGATGCGGGCGGGGCGCGGGGCCACGCTGTCTACAAGTTCAGCCCGGATGGCAAGCTGCTGCTCACGATCGGCAAGCCCGGCGTGGCCGGCAATCCACCCGACGCGTTGAACGAGCCGACGAGCATCGTCATGGCGCCAAACGGGGATCTCTTCATCACGGAAGGGCACGGGGGACAATCGCCCGACGCGCCGCCGGACACGGTGGCGCGGATCTCGAAGTTCACCAAGGATGGGAAGTTCATCCGGTCATTCGGAAAGCTCGGAGCGGGCCCGGTCGAGTTCCGCACGCCGCACGACATCACGATGGACGCGCAGGGGCGGCTCTACGTCGCCGACCGCGGCAACAACCGCCTGCAGATCCTCGACCAGGAAGGCAGGTTCATCGCCGAATGGAGGCAGTTCGGCCGCCCAAGCGGCGTCTACGTTCGCAACGACACGATCTACGTGGCCGACTCGGAGTCGAACAGCAGCGGCCGCAACCCGGGATGGCTGCGCGGCATCCGCATCGGCAGCGTCAAGGACGGCAAGGTCATCTACCGGATTCCCGATCCGCTGGAACTGCAGGGCACGAGCGCGGCGGAAGGCGTTGCGGTTGACGCGAAGGGCAACGTCTACGGCGGCGAGGTCGGTCCGCGGCAGCTGGTGAAGCACTTCCGCTGAAGCGTCCGGGGACAGGCGTCTTCGGATGAGGCGCCCGCCTCGAACGCTACGCGAGAGAGTTCGGTCGGAATTCTGGCATTCGATCCGACATGAGCGGAGTCGTGCGTTCAAAACGAGTAAAATACGGTCGTCTCCAGGGCATCCCAGGGGGGACGTCAAATAGAATCCGACGCAAAAAGGCCTCCGTGGCGCGCGCCTTGGCGCCCGGCGTATCCCATCAAGGCCCGCAAACTGGCGGCGACGCTGCGAGAGCGCGGACGCGAGATCGGAAATTCCGGGTTGAAACGCTGGGCGGTGCGGTTCGAACGACACGCGCCTGCGCGGCGCGCCTGGCGCGGCGCGCGCGCTGGTTGGCGGTTGGTCGAGACGCCGGTGAAGACTGCGGGCGAGCGGAAGTATCTGTATCGCGCCGTAGGCAAGCGTGGCCGCGCTGTCGAATCCTTCCTGAGCGCGAGGCGCGATCCGCGAGCCGCCGCGCGCGTGTTGCGCAAGGCGATAGTGACTCGTCGCGGGCGGGATACCGTCACCACGGGCGAACGCAGGCGCCGCATCGCAAGGCGGGCCGCGAGCCCGCAAGCGCGGCCCGCGCCTTCCCGCGCACGGTCGTTCTGGCTGCACACTCGCCGGACGTTTTGGGTCGTCCTGATTGCCGTCACGGTGTTCGGTCTGTGGGTGGTTGCCGATGAATCGGGGTCTTCGCGCCTGCAGGCGCGCTATCTCTCCGAATACGCGCGCAATCTCACATTTTTCGTGCAGCCGGGCCCGGCGGCGGACACAAAATTTGCGCCCGGCGGCCCCTATGACTTGCGGCTCGGCTACAGCCACCTGCCCGGCTTTCTGAATGCTCTGGCTGCGCGCAGTTACGTCATCACCGAGCAGGCGCGCGTATCCCCGGAGCTCGCGCGGCTCGCGGATTTCGGCCTGTCCCCGGTCTATCGCGAAAAGGACCAGGTCGGCCTTGCGCTGGTCGACTGCGCCGGCCAGCCGCTCTACTCTGAGCGCTTTCCGGAGCGGATATACGATCGGTTCGAGGCGATCCCGCCGGTGCTGGTCGATACGCTGCTCTTTATCGAGGATCAGGCGCTGCTTGACGCGGAGCATCCGAAGCGCAATCCGGCCATCGAGTGGAAGCGCTTCGGTCTGGCCGTATTCGACCAGTTGTGGCACCTCGTCGATAAATCGCATCCGGCCGCGGGCGGCAGCACGCTCGCCACGCAGATCGAAAAGTACCGTCACTCGCCGGATGGCCGGACCGCCTCGGCACGGGAGAAGCTGCGCCAGATGGCATCGGCGTCGGTGCGCGCCTACCTTGCCGGCGAAGACACACTGGCGGCGCGCCGGAAAATAGTGGCGTCCTACCTCAGCACCGTGCCGCTGTCGGCGAAGCCCGGCTACGGCGAGATCAACAGCATCGGCGACGGGATGTGGGCGTGGTACGGCCGGGACTTCGACGAAGTCAACCGCCTGTTGAACGCCGTCTCCCCCGCAGCGGCCGAGGCGAACGGGGAGCTCCAGCGCCAGGCGGAAGCCTACAAGCAGGTGCTCTCCCTCATGATCGCGCAGCGTCGTCCATCCTATTACCTTGCGGAGGGCAAGCAGGACCTCGAGGAGCTCACGAACAGCTATCTGCGCCTGCTCGGAGCCGCCGGGGTCATACCGCCCGCCCTGCGTGATGCCGCGCTGCCGATCGAGCTCGCGTTCCACGAGGACCCGGGCGCTCCCCCGCCCGTTTCGTTCGTCACCCGCAAAGCGGCGACGGCGATGCGCACCCACCTGTCGGGACTGCTCAACGTTCCGCGCCTGTACGACCTCGACCGCTTCGATCTCGCCGCTTCCAGCACCCTTGCGGGCGGAGTGCAGCGGTCCGTAGGTGAAGTGCTGCGCCAGTTGGGTGATCCGACAACGGCCAAGGCACGGGGGCTGTACGGCTTTCGCATGCTGAGCCCGGGGGACGACCCGGCCAGGATCACGTACAGCTTCACGCTTTTCGAGCGCAGCGGCAACGCCAACCTGCTGCGCGTGCAGACGGACAATTTCGACCAGCCGTTCGACATCAACGAGGGCGCAAAGCTCAACCTCGGCTCGACCGCGAAGCTGCGCACTCTCGTGCTCTACCTGGAGCTCGTTGCGAATCTGCATCGCAGCTATGGCGGGATGACGCGGGAGGAGCTGGCCGCCGTCGAGGCGGACCGCAAGGACGCGCTCAAGCGCTGGGCGCTCGACTACCTGTCCACTGCCCAGGATCGAAGCCTGCGGCCGATGCTGGACGCCGCGATGGACCGCCGCTATTCGGCGAGCCCGGCGGAGGCGTTCTTTACCGGCGGCGGGCTGCAGAAGTTCGAGAATTTCGACCCGAAGGAGAACTACCAGGTGATACCGGTGCGCGAAGCGTTCCGGCAATCGGTCAACCTGGTGTTCATCCGCCTGATGCGCGACATCGTAAGGCACTATATCCACTCGACGCACGGCACCCTCGCCGGTCTGCAGAAAGCGGGCAACCCCCAGCGGCGCGAGATCCTGTCCCGCTTCGCCGACCGCGAAGGGCGCGAATTCATCTATCGCTTCTACAGAAAGTATCGCGCCAAGACGCCCGAGGAGACCGAGGAGCTCCTGATGGAGAGCATCCGCGCGCGGCCGAAGCGCCTCGCCGCGGTGTTCCGCACGATCGAGCCGAAGGCCGGGCTGGGCGAATTCATTGCGTTCATGGGCAAGTACCTACCCAATGACGACCTTTCCGAAGCGACCTTGCGCAAGCTCTACGAGACTTACGGCGCTGACCGCCTCACTCTGGCGGACCGAGGTTTCGTCGCCGGGATGCATCCGCTGGAGCTGTGGACCGCGGGCTTCCTGCGCCGCAACCCGGGCGCGACGATCGCGCAGGTGGTCGAGGCGAGCCGCAACGAGCGGCAGGATGTTTACGTTTGGCTGTTCAAGACGCGCCACAAGAACGCGCAGGACTCGCGCATCCAGAGCCTGCTCGAAGTCGAAGCGTTCCTCGAGATCGTCCGCGACTGGCGCCGGCTGGGCTATCCCTTCGAATCGCTTACTCCGTCCTACGCGGCCTCGATCGGCGCTTCCGGAGACCGGCCCGCCGCGCTGGCGGCGCTCGTGGGAATCATCCTGAACAAGGGCATGCGCCTGCCCGTCGGCCGCATCGACAACCTGCACTTTGCGGCCGCCACGCCGTTCGAGACACGGCTCGAGTACCGCCCGGGCGAACCGGAGCGGGTGCTGCCAGAGGAGATCGCCGAGGTGGTGCACCGGGCTCTCATCGAGGTCGTCGAAAGCGGCACCGCGCGCCGCTTCGCTGGCGGCTTCGCGCAAGTCTCCGGCAAACCGCTTCCGGTCGGCGGCAAGACCGGAACGGGAGACCATCGTTACGAAGTCTACGGCCGGGGCGGCCGCCTCACCGAGTCGCGGGTAGTGAACCGCTCGGCAACGTTCGTGTTTTTCATCGGCGATCGTTTTTTCGGCACCATCACCGCGTACGTCCACGAGCCGTACGCGGCCAAGTACAAGTTTACGAGCGCGCTTTCGGTACAGCTCCTGAAGTCGCTCACCCCCGAGCTGATGCCGCTGGTTCGAGACGATCCGGGCGCATACCAGGCGGCCTGCCCGCGCCGGTCGACGAGCGAGACTAGCCGCGACAACCCGGAACGGTCGGCCGGAGACAAGCCCGGTTAATCGCGCAGCTCCCGCGCGGGCGGCGGCTCAGTCCGCCTTCATTCCCCTTTCCTTGAACACGACCCGCCACTTCTGCACTTCCTTCTTGAGGTAGGCGGCGGCTTCGTCGGGCGTGCTCGCGACGACCTCCACTCCGCGCTCGCGCCAGCGCTGTACGGCCTCGGGCGTGCCGAGGAGGCTCTTGACCTTATCGTGGATTTGCGCGATCAGGGCGCGGGGCGTCGCCGCGGGCGCGGCCAGCACGTGCCAGGACGTGAATTCGTAATCCGGCAGTCCCGACTCCGCGAGCGTCGGGATCTGGGGCACGGTCGGCTGGCGCTTGAGGCTGGTCACTCCGAGCGCGCGCAGCCGCTTCGCCTCCACGTGCGGCATGACGTCGGGTATGGTATTCGAGAAGAAAACCTGCGTTTCCCCGCTGATCGTTGCGGTGGTCGCCATGCCCCCGCCCTTGTAGTGCACGGCAACGAGGTTGATCTTTCCGAGGTAGTTGAGGAGCTCGCCTGAGATGTGCGGGTTCGTCGCCGGCCCCGCCGTGCCGTAGTTGATCGTTCCCGGCTTCGCTTTCGCGAGCGCGACCAGATCGCGCACCGTGCGCACGGGCAGCGAGGGATGCACGACGAGGAGCCCCGCCACCGAAGACACCAGCGAGACCGGCGCGAAGTCGGTGATGGGATCGTACGGCATCCTGCTGTATACGAACTGATTGGTCACGAACGGCAACGTGTTGAGCAGCAAGGTGTAGCCGTCGGGCGGGGCGTTCCTGGCGACTTCGGTGCCGATGTTGCCGGATGCGCCGGCGCGATTGTCGACGATGACCTGCTGCCCCCATGCCTTGCCGAGATCGTTGCCGAGCAGCCGGGCGACCAGGTCTACGCTCCCGCCCGGGGGAAACGGCGTCACGATGCGCACCGGCTTGGCCGGGAAATCCGCCGCCGCAGCGCTCGCTGCGGCCACGATGGTTGCGACAGCAGCCGAAAATCCGAGGAATTGATTAATGCAGGTCGGCATTCGATTCTCCATGAGCGCTAGGGTTTCTGCTCGCGCAGCCACATCTGCGTGCGGCCGAAGAGCGAGAGGCCGATGTAGCCCCGCACCTCCAGTTTCCGTCCGTCTTCGATCACGCGCAGGCGGCAGCGGTACACGTTGCCGTTCTCGGGATCGAGTATCTCGCCGCCGTATTCGTCGCCGGACTGGCGCAGATTGGCCAGGATCAGCATGCCGAGCACCGGCTGGTCCTTGCGCTCGTCCCGGCATTTTTCGCACCGGCCGTCCCAGGCCGGGTCGGGATCGAAGATGCGCTCGATGCGGCCCGAAAAGACGCCTCCGCTCTCGACGATGCGGACCAGCGATTTCGCCTTGCCCGTGGCATCGTCTACCGTGCGCCACAAGCCCGCCGGAGACGACTGGGCGCTCGCTGCGCCGGCAACGAGCGCGCCGGCAAGGAGCACGGCCGCCCATACGGCGCGACCGGCGATGGTCCTGGCGGTAGACAAGCGGTTGGCTCCGGGCTTCGTCCCTCAATCGGCGCGCATTCTCCTTTCCCTGATCACCTTGCCCCACTTGGCCACTTCCTTTTTCAGGTAGGCGGCGCATTCTTCAGGGGAGCTCGCGATGACATCCAGTCCCCGCTCCTCGAGCTGCCGGGATTGGGCGCGCAGTATCCGCTTGAGATTGTCGTTCAGCAGCGTCACTATGGCGGCGGGCGTGCCTTTCGGCGCGACCAGGATGTGCCATCCATCGAACTCGTAGCCGGGCAATCCGGCCTCCGCGATGGGCGGCACGTCCGGAATCGGAGGCGATCGCTTGATGCCGGTCACCCCGAGCGGACGCAGCCGCTTGCCGGCGATGTGAGGAGCGGTCTCCAGGACACTCGAGAAGGTGATTCCGACCTCCCCACCGATTGCGGCGACGAGCGCCGGCGCGCCACCCTTGAAATGCACCGCCACCAAGTTCACCTTGCCGAGGTAGTTGAACAGCTCGCCGGCGATGTGCGGATTCGTGCCGACGCCGGCCGAGCCGTAGTTGAGCGCGCCCGGCTTGGATCTTGCCAGCTGGAGCAGATCGCGCACCGAATGCGCTGGCAGCGAGGGATGCACGGTCAGAACGGAAGCCGTCGACGCCATCAGCGACACCGGTGCGAAGTCGTTCAGCACGTCGTACGGCACTCGGCTGTAGAGGAACGTATTCGCCACGAACGGCACGGTGTTGCTGACTACCGTATAGCCGTCGGGCGCGGCGCGCGCCACGATCTCCGTTCCGATATTGCCGGATGCCCCGCTGCGATTGTCGATCACGACCTGCTGTCCCAGATTTTCCGCGAGCCTGGCACCGGCGAGACGCGCGAGGATATCGACGCTGCCGCCCGGCGGAAACGGCACGATCCAGCGTATCGCCTTGGCGGGATAGCTTCCGGATTGCGCGAGCGTAACGTCCAGCGGCGACATCGCTAGTGCAAGGGAAGCAGCCCATAGCAATACTGTTTTCACGTTTTTCCTTTCCAACGTTCCGGATGAGGCGTCTCAAGTGAAGCGTCCCGGATGATGCGTCTCAGATAAATCGTCCCAGATGAAGCGTCTCAAAAAATCGTCTCGGGTGAGGCGTCCCAGATAAATCGTCCCAGATGAAGCGTCTCAAATGAAGCGTCTCAGGTAAAGCGTGCCAGGCAATACGTCCTGCGCGCAACACGCTCTATCTGGGATGCCTTATCTGGGACGCTGTGTGAGACGCCGTACCTGAGACGTGCTATCTGTAACGCATTATGAAATCCAGCGTCTCCCGGGCACAGCGGTCCGAATCCGTCGCGGCAACGTGGAAGGAATCGCCGGGGAGCGCCAGCAGCATGGAGTTCGGGATCTTGCTCTGCCACGCTCGCATGCTCTCCACCGAGCCGAGGGCGCTGCCCTCGGTTGTGATGACGAGCGTCGGGCAGGCGATACGCGGGAGGTCCGCGGCGACGTCCCAGTTCGGTATGGTCGAGACGAAGCCGAACCAGGTGGAAAGGGGAGTGCGCCCCATGAGCTTCACCCACCACTCCTGGCCTTCGGGAGAGAAAGCGCTGCCGAGACGCCCGGACATCGTGCTCCGCGCCCAGCCCTCGACGCCTTCGCGCTCGGCAAGCGCCGTCCACGCTGCGACCGTCCCGTCTGCATGATTGCGGCGCGGCGGCGGCGAGCCGACCAGGGTCAGGGTCTGCACTCGGTCCGGAAAGCGCGCGGCGAAGCGGCGGGCGATCGTCGCGGCGATCTTCGCACCCACCAGATGGACGCGCTCGATCCCGAGCTGCCGGGTGAGGCTCGCGAAATCGTCGACGACAGTGTCGAGCGGCCAGGTATAGTCGCGCGGCATCGGGGTGGAGGCGCCGAAGCCGCGCATATCCGGACGCACGACGCGAAAGTGGCGCGCGAGATGCGGCACCCAGCCGAACCACATCGCCCCGCTTTCCGAGCTGCCGTGCAGCAGGAGCACCGTTTCCGGCTTGCGCCAGGGATCGGTGTAGTCATCGACCACGTAGTGCATATCGAGGTCTTCGGCGACGCGGGCGGTCGGCATAGCTATCTCGAAGCCTAGAACCTATCTCAATAATAGGCACGTGTGCGACGGAGGCGATGTGGGATGCAGATCGAGGAGGAGAGCCCGAAGCAATATGTCGATATTGCGAGGGCTCCCGACAAAGAGATGCGCCCACAGCGCCCCGTCCCACTCGGGTTGCGGCCAGGACGGTCGTCTGCATCGTTGCCCGGCTTGACCATATCGACATATG
>DATFWO010000199.1:0-33054 GCA_035259205.1 Burkholderiales bacterium | reverse complement strand
ATCAGGCGACGGCCGGAGAGCCGTGGATATTCCTTCAGCGCCACCCGCATGTGGCGCGCAAAGATGCGGACGCGCGACAGCTGCTCCGGAGTAATAAGCCCGGAACGCAACCCGTCGTCCACGTCGTGATTGTTGTATGCGATTTCGTCGGCAAGATTGGCGAGCTGCGCCTCGAGCGTGGGCTGGTGCCGACTGATGAACCGCTCTCCCACGTCCCCGAGCAGACGCGCATTCCTGATCGAGCAATGCTTGAGTATGCCTTCACGCGTTTCGAATGTGAGATTGAGGCCATCGAACGCGCCGTAGCGCTGCTCGAGCATGTCCACGACGCGCAGCGACTGGAGATTGTGCTCGAAGCCGCCGTAGGGCTTCATGCAGGCGTTGAGCGCATCCTGGCCGCTATGTCCGAACGGCGTATGGCCCAGGTCGTGGGCGAGCGCAATAGCCTCGGTCAGATCCTCGTCGAGCCGCAGGCTGCGCGCGACCGAACGCGCGATCTGGGCGACCTCCAGGCTGTGTGTGAGCCGCGTCCGGAAAAGGTCGCCCTCGTGATTGACGAAGACCTGCGTCTTGTACTCCAGCCGGCGGAATGCCGTGGAGTGGATGATGCGGTCGCGGTCGCGCTGATACTCACTACGGTTGCGTGGCGGCGCTTCGCGATGGTGGCGTCCGCGCGAACGCGCCGCCTGCGCCGCGTAGGGCGCAAGCTCACGCATGCGTGGGCTGGCCTAGCACATCGGCAAGCGCGGCGGACGGCACGTCCCCGGAGATGAACGCTTCGCCCAGGCGCTTCAGAAGTATGAATCGGATGCGCCCCTCCTGGACCTTCTTGTCGTGCCCCATCAGCTCCAGATAGCGCTCGACTCCCAATTCGGGCGCGGCGGTGGGCAGATCCGCCCGCGCCAGGATATCGGCAGTCCGCGCCACATCGGCCGCCGCGATCAAACCGAGCCGCTGCGACAGCTTCGCGGCCAGCACCATGCCGGCCGCGACGGCCTCCCCGTGCAGCCACTGCCCGAATCCGAGCGCGGTTTCGATCGCGTGGCCGAAAGTATGTCCGTAATTGAGTAAAGCCCGGTCGCCGGTTTCGCGCTCGTCGAGGGCGACGATTTCGGCCTTGATGGCGCAGGAACGCTCGATTGCGTAGGTCAGCGCATCGGCGTCGCGCTTCATCAGCCGGGGCATGTTGGCTTCCAGCCAATCGAAGAAAGCACGGTCTCGGATCAGACCGTATTTCACGACCTCTGCGATCCCGGCGGAGAGCTCACGGGCCGGCAGCGTAGCCAGCGTATCGGTATCGCTCAGCACTGCGAGAGGCTGGTAGAACGCGCCGATCATGTTCTTGCCCAACGGATGATTGATGGCGGTCTTTCCTCCAACCGAGGAATCCACCTGGGCGAGCAACGTGGTGGGCACCTGGATGAACGGCACCCCGCGTTGATAGACTGCGGCGGCAAATCCCACGAGGTCGCCGACCACGCCGCCTCCCAGGGCGATCAACGCCGTGCCCCGCTCGCAGCGGTGCTCGAGCAGCGTATCGAAGATGCCGTTGAGCGTTGCCCAGTCCTTGTGGATTTCGCCGTCGGGCAGGGTGACCATCACCACCGCGATGCCGCGCTCTGCGAGCACCCGCCGCAGACCTTCGAGGTAAAGAGGCCCGACGGTCGAGTTGGTGATGATCGCGACTTTCTTCTGCGGCAACCGCTCGACGATCAGCTCCGGCCGCGTGAGCAGGCCGGGGCCGACGTATATCGGATAACTGCGGGTCCCGAGGGCTACGGTCAAGGTTTGCATGCGAAAGGTAGGCCGCTCCGTCACGCGGTGCGCGCCGGATCATCCGCGCACTTCACGGTGGATGACTTGAACTGCTGGAGCTTGCGTTCGAGCTGGTGCGCGAGGCTGCCCAGGCTCTGCTTCCCGGTATCGACGATGATGTCGGCAATTTCGCGGTAGAGGGGATCGCGCTCCGCATAAAGCTGCTCCAGCTTGAGGAGCGGCTCGGCCGTCCTCAGGAGCGGCCGGTTCCTGTCGTGTCGCGTGCGGCTCCAGAGGTCGGGTACCCCGGCCCGAAGGTAGATTACGATGCCGTTTCGGGCCAGCAGTTTGCGGTTCTGCGGCGAAAGCACCGCGCCGCCGCCGGTGGCGAGAACGATATTGCCCCCCTGCACCAGGTCCTCCAGCATGCGGGATTCGCGCAGGCGAAAGCCGGGCTCGCCTTCGATTTCGAAGATCACGGGTATCTTCACGCCGGTCGCGCGCTCGATCTCCTGGTCGGAATCGAGGAAGGCCTTGCCCAGGCGCTTCGCCAGCAGTTTCCCGATGGAAGTCTTGCCAGCTCCCATCAAACCCACCAGAAAGATGTTCTCCCCGGCATTGGCGCTACGCCCCGTCGCGTGACCCGCTTCCGTCATGGGCCAATTCTAGCGGAACCCCGGATATGAGGCGTAAGGCGTCGACGGGTGCCGGGCTCGCGCCGGCAAAAAAGAAGGCGGCCCGGACGGGCCGCCTTCAGATGCGAGCAGGAGCGGCTACTGGCGCAGCGTCAAGCCGTCCTTGATGATTTTCGGGGTGATGAAAATCAGCAACTCCCGCCGGTCGTCGAGCTTGAGGTTCTGCTTGAACAGAAAGCCTACGTAGGGCAGGTCGCCCAGCACCGGCACCTTGTTCGTCGTCGAGCGCTCCTCCTGGGTGTAGATTCCCCCGATCACCACCGTGCCGCCGTTTTCCACCAGCACTTCCGTCACGATCTGCTTGGTGTCGATCGACGGGCCGGCAAGGGTTGCCGTGCCAACGCTGTCCTTGTGCACGTTCAGGTTCATGATCACGTTGTCATCGGGCGTGATCTGCGGCTTCACCTTGAGCGAGAGCGTCGCCTTCTTGAACGACACGCTGGTCGCGCCGCTCGAGGTCGCCTGCTGATACGGAATTTCCGTGCCCTGCTCTATCGTGGCCTCGATCTGGTCGGCGGTGATCACGCGCGGGCTCGAAATGATCTTGCCCTTGTTGTCGGCCTGCAGCGCGGAGAGCTCGAGATTCAGGAACTTCGTCGCCTTGTCGTTGAACAGCAGGACCGAGAACACGCCGGCGGCCGCACCGCCGAGCCCCGGAGCCGGCAGGTTCACGCCCAGGCTGTCGGTGAAAGGCGGCACGTCCGCGACCTGGCCGGTATGGAAGCCGGTGTCGTTCAGCGAACCGCCTAGGAGCCCGCGCGTCGCGTTGTTGCCGTTGTTGCCAATGGCGAAGCCCTTGCCCGACTGATCGTGATACCCCAGCCGCGCACCCAGGTTCCGGCTGAAGGAATCCGTCGCTTCTACGATCCGGGACTCGATCATGACCTGGCGCACGGGGATGTCCACCCGCTGGATCAGCCTGCGCACATCCTCCAGCCGCGTGGGGGTGTCCTGCACGAACAGCGTGTTGGTGCGCGCGTCGACCACGGCACTGCCGCGTTTGGAAAGCACGCGCTGCAGCGGATCAGACAGCAGCTTCTGCATGTCGAGCGCCTTCTGGTAGTTCAACTGGAAGGCTTCCGTGCGGGTGGGCTCCAGATCGGCGATCTGGTTGCGCGCCTCGAGCGCCAGCTTCTCGCGCGTGGCCAGCTCGTCGCGCGGCGCAATCCAGACCACGTTACCGGTCTTGCGCATGTCGAGGCCTTTGCTCTGGAGGATGATGTCAAGCGCCTGGTCCCAGGGCACGTCCTTCAGGCGCAAGGTCAGGTTGCCGGTCACGGTGTCGCTGGTGATGATGTTCAAACCCGTAAAATCCGCGATAACCTGCAGCACAGCCCGTACTTCCACGCTCTGGAAATCGAGGGATAGCTTCTCTCCGATGAACCCCGGTCGCACCAGGCGGTTCGGGTCTTCTACTTGCTGCTTCACCTCGATGATGAAGCGGTTGTCGGTCTGGTATGCGGTGTGCTCCCAGTTGCCTCGCGGCTCGATCACCATGCGCGCGTTGCCGCCCTGCGCGAACGCACTCACGATCTGGACCGGCGTGCCGAAGTCGGTTACGTCGAGGCGGCGCTCCAGATTCTTGGGCAGCGCGGTGTTGACAAAGTCGATCACAATCGCCCGCCCCTGCAACTTGAGGTCGATGCCGACCGCGCTGTCGGAGAGGTCCACGATGACGCGGCCTTCCCCCGCGCCGCCGCGCCGGAAGTCGACGTTGCGCAGAGCATGACGCTGCTCACCCGGCTGCGCTTCGGCAAAATGAGTAGTCATGCCGCTCGCGCCAGCCACCGCAGCGGCGCCCTGCAGGGTGATGAGGAGGGCCTTGCCGTCGATCTGCGTGTCGTAGCTCAGGGCGCGCGACAGATTGAGCACGAGGCGCGTGCGGTCGCCAGCCTGGATTACGTTGATGCTGCGCAGGTCGCCTTCGGCGACGTCCTGGCTGGCGCGTCCCAGCGTGCTGCTCGTATTGGGGAAATCGAACGCGATTCGCGGTGGGTTGTTGATGGCGAAACCCGCAGGCGGGTTGGCCGGCGCCTCTTTCATCGTCACCTTGACGACGACCTTGCCGCCGGATTGAGAGGTAACGTTAATTGCCTCGATGGCGTTCGCCTGGGCGTGCGCGGCGGTGCTCACCGCACCGAGCAGCAGTGCAAGGAACGCGTAGCAGAGCGACGTAATCAGCCTGACGGGCAGCTTCATGGCACTTACCTCCTGTTTATCCTTCTTGCAGCAGCAGCGATCGTTCTTCTTCCTTCCATTCGCCGCCGCTGTCCTGGACCAGTTCCTTGAGCTTGATATTGGACTCCGAGATCTCGATGATGCGTCCGAAGTTCTGTCCGAGGAAATTGCCGGCCTTGACGCGGAACAACCGGTTGTCCGGTGTCCTCACCAGTCCGTAGATGTCCTTCTTCTGTTGCAGCGTGCCGACCATCTTGAGGTTTTCCAGCGGATAGGCCTCGAGCGGCTCCTTGCGGCGGTTCGGGTCGGGCGGCTTGATGCCCCCGGCGACGGTATCGGCCTTGGGCGGCGTAATCTGGCGCGGCTTGAACGGGTCGGTAAGGTCGAACGCGTTGTAGGTGAACGGCTCGTACGGCTGCACTTCGGGCAGCGGTGGAATGCGCCCGTGCGGGAGATTGTCCGAATCCTTGACGAACTGCCTCAGGTCCGAATACGACTCACCACCGCACCCGGCGAGAGCGAAACACGAAATGGCGATCGCCGCGATCTTGCGCATCATTTTTTCCCACCCTTGCTCTTGGCCGCCTGGGCCGCCTTGCGCTGCGCCGCGAGCTCTTCCTCGTCGAGATAGCGGAAGGTTTTCGCCGTTGCGTCCATCGCCAGCGTCCCGTCCTTGTTGGGGTTGAGCGAGATATCGTTGAGTGTGACGATGCGCGGCAACTTGCCGATGTCGCTCGCGAAAGCGCCCAGATCGTGATAGCTGCCGGTGACCTTTATCGTGATCGGCAGCTCGGCATAGAAATCGCGCTGCGTCTCGCCCGCCGCGGGCTTGAAGAGCTCGAACTGCAGCCCGCGCCCCAAGCCTGCCTGGTTGATGTCCGTGAGCAAGGCGTCCATCTCCGACTTGCCGGGCAGCTGCTTGAGCAACGCCCCGAACTGCTTCTCGATGTCCTGTAACTGCTTGCGATAGGCGGGCAGGTCGATCGCCTGCTTCTTCTTGTCGAGAAAGGTCGTGCGCAGCTGCTCTTCCTTTTGTTTTTCGACGCTGATCTGATCGAGCTGGTTCTGCCAGTCGAACCAGTAGCTCGCGCCGATGATCAGGGCGAGCGTGACCAGCAGCACGCTCAACTTCACCACGATCGGCGCCGAGCCGATTCTCTTCGGGTCGAGGTAACGCTTCAGGTCGTCAACGGTCATAGCCATGACGTTCTACCCCTTGGCTCCGGGTTTTGGCGCCGGCTTCCCGGCGGACTTGCCGCCCGCTTCTTCGGCGCGGCGGGTAATGTTGATGTTCATGGTGAATTCGTTGATGCGCTGATTGCCGACCTGGGTTCCCTTGATCTCCACCAGCCCCGGATTCTCCAGATCCGGCGAGGACTCCAGATTGCGCATGAGCGTCGACACGCGCGCCTGCGACTGGGTAAAGCCGTTGATCGTCACGCGCTGCCCCGTCTGCTTGATGCCTTTCAGATACACGCCGTCCGGCAGCTGGCGTACGAGCTGATCGAGCAGGTGCACGACTTCGGAACGATTCGCCTGCAGCGTTTCCACGACCTTCTTGCGGGCCAGCAGCGCTGCGGTCTGCTCCTTGACCTTGTTGATCTCCTCGATCTGCTTGTCGAGCTTGACGATCTCCTCGCTCAGGTACTTGTTGCGGTCCTGCTGCTCGGTGAACTGCTTGTCGAGATAGGTGTGCACCACGAACCACACCGCGACGCCGATGGCGGCGACGATGCCCATGGCGATGAAGAAAGTCTGTTGCTGCTGCTTGCGGCGGATTTCGCGATGCGGCAGCAGATTGATGCGTATCATGGATCGAACCTCCGCATCGCCAGTCCACAGGACACCATGAGCGACGGCGCATCCTGGGTGAGATTCTTCGGCCGGATCTTGGACGACAGCGCCATGTTGGTGAACGGATTGGCGACGACTGTGTTCACTTGCGTCCGCTTGCCGACCGCTTCGTCGACCCCCGGCAGGGCCGCACATCCGCCGGAGAGCACGAGGTGATTGACCTGGTTGAACTGAGTCGACGTGAAGAAGAACTGGAGTGCGCGGGCGACTTCCAGCCCCAGCATGTCCATGAATGGCAGCAGCACCTCGGATTCATAATTTTCCGGCAGTCCGCCGGCGCGCTTTGCCGCCTCCGCTTCCTCCGGCGAGAGGCCGAAACGGTTCTGGATTTCCTGCGTGAGCTGATTGCCGCCGAAAGGCTGCTCGCGCATGTAGATCGACTGGTCGTTCCGCAGCACATTGACCGACATCGTCGTTGCGCCGATGTCGACCATGGCGATATTCTGGTCCTTGCCCTTTTCCGGAAACTGGTTCTCGATCAGCTCGAAGGCGGTCTGGGCCGCGAACACGTCGACGTCCATCACGGCAGCTTTCAAACCTGACTGCTCCGCCGCAGCCACCCGGTCCTCGATCTTCTCCTTGCGCGAAGCGGCGATCAGCACCTCGACATCCTCGGGGCTGTTTGCCGCCGGCCCCAGGACTTGGAAGTCGAGATTCACCTCGTCGAGAGCGAAGGGAATATACTGATTGGCTTCGGTTGCCACCGCGAGCTCGAGATCCTCGTCGCGCTGTCCCGCCGGCACCAGGATCTTCTTGGTGATCACGGCCGCGTTGGGGAGCGCGAGCGCGAGATTCTTGATGTTGCTGCCGAGCCGCTTGTGGCAGCGCTTGAGCGCATCGCTTACGGCATCGATATTGTTGATATTGCCCTCTACCACGGAATCCTTAGGCAGCGGCTCGATCGCATAGCGCTCGACGCGATACATGCCCTTTCCAGCCTCCATGATCTCCACCATCTTGATCGCGGAAGAACTGATGTCGGTACCGATCAATGGCGGTACCTTGGCCTTGAAAAGGCGCTCGACTGCGTCGAAGTTGAGGCTGAATTTCCCTTTAGCCATAAATTGATGGGAGACAATCCTCCATATTACATTAAATGCTATCAACAACTATTTTTGTTGTAAAGTCTTTCAAACAAATTTTATTTATTCGGCCATGGACCTATATAAGATCGCTTTCAGTCTATATAGCGTACCGACCCGTCGCCCGGGGTGACACAGCACTATGTACGTGACACAGTCCTCCAACGCGCTTTTGATTTGTTGCTTTAATGCAACACCTCTGTCGAAACAGGTATCCTGATGTCATTTCGCTGGTGGGCTTTCCCTGCATTGTTGCTGGTGGCTGCGGTTGCGGCAGGGATGGTATTGCTTGCGTTCGCCTCTGCTATCGTCTATCCCACCCTTCCTTCGCTGGAAGCACTCACCGATTACCAGCCAAAAATACCGCTGCGGGTTTACAGCGCCGACGGCAAGCTGATCGGGGAATTCGGGGAAGAGCGGCGCGCCGTAGTCAGCATCAAGGACGTTCCCAAGCCTTTGATAAGCGCGATCCTCGCTGCGGAAGACGAGCGCTTCTACCACCACAGCGGGGTTGATTACTGGGGAGTCGCGCGGGCGGCGCTATCGAATTTTGTGTCCGGTGGGGTGCGTCAGGGCGCCAGCACCATCACCATGCAAGTTGCACGTAACTTCTTCTTGTCGAAGGAGAAAACGATCACGCGCAAGTTCAACGAAATGCTCCTTGCGTTCAAGATCGAAGCGAGCCTGCCCAAGGACCAGATACTCGAGCTTTATATCAACCAGATCTACCTGGGTCAGCGGGCCTACGGCTTTGCGGCCGCGGCACAGATCTATTTCGGCAAACCGCTCTCCGAGTTGACGCTGGCGGAAAGCGCGATGCTTGCCGGCCTGCCCAAGGCCCCTTCTCGCTACAACCCCGTAGCCAATCCCCAGCGCGCGCGACTACGACAGCAATATGTGCTGCGACGCATGCGCGAGTTGCAAATGATCACCGAGGAGCAGCATGCGGCAGCGGAGCACTACACGGTGCATGTGAAAAAGGAATTCGGCGAGTTTGCGGCGCACGCGGAACACTTTGCCGAAATGGTGAGGCAGGCGCTTTACGAGCGTTACCAGGACGACGCGTACACCAAAGGCCTGCGCGTATATACGACTTTGCTCGTGTCGCATCAGGAGGCGGCCTACCAGTCTGTGCGCCGCGGCGCACAGGAATACGACAAGCGCCACGGCTATCGGGGGCCGGAGGACTATGCCGATTTGCCCGGCAAGCTTACGGACGAAGGGCTGGAGGACGCGTTGCAGGACGCCGCCGACAGCGATGGGCTTTACGCCGCAGTCGTGGTCGAGGCGAACCCAAAGCGGGTCAAGGCCTACCGCAAGGGCGGGGAATGGGTCGAAATCGGCGAAGAAGGCTTGAAGTTTGCTGCGCGGATGCTGGGCGAGAAAGCGAGCCCCAATCAGCGTATCCGGCGCGGCGCCATCATCCGGGTGCAGAAAGACGACAAGGATCACTATCAGATCACGCAGCTACCGGCGGTGGAGGCTTCCCTGGTTTCCATGGATCCGCGGGATGGCGCGGTGCGCGCCCTAGTCGGTGGTTTCGATTTCAACCGCAGTCAATACAATCACGTGACTCAGGCGCTGCGCCAACCCGGGTCGAGCTTCAAGCCGTTCATCTATTCGGCGGCGCTCGAAAAAGGATTCACCCCCGCGACCATCATCAACGATGCGCCGCTCACCTTTACTTCCGCGCAAACCGGCTCCGAACCATGGGAACCGAAGAACTATGATGGCAAGTTCGAGGGGCCAATGCGGCTGCGCACCGCCCTGGTCAAATCGAAGAACCTGGTATCGGTTCGGATAATTCAGGCGATCACCCCGCAGTACGCTCAGGACTACATCACGCGCTTCGGATTCGATCCCAAACTGCATCCACCCTACCTCACAATGGCGTTGGGCGCTGGCAACGTTACCCCGATGCAGATGATCGGCGCCTACGCGATCTTCGCCAATGGCGGCTATCGTATTGCCCCTTATTTCATCGAGCGCGTGGAAGACAGCCGCGGGACCGTGCTGTTGCAGGGGAAACCGGGCGCAGCCGAGAGCGGGGGCGCGCAGCGAGTCATCGATCCCCGCAATGCCTACATCATGACCAGCATCATGCGTGACGTGGTTCGAATGGGCACCGCCGCACGCGCCATGAAGCTCGGGCGGCAGGACCTTGCTGGCAAGACTGGAACCACGAACGATTTCATCGATGCATGGTTCTGCGGCTTCAACGCCAGTCTTGTCGCAGTGGCATGGATCGGCTTCGACACGCCTCAGACTCTCGGACGCAACGAAACAGGCGCGCAAGCGGCGTTACCGATGTGGATGGGTTACATGGGAGCAGTGCTGAAGGGTGCGCCCGAGCAGCCGCTCGTTGCGCCGAGCGGCGTCGTCGTGGCGCGTATCAATCCCGATACCGGATTGCGTCTGACGGATGCAAGCGGTGGCATCCCCGATGTTTTCTATCAAGAGTTCCTGCCTCCCGAGCAGGAAACCGTGGCCGGTGCGCCCCCGGGCGGGCGGGCACCGGAAGAGGTTAGAAACCAGCTCTTCTGAGGGAACGCAGTGCGCAGGGAAACGGGTCGCAACGACACGCGCAGCCGCATCGCGCATCTGGCGGCGCGCCTGATGGCGGAGGACGGCATCGAGGACTATGCCCTCGCGAAGCGCAAAGCTGCTCGCCAGGCGGGCGTGCCCGACAGTCGGGAGTTGCCGACCAACGACGAGATCGCCGCCGCGCTCAAGCTCTATCAGGGGCTCTATCACGACGGCGAGCATCGCGGCCGGCTGCGAACGCTGCGGGAAAAGGCGGTGCGAGCCATGCGCGAGCTCGCGCAATTTCAGCCCTACCTTACGGGCTCGGTGCTGAACGGCAATGCCGGCAAGTATGCGGACATCAATCTGCAGGTGTTTACCGACAATGCCAAAGCAGTCGAGCTCTATTTTATCGAGCAGCAGATCCGGTATAAAGCGGCTCAAGCCCGACTGTATTCGGGCGAGGAGCCGCGCACGGTTCCCGTTTATACCGTCAACGATGACGGTGTCGACATCGAAATCGTCGTATTGTCCGGGCGCGATTTGCGAGCGCCAATCAAGACCAGCCTCGAGGGAAAAGCGATCGAGCGGGCGAAACTGCAGGCGGTCGAGCAATTACTCGAGCAGACGTGATCGCCGGAGTTCACCACTTCGGATTGGAATGCCAGATTGCTCGGCCGCGCACGGCTGCCCGCCCCCTTCTTCCTGCGAAGGCGCCGAGTCCGGCGTGCCGGCCTCGCAATTACTCGAAGAGACCCGATCGCGGGAGACTCGCCGCGTCAGGTCGGAATGCCAGTACTGCTCGAACGGCCGTCATCAATCGCCTGACTTCAGCCAACCTGCGGCGTCCAAGGCGTAGTAGGTCAATATCCCGTCCGCGCCGGCGCGCTTGAAGGCGGTCAGTACCTCCATCACGCATGCACGTTCGTCGAGCCAGCCGCGCGCTGCGGCTGCCTTGAGCATCGCATACTCGCCGCTCACATGATAGACGAACGTCGGCGCCCTGAATTCGTTCTTAACGCGCTGCACGATGTCGAGGTACGGCATGCCGGGCTTCACCATCACCATGTCCGCCCCCTCCGCGAGATCGAGGCCGACCTCCCACAGCGCCTCGTCGCTATTCGCGTGGTCCATCTGGTAGGTGTACTTACTGCCGCGGCCGAGGGCTTTCGCCGATCCGACCGCATCGCGAAACGGTCCATAAAAGCCGGACGCGTACTTGGCGGAATAGGCGAGGATGCGGGTATGGATGAAGTTGCGGCCGTCGAGCGCGGCACGGATCGCTTTCACTCGACCATCCATCATGTCGGAGGGGGCGACCACGTCGACACCAGCTGCGGCGCACGCGAGCGCCTGTCTCTCGAGCACGGAAATCGTCTCGTCGTTCAGCACGTAGCCGTGCCGGTCGACGACTCCGTCCTGCCCGTGCGTCGTATAAGGATCGAGCGCGGCGTCAGTGATAACGCCGAGCTCGGGAAAGCGCTTCTTCAGCGCCGCGACGGCTCGTGGCACAAGCCCTTTTGGGTTGGCGGCCTCGCGGCCGTCGGCGGTTTTCAGGCGCGGCGCAATCAGCGGAAAGACCGCGAGCGCCGGAATGCCGAGCTTCAGGCATTGCTCCGCGTGCGGGAGCAGCCGATCCACCGTATAACGCTTGATTTCAGGCATGGATGGAACTGACTCGATGCGCTTCTCGCCTTCGATCACGAACACCGGATAGATGAAATCGTCGGTCGTCACCCGGTGCTCGCGCATGAGCCGTCGCGAGAAGGCGTCCCGGCGCATCCGCCGCATCCTCCGGCGGGGGAATTCACCCAATGGTCGTATAGTCATAACGCCTTGAACACGAATCTGTTTTTTGTCTTGCACGCAGGGGAACTATTGGCGGTAATTATCGCCTAATAGACAGACGATGTTGAGTCGTCTCCCGCTTCTCCTCCCTGAGCGGGCGCCTTAATCCAATTAAGGCTTTTGGCCCCCGGTTTTACTCCCCTTTAACCGGGGGTTTTTTATTTCTGCCCCCCAGCTCCTGCGGAGCCTCGCGCGAATTGTGTTCTCGTTAGTCGCCTGAGCCCGCTGTGAGGTCTCGCACGCCACGGCGTCGCGGATTTAAGTGTTTGTTATTCGGTATGAATGTGGCGTCTCTGCGGGCCCTTACTATACAATACGCGCACTTTCTAACTACCCTCCGAGAAAAAGAAGGATCACCCCATGAATGTTCGCTGGCCCGGTTTCGTTATTGCCAGCGCGCTCGCCACAGCATCCGCTTCCGCCCAGAACCCGCCACCGCCGGACCCGGCGAAAGCCCAAGGTATCGTCACCCAGGTTTGCGCGGCCTGTCATGGCGCCGACGGCAACAGCGCGCAACCGGCAAACCCCAATCTCGCAGGCCAGCATGCCGACTATACGCTGAAGCAATTGATGAATTTCAAATTGCAGGGCGGCAAGCCGGCGGAACGGCAAAATCCGATCATGGCGGGGATGGTAGCCAATCTGTCGGCCGACGACATGCGCAGCTTGGCGGCTTATTTCGAGAACCAGAAGCCGCGACCGCGCACGGCCCGCGATCCCCAGCTCGTGAAACTGGGTCAGACGATCTATCGTGGTGGTATGGCTGCACGCGGCGTTGCCGCCTGCACCGCCTGCCACGGACCGGCCGGTGCCGGTGTTCCAGCGCAGTTTCCGCGACTCGCCGGACAGTACGCGGAATATACCGCCGCCCAGCTCAAAGCGTTTCGCGCAGGCGAGCGGTCGAACGATCCGAACCGGATGATGCGCGCGCTGGCTGAGAAACTCTCCGATGGGGAAATTTCGGCGCTCGCCGAGTATATTGCCGGACTACGCTAGGCGTTCGTGGCGAGATTGACGAAGGCCTTAGCCGCGGCCGCGATGGTTTTGCTTAGTTCCTGTTCACCGTGCGCCGATGACACGAAGCCAACTTCGTACGCCGACGGCGCGAGATAGATGCCCTCCGCCAGCATCGCGTGGAAGAAACGGGTGAAGGCTGCCCGGTCGCATTGCATGACCTCGGCGTAGGTAGACGGCGGGGTTTCGCGGAAATAGAGCCCGAACATGCTCCCCGCGCTTTGCGCACAGAAACCGATTTTGTGCGCACGCGCCGCCATGGTGAGCTCTTCGCACAGCGCGCGGGCTGTCGCCGAGATTTTTTCGAAGAATCCCGGGGCTTGTATGAGCTTCAATGTCGCCAGTCCGGCTGCGACAGCAACCGGATTGCCGGATAGCGTGCCGGCCTGGTATACCGGCCCCAGCGGTGCGAGGCTCTGCATGAGTTCGCGACGGCCGCCGACGGCGCCGACCGGCATGCCGCCCCCGATGACCTTACCGAGGGTGGTGAGATCCGGATCGACTCCATAGAGTTGCTGCGCTCCCCCGAGCGCGGCGCGAAAGCCTGTCATCACTTCGTCGAATATCAGCACCGAGCCGTGCTTGCTGCAGCACTGACGCAAGGTTTCCAGAAATCCGCCGCGCGGCAGCACGAGGTTCATGTTGCCTGCGATTGGCTCGACGATCACCGCTGCGATCTCATGTCCGGCGCGCGCGAACGTCCGCTCCACGCCTGCGCTGTCGTTGTAGTCGAGCACCAGGGTATCGGCGGCCACTGCCGTGGGCACGCCCGCGGAGCTTGGCTGCCCCAGCGTCAACGCCCCCGAGCCCGCCTTCACCAGCAGCGCGTCGGCGTGACCGTGATAGCACCCTTCGAACTTCACGATTGTGGCCCGCCCAGTGTAGCCCCGCGCCAGACGGATGGCAGTCATCGTCGCCTCCGTGCCGGAGCTCACCAGGCGCACCTGGTCGATTCCTGGCACCAGTTTCGCGAGCAGTTCCGCCAGCTCAACCTCGGCTTCGGTCGGAGCACCGAAGCTCAATCCTTTTTCCGCCGCCTGCTGCACCGCTTTGACTACTTCGGGGTGCGCATGCCCGACGATGAGAGGACCCCACGAACCAACGTAATCGACGTAAGCATTGCCGTCGGCATCCCAGATGGACGCACCTTTGCCGCGGTGTATGAAGGGCGGCGTCCCGCCCACCGCCTGGAACGCGCGTACCGGCGAGTTGACCCCACCGGGGATGCGCAATCGTGCCTGGTGAAACAATTTCTGGCTGCGTTTCACGTTAGAGTGATTGGCGACTCGTGACTTGGCAAGAGCGTGGCCGCGGCTCCATCGCCTTCTATCGACCCTTGGCGAAGAGCGCGTTGAAGCGCTGCGCCGTCGCCTTGATGTCGGGTCCATCGAAGAGCGCCGAGATTACCGCCACGCTGTCCGCGCCTGCTGTTATCAGCTCCGGGGCATTTTCCACCGTAATGCCGCCGATCGCCACGATGGGCAGCGGCTGCACGCGCTTAGCTTCGCCGAGCAGGGAGAGCGGTGCCCGTATTGCGCCGGGCTTCACGCGGGAAGGAAAGAAGCCGCCGAACGCCACATAGTCGGCACCGAGACTTGCCGCATCACGTGCTTTTTCGACAAGGCGGTAGCAGGAAACGCCCAGCAGCTTGGCCGGGCCGAGTCGGTTGCGCGCGTCGGCGACCGAACCATCCTCGCTGCCCAGATGCAGACCTTCGGCATCGACGCTGAGCGCGAGCTCGAGGTGGTCGTTGATAATAAGCGGAACGCGGTGGCGCCGGCACAACGCGACAAGCGCGCGCGCCTGCTCGAGCCTGAGCGTGGCGTCGGCGATCTTGTTGCGGTATTGCAGAAGTCGCGCGCCGCCCGCGACGGCGGCCTCGACCATGCCAAGCAACGCCGAGGTGTCGGCAAGATCGGGTGTAACGGCATACAGACCGCTAATCTCCGCCTTCATCAGCGGCACCCTCCTCACGAACCCAGAACAGACGGTCGGGGATATGCTGCCCCATGCCGGGGCGAAACGCGGTTTTCAGCGTCTGCCAGGTATATTCCTGCGCATCCTTGACCGCGTCGCTGATCTCGAGGCCGTTGGCGATGGTGGCGGCGATGGCGGAGGCGAGCGTGCAGCCGGAGCCGTGGTAGGAGCCGGGAAGACGCTGCCAGCTATCGGTGCGCACGACGCCGTCCTGGCCGTAGAGCGTATTGACGACCTGCGGAGTGTTCTCGTGGGTCCCGGTGATCAGCACGAACTCACAGCCGCCGCCGATGATGCGCCGCGCGCACTCCGCAAGATCGGGCTGATTGTCCTCCCCATCCTCGGCGGCGAGCCTGCGGGCTTCGAGGCTGTTCGGCGTGATGATGGTACTCTGCGGAATGAGGAGCTCCTTCAGCGCGTTCAACATCTCGTCGGTGACGAGTTCGTCGCCCCGCCCCGAAGCGAGCACCGGATCGAGCACCAGCGGCACGTCCGGATAGTCGGACACGACTTCCGCGATCGATGCGATCTGTTCCACGCTGCCGAGCAAGCCGATCTTGAAGGCAGCGACCGGCATGTCCTCCAGGACGCAGCGCGCCTGGTCGGCCACCCATTCTGCTTCGATGGCGCTCACATCGTCCACACCCATGGTGTCCTGAATGGTCACCGCGGTCACCACTGCGAGCGGGTGGCAACCCATGCTGGACAGCGTCATGATGTCGGCCGGCAGTCCCGCTCCACCGCTCGGGTCGTTCGCGGCGAAAACCAGCACGAGGGGTGGCAGATCGGGCACGGCTAGCGAGCGTCGCGAGTTCTGCACGAGACCCGGCTGGCGTCCCCGGCACGATAGATCACGAGCTGCGTTGTCACGATTTCAAGGACGCCGGGAATTGCATGCGGAGTGTCTTGGGACAAAGTCCGACACACTCCTGATTGGTCGCGGGCAGGGCGATTCGTTAAAATTTGATTTTAACGTAAAACGGAAGCTTGCATGCCCATTGCCGAAAGTGAAGTCTATAGAACCTACATGTGCCTCATCTGCGGTTTCGTCTACAGCGAGGCCGCCGGCCTGCCCGAGGAAGGCATAGCACCGGGAACAAGGTGGGATGACATTCCGATCAACTGGACCTGTCCGGAATGCGGCGCGCGCAAGGAGGATTTCGAGATGGTGGAAATTTGAATATGCGCGCGCGTCGAATCGTCACCCTTGAACCCGCTTGATCCGATCGGCCCGCCGGCCCGTCGACGTCCATTAGGTCATTTCCATGCGCATACTGCACACCATGATCCGCGTCGGCGAGCTCCAGCGCTCCATCGACTTCTATACCCAGGTGCTGGGGATGAAACTCTTGCGCAAGGCCGACTACCCGGGGGGCCGGTTTACCAACGCATCGTCGGATACGATGATGAGTCGCGCTCAGCGGTGCTCGAGCTCACTCACAATTGGGACACCAGGGCGTGCGAACTCGGCAACGGCTATGGACACGTCAATCGAAGTGCCGGACGACTACCGCGCTTGTGAAGATGTGAAGCAGCGCGGCGGCAAGGTGACCCGTGAAGCCAGACCGATGAAGCACGGCACGACTGTGATCGCGTTCGTCGAGGATCCCGACGGCTATAAGATCGAGTTGATTCAGAGGAAGAACTAGGTTCTAGTCCTCGGTGCCGGACTTCGATCAGGATCTGTCGGATGCTTTTCCGGCAGATCCTGCATAGTCGGCGAGCCGCACGAAGTCTGCGACGGGCAGATCTTCCGCACGCAGCCCGGGGTCTATCTCAAGTCGGGTGAAATCACCGACGTCGAATTGCTGCCTGAGGGCATTGCGGAGTGTCTTGCGGCGCTTCCCGAATGCCGCCGCCACGATGGCGCCGAACAGCGCCTCGTCGCGAGCCACGTGAGGCAGCGGGTTGAACGGCACCATGCGTACGAGCGCCGATTCCACCTTCGGTGCAGGCTGGAACGCACCCGCCGGCACATCGAGCAAGCGCTCCATCCGAAAGCGGTACTGCAACATGACCGAGAGCCGGCCGTATTCGGCGGTGGAGGGCGTTGCGATCATGCGTTCCACCACTTCCTGCTGCAGCATGACGTGGATGTCACGGATCGCCGCGCCGTAGCGCGAGAGGTGAAAGAGCAGCGGGGTGGAAATGTTGTATGGCAGATTGCCAACGATCCGCTGAGCGATCCCGAGCCGGCCGAAATCAAACTTCAGTGCATCGCCCTCATGGATCGCGATGCCCGAGCCGGCAAAGGCAGTGCGAAGTCGCGCTACGATGTCACGGTCGATCTCGACGACGTGCAGGTGGGCCACACGCTCGGCGAGCGCCCGCGTGAGCGCACCGAGACCTGGCCCGATTTCTGTCATGCTATCGTCCCGGCGGGGAGCGATTGCAGCAACGATGGCTTCGACCACTGCGTCATCGGCGAGAAAGTGCTGGCCGAAGCGCTTGCGCGGGCGGTGAGGCTTCACGATCCGCCGCGCCGGGGGTCTGAAGCGCCGGCACGGGCTTCGCGCCGGGCGCGGCGCGCGAGCATTGCAGCGAGCCTGATCGCCTCGATGAGGCTGCCCGCGCTGGCTTTGCCGCTGCCGGCAAGCGCGAGTGCCGTCCCGTGGTCGACGGAGGTGCGGATGATAGGCAACCCGAGCGTGACGTTGACTCCGCCGCCGAAAGCTGCGTGCTTCAGCACCGGCAAACCCTGGTCGTGATACATCGCGAGGACGCAGTCGTATAGCTTCAGATGCGCCGGGACGAAGACGGTGTCTGCCGGCAGCGGTCCGGCGAGCGCGAAGCCTTCGGCGCGTAACCGTTCGAGCACGGGAGCGATAATCTCGATTTCCTCGCGTCCAAGATAGCCGGATTCACCCGAGTGGGGGTTGAGACCGGCCACGGCGATGCGCGGTCGAGCGATACCGAAACGTCGCATCAGATCTCCGTGTAGTGTGCGCAGTGTCTCCTCGAGGCCAGAGCGGGTGATGTGATTTGCGACGTCCTTCAATGCGAGATGTGTGGTGGCGAGCGCCACTCTCATGCCGCCACCGACAAGCATCATCACGACATGCCGCGCTCCCGTATGCGCGGCGAGATGCTCGGTATGCCCCGTGAACGCTATGCCGGCGTCGTTGATTGCACCTTTGTGGACTGGCGCGGTCGCCATCGCATCAAACAGGCCGTCACGGCAGCCGTCCGCTGCGATCTCAAGCGTACGGAGCACGTACAAGCTGTTGGCTGGATCGAGCGTTCCAGGCACCACAGGCGCTGCCAGGGCGACGTGCCGGACCATGAGGCCCGCGCGCGGCCTGCCCGCCGTCCGGCGCGAATCGAAGTCGGAGAGCTCGACGGTGGCGCGGAGCGCCGCGGCGCGCCCCCGCAGTAGATCCAGGTCACCGACGATCACGACATGCGCAGCCAGACGCACGCGCGCCAGCGCCACGCACAGATCCGGTCCGATCCCGGCGGGCTCGCCGGCGGTCACCGCTATCAGCGGAATCTCTGGTTTTGAACGCTTAATGTTGACTGGATCGGCGGCGCGAGGCGCCGAGCCATGCGCTTAATTTAGCATTAAGCATTCAATATTTGGACATTCAACGCGTCAGCGTTCTTCGAGGCGCAACTCGACGTAGGCCTTATCGCGCAGCAGTCGCACCCATTCCTGGTAGGACTCATCCGACTTGCGCGCCCGCAGCGCCATCCGTGCATCCAGGCGCTGGCGCTCTTTGGACATATCTTCGTTGCGCCGCTCCAGGACCTGGATCAGGTGCCAGCCGAAGGGGGTCTTGACGGGGTTGCTGACTTCGCCTGGATTCAGGGCGTTCATCGCGCGCTCGAACTCGGGTACCGTGTCTCCCGGCGTGAGCCATCCGAGATCGCCGCCCTTCGCGGAACTCGCATCCTCGGATTGTGCGCGAGCGAGCTCGGCGAAATCGGCCTTGTTGTCTAGCCGCTCCTTCAGCGAGACGAGACGCCGCCGCGCCTCGTCTTCCGAAACCAGCTCGTTGGTCTTGATCAGGATGTGGCGGGCTCGGGTCTGCCTCACGATCACCGGGCTCGAGCCTCCGCGCCGATCGTTCAATCGCAGCAAGTGGAAGCCATTCGGACTGCGCAGCAGGTCGGTCACTTCGCCCGCGGACAGCTTCTGGAGCGCCTCGACGAAGAGCGTCGGAAGGCGGTTCGCGTCGCGCCAGCCCATGTTTCCGCCCTGCAGCGCGTCGGGCGCATCGGAAAACGCCGCCGCAACCTGCCGAAAATCGGTCCCGCTCTTCACCTGCGCCAGCGCCTGTTCGGCGCGGGCGCGGCGGCTCTGGATCTGTTCGGGACTCGCGCTCTCCGGCACCGTCACCAGGATGTGGGACAAATTGAACTCGTCACCGGCGCTCGACTGGACCTGGCGCGTTTTGATGAAGTTGTCGATCTCGCCGTCGGTCACGACGATACGATTGTCCACCTCGCGTTCACGCAGGCGCACCGTGATGATTTCACCGCGTATGTCTTCGCGAAACTTGAGAAAGGGCACGCCGTCGCGTTCGAGCGTCTCGCGTAACTGCACGGGCGTAAGCTTGTTTTCCTCGGCGATGCGATTGATGGCGCGGTCGAGCTCGACGTCGTCGACGCGCAGGCCCGTTTCCTTGGCGAACTGGAACTGGACGCGGTCGGTGATCATGCGATCGAGGATCTGCTTTTCGAGCACGTCGCGCGGCGGCGGCGGGGTTCCCTGCCGTTTCAGCTGAGAAAACGCCAGGTTGACCCGCTCGTCGAGATCGTTGCGCGTGATGACCTCGTCGTTCACGACTGCGACGATGCGGTCGAGCACGACGATAGGACGGGGCTTCTGCGCGAGCGCGGCCGGCACCCCGGCCATCGCCGTCATCAGCGCAAAGCGCAGTAGAACTCGTTGTAATCCCACGGGGCCGGGCGGCATGCGTTTTCTTACCGTACCGGAGCGTAATCAGTAAAAGCGGTTCCGCGCAACTCCTGGGGAGTGGGCGCGCGTGGATCGCGGACGAACCCCCCGATATTACGGCGCAGTGTTTCCAGTGGGCTGGAACCGATGCGCGAGATGCCGTTCAATTCGAGTTGCACGAAGAACGTCGTGGATGTCTGAGAGCTGGTGGTGGCGAAGCGGTGCGCCACCACCCGGATCGCCCAGCAGTCTCCGTTGTACTCGATGCCCGCCAAGGCCTCGAGCAGGCGTTTGTCCTGCAATGAGTAGTTATACCGCCCAAGACCGGTCCAGCCCTCACGCACCGGCCACTGCGCAGAAATGTCGAATTGGCGTATCGAATTTATGGTCTCGCGATAGCTCAGGTTCAGGACCTTGCCCGGAGCCGGCTGGTAGCGGGTGCCGACATTGAATTTCTGCGTCTGGGAAAAGTCGGTACTGTACTGCCAGCCCGCTTCCGCGGTCCAGTGCGGCGCGACGGCGCCGGAAAGCGCGGCCAGCAGATCGGAGCTCGAGCTGGTGCGCACGGGCACCCCCGGCAAGGTGACCTGTTGGGTGCTGAAATAGTAGCGCTGTGCCACACCCACCCGCAGGCGCTCGGACCCCGTTTCGGGACTGAGGAAGCGCGAGCTCACTCCAATGGTGATCTGGTTGGCGTCATTGATGCGATCGCCCCCAGCAAACTGGTTCTCCGAGTAGATGGTGGTGAAATTGATGTCCTGCTGGCCGGTATCGAATACCGGCAGGCGACTCTGGTCGCGAAATGGAATGTAGACGTAGTACATCCTGGGTTCCAGAGTCTGCAGGTATCGAGTCCCGAAGAGGTTCATCTGACGCTCGAATATGAGGCCGCTGTCGACTGAAGCGATCGGTAGCGTGCGGTTGTCGTCCTGGAAGCCTGAAGCGTTGGGGTCGATGGAGTAGCGCGTCATGCTCACGCCAACCTTGGGTTTCACAAAGGCGTAAGAAGTTTCCAGCGGCACGCTCAAGCTCGGATACGCAATCAGCCGTTTGCCTGTCACCAGGGTGGGATGATCGAAGCTGACGAATTCCCCTTGGAAATCGAAGTCCGTGTGCAGGACGTCCGGGCGCGTGGCCGTGAACGTCAATTGCGGCTGCCGGTTGTAGGGCGCCGTGACCGGCACCAGAGGATCGACCTGCAGGGTTTGCCACCGCTGCACCGACGCGCTTAAAGAATAAACGCCCAGACCACCGGCCCAGGTGCCGCCACGGGAAAGCGTGGCTTCATTGGGCAGCTGTACCTGCGAGGTCAGGGCTACTTTCGTGGAAAGGTCCGTGAAGTAGTTGTTGTCTGACACTCGCTGCAGATTGAGCAGGGCGACCCAGCCATACGGCAGGACCTGGCGATGGTTGACAAAGTAGGCGTGGCGGTCGTCCCCGCCGAAGGCGCGATCGTCGGGGAGCACCTCGAGGTGGGCGTCGCCCTTGTAGGTTGGTTCGAGATAGCGGAATTCGGTATTCAACTGCACACCGCGGCGGGTGATCACGCGTGGAGAAAAGGTGGCGTCCATATTGGGCGCGATGTTCCAGTAGTACGGCAAGGTAAACTCGGCGCCGCCGGTGCTGGTGCTGCCGTAATGCGGGGAGAGGAAACCGGACTTGCGCTCCTGATGCAGTGAAAAAGTGAGATAGGGTGAGTAGAAGATCGGCACGTCCATGAAGATGATGCTCGCATCACGGGCGGTGCCGACGTTGCGGGACTTGTCGATCTGAAATTCTTCCGCGCGCACGTACCAGTCGTCGTTGCCCGGCCCGCAAGTCGTGTAGTTGGCGTGCTCGGCCCGATATTTCTTGGGGCCTTCGAACAACAGCATTTCCGCAGTGCCGCGGCCGTCGGTGGGCTCGAACGGCTGCCTCTGCCCTATCGGTTTGGGGTCCCTGTGGAGCGAGTAGCGGGAGTCTTCCATGAACCCGTACTCCGTTTCCAGGTTGAACTTGAGTCGCGTGCCTTCGACCACGTCGGTTCCCTGCTCGATGCGCACGTTGCCTTCTGCGGTGACGTCGTCCGTCGGCTTGTCGTAGCGCATCCAGTCGGCGAACATCGCCTGCCCGCGCTTGCGCAGCCGTGCGTCGCCCTCCGCTTCCGTTTCCATTTCGGAATGGCCGCGCAGCGTATCGGCCTCCAGAAAAACGGGAACGTCCTCCTTCTGTCCAGGCGGGATCAGCACGAGCGTGGGTTGCGACTTAAGCTTCAGCCCTTGCTGCGCGCCGGCCGCAACCGGGAAGGCGAGCATAACGGCGAGCGAAATGCTCTGAAGTTTGAGCCTGTGCATCGGGGAAATGCGGCGGCGAGATGCTAAAATCGCACAATTCGTCACCGCGCGCAATCGTTTTGGGGACCGCTGCTGACACCCGGCTCGACGAGCTGAAAAACTGGCTGGTCGCGCAGCTTCCCGCGGCGTCGTTCTCGCTCGGTGCCGCTTCCGCAGACGCGAGCTTCCGGCGCTATTTTCGCGCAATGGCCGACGGCCGCTCGTGGATCGTGATGGACGCGCCCCCCGAGCGGGAGGACTGCCGACCGTTCGTGCACGTCGCGGCGATGCTGCGCGCGGCCGGGGTCAACGCGCCCGAGATCCTTGCGCAGGACCTCGACCGCGGCTTCCTGCTGCTCACCGATCTCGGCAGCACCACCTATCTCGCCGCGCTGAATGAGTCGAACGCTTCGGCGCTGTTCGGGGACGCGGTCGCGGCGCTCATCAGGTGGCAACTCGCGAGCCGCCCCGGGCAGCTCCCGCAGTACAACGAAGCGCTGCTGCGGCGTGAGTGCAGCCTCTTTGCGGAGTGGTATATCGGGCGCCATCTCGGCATCGCGCTCACTACCGGTGAGCGCGAAGCACTGGACAACATGCTGACCGCGATCATTTCCTGCAATCTCGCGCAGCCGCCGGTGTACGTGCATCGCGACTATATGCCGCGCAACCTGATGGTGTGCGATCCGAACCCGGGTGTGCTCGATTTCCAGGATGCGGTCTACGGCCCCATTACATACGACGTGGCATCGCTGTTCCGCGACGCATTCGTGAGCTGGGCAGAGGAGCAGGTAATCGACTGGACCGTGCGCTATTGGGAGCAGGCGCGCCGGGCGGGTTTGCCGGCCGGACCCGATTTCGGGGCGTTTTACCGGGACTTCGAATGGATGGGTTTGCAGCGCCACCTTAAGGTACTGGGTATTTTCGCGCGCATCCATTACCGTGACGGCAAATCCGGATATGTCGAGGACACGCCGCGCTTCGTGCGTTATGCGCGCGCGGTGTGCGAGCGCTACCGGGACCTTCTGCCGCTTGCCCGCCTGTTTGATCGCCTCGAACTTCGCCAGGCTGCAGCCGGGCACTCCCTTTGAAGACGATCAAGGCGATGATCCTCGCCGCCGGCCGTGGCGAACGCATGCGACCGCTCACCGATCGCCTCCCGAAAGCCATGATAGAGGCGGGCGGCCGCCCGCTCATCGTGCATCTGATCGAGCGTCTCGCGGGTGCCGGTTTCGCCGAGCTCGTGATCAACGTCTCGCACATGGGGGAAACGATAGAGCGCGGGCTGGGCGACGGCGCCCGGCTGGGCGTGCGTATCGCCTATTCGCGCGAAGCCACGGCGCTCGAAACAGGCGGCGGAATCGCGTACGCGCTGCCGTTGCTTGGCGACGGGCCCTTCGTCGCGGTCAACTGCGACGTTTACAGCGACTTCGACTTTGCGCGTTTGAGAACCGCCGCGGATTTTCTCTCGGACCGGAATGGTGCGGCGCACCTGGTGTTGGTGGACAACCCGGCACACCATCTTGCCGGGGACTTCTGCCTCGGCGCGGGCCAGATAACGACGGAAGGAGAGAACCGGCTCACTTTCAGCGGCATAGGTGTATACGCGCCGGCGCTGTTCGCAGGCGTCGAGCGCGGGACCCGCTGTCAGCTCGCAGCGTTGCTGCGGCCGGCGATAGCGCGCGGCGAGGTGGGTGGGGAGCACTATCGCGGACTGTGGATGGATGTCGGGACGCCGCTGCGTCTCGCCATGCTGGAGCGGACACTCGCTCTATAATCGCTGGTGACTGGTGACTGACATGGACATGGCTGTCTATCAGGGTCGGCGCAACCGGCTCGCGGTCGAGATGAAGAGCGGCGTGGCGATCATTCCCACGGCTGGGGAGCGTGTGCGCAATCGCGACGCGCACTTTCCGTACCGGTTCGACAGCTATTTCTACTATCTTACGGGGTTTCCCGAGCCGGAGGCGGTTCTGGTAATCGTGGCGGGTGCGAAGCCAAAGAGCCTGCTCTTCTGTCGCGAGCGCGATCCCGAGCGGGAAATCTGGGACGGATACCGCTACGGACCGGAAGCTGCGCGGGACGCGTTCGGGTTCGACGAAGCGCACTCCATCTCGAAGCTTGATGCGCTGATGACTGAGTTGCTCGCCGACCGGGACAGCCTCTACTGCCATCTGGGCAACGACACAGCATGGGACGCTCGCCTCATGGGCTGGATCAACCAGGTGCGGGGCGAAGTACGACGCGGGATTGCTGCCCCCACTGAAATCAAGGATGTGCACGCTCTGCTCGACGAGATGCGGCTCGTCAAGGACGTACAGGAGCAGGCTGTCATGCGGCGCGCTGCTGCGATCTCGGCAGAGGCGCACCGGCGGGCGATGCGTGCCGTACGTCCTGGTCGCAGCGAATTTGAGATCGAGGCGGAGCTGCTGTACGAATTCCGCCTTCGCGGCGCCCAAGCCCCCGCTTACACACCCATAGTCGCAGGCGGCGCACACGCCTGTGTTCTGCACTACGTCCAGAATGACGCGATGCTCCAGGACGGGGACCTGTTGCTGATCGATGCGGGTTGCGAGCTCGACGGCTACGCGTCCGATATCACGCGCACCTTCCCGGTAAACGGCACCTTCAGCACGCCGCAGCGTGCCGTTTATGAACTCGTGCTGGCCGCTCAGGCCGCTGCCATCGCCGAAGTCAAAAGCGGGAATTCGTGGCACGCGCCGCACGCAGCCGCCGTGAAGACGCTTGCCCAAGGCATGATCGATCTGAAGCTACTCACGGGGACCGTGGAGGAAGTCATCGAGCGCGAAGCCTACCGCCAGTTCTACATGCACCGCACCGGCCACTGGCTGGGTCTCGACGTGCACGATGCCGGGGATTACAAGCGTGGCGGGTCCTGGCGGGCGCTCGAGCCCGGGATGGTATTGACGGTGGAACCGGGTTGTTATATCCGCGCCGGGGCAGGCGTGCCACGCGAACTGGCGGGGATCGGAGTGCGTATCGAGGACGACGTGCTCGTTACCGAAAGCGGCAACGAAATTCTCAGCCGTGATGCTCCCAAGACAATAGCGGACATCGAAGCGATGATGCACACCCGCGACCCGTCCTAGCTATGGATTCCACGGCTGATTACGACGTATTGATCGCGGGCGGAGGGCCAGTGGGCGGGGCTCTGGCACTGGCGTTACGGGAAAGTGGACTCAAGCTGGCGGTGCTGGAGACAAAGGCATCGGATGCGACGCGCGGCGATCCGCGCCCGCTTGCACTGTCTTACGGCACCCGCCTCATCCTCGAACGTCTTGGTGTGTGGCAGCTGCTTGGCCCGACGAAGCCGATCGCGCGCATCCACGTATCCCAGCGCGGCGGCTTCGGACGCGTGGCGCTGGCTGCCTCGGCCCTGCAGCTGCCGGCGTTGGGCTATGTCCTTGACTACACGCGGCTCGCGGCTACGGTTGCCGGAATGCTGCAGGGTGGATGGTGCGATTATTTGACCGCTACCACCATGAGCGGCCACCGGATAGCGGCCGGCAGCGCGCTCGTGGATCTCGATATGTCCGGGCAGGGGAGGAGGAGCACGGCCCGACTAGTCGTGATCGCGGATGGTGGAACGCAGAGCGGAATGGATGAAATGCGCACCGTCGACTATGGACAGGTGGCGCTGACGGCGCGCGTGGCAAGCCCTGCAAAGTCCGAAGACATCGCATACGAGCGTTTCACGCCGGAAGGACCACTCGCATTGCTTCCATCGGCGGACGGCTTTGCGTTGGTATGGACGACGACGCCGCAGCGTGCGCAACAATTGTGCGCTGCGCCAGAGGCCGAGTTCCTGTTCGAGCTCAAGCGGGCATTCGGAGAACGGCTTGGAGATTTCACCGGCGCTGAACAACGGGCTGCGTTTCCGCTCGCCCTCAGGATCGCGCGGAAGATCACGGCCCCGCGCACCGTCCGCATCGGTAATGCCGCGCAAACGCTCCATCCGGTCGCGGGTCAGGGCCTGAACCTCGGCCTGCGTGATGCCTGGGAACTCGCGACGGAGCTGCGGCGCCATCGGCCGGGGGATATCGGCGCCGAAGAACTTCTCAGAGCCTACGCTGCACGCCGGCGCCTCGACCGGGCGGGCGGGATCTGGTTCACCCACAATCTCGTGCGGATTTTCTCCACGGAGCTTGCGCCGTTGAAGTTGGCGCGGACTTTTGGGCTCGCGGCGCTCGCTGCAGTGCCGCCCGCGCAGGATTTCCTTGCACGACGTATGACGTTTGGAGCGCGCGGCTAGCGCCGCTTCATCCCGCCGCGCGATGGCGAGCGCCGGAGCCGAGCCATTCGGCGAAAACGGTTCGAGTTACGGCGATTCGCGCAAGCACTGCTCGAAAATTTCTGAATAAGTGCTTACTTCGGCTCGCTGTTTACGTGGGCGCGCGCGCGTGGCGCCGCGCGCATGTGGGTTCGCCGCAACAAAAATAAAAAAAGTGGCACGAGTTGCTTTTCTTGCGCGCGGTGAGCGATTACAATGTCGCCCTCTCCTGAAAAAAATCGCGCGCGTTCCCATAGAAGACGCTTCGATGCTGATTGGCTCGCATCAACTCAAGAACAATCTGGTCGTGGCTCCCATGGCGGGCGTGACGGATCGCCCGTTTCGGCAGTTGTGCAAGTCCATGGGTGCCGGCATGGCGGTCTCCGAGATGATATCGAGCAATTCGCTGCTGTGGGGGTCAGAAAAAACCCGCCGCCGCGCCAATCATGATGGGGAAGTCGAGCCCATCGCCGTGCAGATAGCGGGCGCCGATCCGCAAATGCTGGCAGAGGCGGCGGTCTACAACGTCGACCAGGGCGCGCAGATCATCGACATCAACATGGGTTGCCCGGCCAAGAAGGTATGCAACGTCATGGCCGGGTCGGCGCTGCTCAGGGACGAGCCGTTGGTAAAGCGCATACTGGATGCGGTAGTAAGGGCGGTGGATGTGCCAGTGACGCTCAAGATTCGCACCGGATGGGACCGCGAAAATCGCAACGCCCTGCGAGTCGCGAGAATAGCCGAAGACGCCGGTGTGCGGGCGCTGGCGATCCACGGGCGCACGCGCGCCTGCGGTTTTTCCGGCGAGGCGGAGTACGACACCATCGCGGCGGTCAAATCGCAGGCATCCATACCGGTGATCGCCAATGGCGACATCGCTACGCCCGAACAGGTAAAGCAGGTCCTTGACTACACGAAGGCGGACGCGGTAATGATCGGCAGGGCCGCCCAAGGTCGACCCTGGATGTTCCGCGAAATCAGCCATTTCCTTGAAACGGGCGGCCATCTACCGCCGCCTGAAGTCGCAGAAATTCATCGCGTGCTGCTCGCGCACCTTGCCGAGCTCTACGAATTTTACGGTGAGTACGCGGGCGTGCGCGTCGCACGCAAGCATATTTCCTGGTACACCAAAGGGTTGGCCGGTTCTGCGGCATTTCGCCATGCCATGAATCGGCTGGAGTCCAGTGCCGAACAGCTGGCCGCGGTCGACGCATTCTTCGGCGAGCTAGCCGGGCGGGGACAGCGTCTCAGCTACGTCGAGGAACAGGCAGCATGAATAACGAGAACGAAATGGCGCGCATGGTGCGCAGAGCCGTCGAGGGCTATTTCAAGGACCTTGACGGGGAAAAACCGTGCCACGTCTACGACATGGTTATCGGTTGTGTGGAAAAGCCGCTGATCGAATCGGTCCTGCATCGCGTCCAGGGCAATCAATCTCGCGCGTCAGCCATGCTTGGCATCAACCGCAACACCCTGCGGAAGAAGATGAAGGTGCACGGCATCAAGTTCTAGGTGAATCGTGAATCGTGAATGGTTTGAACCATTTGCCGTTCACCATTTACCATTCACCTGATGGCCGTCATCAAACAGGCGCTCCTCAGCGTCTCGGACAAGACCGGTATCGTCGACTTCGCGCGCGGTCTCGCGCGCTTCGGAATTGCGCTGATCTCGACCGGGGGGACCGCGGCGCTGCTGCGGGACGCCGGTCTCGAGGTGACGGAAGTCGCTGATCACACCGGCTCGCCAGAAATGCTCGATGGCCGCGTCAAGACGCTGCATCCAAGGGTGCATGCGGGGATCCTGGCGCGGCGCGACAGCGCAGGAGATATGCAGGCGCTCGAGCGGACCGGAATTTCGCCCATCGATCTCGTCGTGGTCAATCTCTATCCGTTTCGCGAGGTCGTGGCGCGCCCGGATTGCAAACTGCCGGAGGCGGTCGAAAACATCGATATCGGCGGTCCGGCGATGGTCCGCAGCGCAGCCAAGAACTACGCGCACGTAGCGGTCGTCACCGACCCGGCAGACTACGCGGCTATCCTTCGGGAACTAGCCGCCAACGGTGCGATCGGGCGGGAAACTCGCTTTCAGCTGGCCTGCAAGGCGTTCGCCCACACCGCCGCCTACGATGGAGCGATCGGCAACTACCTTACCGCGCTCGACGGGGATGGAAAGCGTGCGCCTTTCCCGCGGCGCCTCAGCCTGCAGTTTGAATTGGCACAAACGCTGCGCTACGGCGAAAACCCGCACCAGGAAGCTGCGTTCTATCGCGACCTGCAACCGGCCCCGGGCAGCCTCGGCAACTACCGGCAACTCCAGGGGAAGGAGCTTTCCTATAACAATATTGCCGACGCCGATGCGGCCTGGGAGTGTGTCAAGGGTCTGGATCAGCCGGCTTGCGTGATCGTCAAGCATGCCAATCCCTGCGGCGCGGCCGTGGGAGCAACGCCAGCCGAGGCCTATCGCAAGGCGTATGCCACCGACCCGACATCTGCGTTCGGGGGCATCATCGCCTTCAACCGTGTACTTGACGCGGCAGGCGCGCAGGCGGTCGTGCAGCAATTCGTAGAGGTCATCATCGCTCCGGCTGTTGCTGCCGAGGCTGCGCAAATTCTCGGGAGCAGGACCAACATACGGACGCTCGAGGTGCCGCTCGCTGCTGGTGCCAACGCGCTGGACCTGAAGCGCGTCGGAGGCGGCTTGCTGGTACAGACACCGGACGTTGCGAGCGCCGGTGTCAATGAGTTGAAGACCGTGACCAGGACGAAGCCGAGCGAGGCGCAGATGGCCGACCTCCTTTTCGCGTGGCGGCTGGCCAAGTTCGTCAAGTCCAATGCCATCGTTTTCTGCGGCAACGGCCAGACTCTGGGGGTGGGCGCCGGACAGATGAGCCGTGTTGACTCGGTGCGGATTGCGAGCATCAAGGCAGCCAATGCCGGGCTAAAGCTCGGCGGATCGGTGGTCGCATCGGACGCATTCTTCCCGTTCCGCGACGGAGTGGATGCAGTAGCGCAGGCAGGGGCGTCGGCGATCATACAGCCGGGAGGAAGCGTGCGCGACCTGGAAGTCATAGCCGCCGCCGACGAACACGGTATTTCCATGGTATTCACCGGGACGCGCCATTTCCGGCACTAACTTCGGTGAACGGTGAATAGCGAGTAGTGAACGGTAACGACAGCTCATTTACCATGGCTACTCGGCCCCGATCGCCTCCCATCAGTCGCTCACGCATGTCATGAAGTTACTGGTGATAGGTTCAGGGGCGCGGGAACACGCCCTCGCGTGGAAGCTCTCCAGCTCCCCGCGCGTATCCAGGGTCTACGTCGCTCCCGGCAATGCGGGGACGGCGCGCGAGCGCGCGCTCGTGAACGTGCAGCTCAATACGATACCGGAGCTGATCGACTTCGCCCGTAAGGAGGCGATTGCGTATACCGTCGTGGGTCCGGAAGCGCCGCTCTCCGAGGGCATCGTCGATGCATTCCAGGCCGCAGGTCTCAGGATCTTCGGGCCGACTCGCTCCGCAGCCCGACTCGAGAGCTCCAAGGAATTCTCCAAGGGATTCATGACGCGGCACAATATTCCCACAGCGGCCTACGGCGTATTTACCGAGCCGCGAGCCGCGCACGAGTATGTCGACCGTCAGGGTGCCCCGATCGTCATCAAGGCCGACGGTCTCGCCGCGGGTAAAGGGGTCATCGTCGCGGCCGAGTTGAAGCAGGCGCACGCTGCAGTCGACATGATGTTGACGGAAGGAGGCATGGGAGCGGCCGGAAGCCGGATCGTCATCGAGCAATTTCTAGATGGCGAAGAGGCGAGCTTCATCGTGCTCTGCGACGGCCGAGCGGCATTGCCGCTCGCGAGCAGCCAGGACCACAAGCGCCTGCTCGACGGGGATGTCGGACCGAATACCGGCGGGATGGGAGCATACTCCCCGGCGCCGGTGGTGACGCCTGGCGTGCACGCGAGAGTGCTGCGCGAGGTGATCCAGCCGGTGCTCGCGGGCATGGCGGAGGAAGGATCGCCGTATACCGGATTTCTCTACGCCGGCCTGATGATTTCCGCGAACGGGCGGATACAGGTGCTGGAGTTCAACTGCCGTCTGGGCGACCCGGAAACCCAGCCGACCATGATGCGGCTGAAAAGCGACCTCGTGACGGTGATCGAGCAGGCGCTCGCGGGCGGCCTTGACAGGGTAGAGGCGGAATGGGATACGCGGTTCGCTTTGGGGGTGGTGCTGGCGGCAGCGGGCTACCCGGAGGCGCCGCGCAAGGGCGAGGCGATACACGGGTTGCCGGAGCCGGAACCGGACTTTCACGTGTTCCATGCCGCAACTGCCCTGAACGGCACGGAGGTGGTGACCAATGGCGGGCGGGTGCTCACCGTCACCGCCTTGGGGCACAATGTGAAGACCGCACAGCGGCGCGCGTATGATATCGTTGGGCGCATCCGCTTCGGGGGCATGCAGTATCGGCGCGACATCGGGCACCGCGCCCTGCCTGCCGCCCGCCGCAAGTGACCCGCAAACTGAGGTGTAACCATGGACCAAGTCTACGACCGCGCTGCCGCCGACATCGACAACATCATCGGCCTGGAGCACGTCAACACCACCATCGACGACCAGCGTCTCGCGACACTGTTCTACGTCGTCGGTCTGGGTTTCACCCGCGATCCGTACCTGTCGGTCGGCGACGACAACATGTGGATCAACCTGGGACGCCAGCAGTTCCATCTGCCGACGCGCGGCACGCCGCAGGTGCTGCGGGGGCACGTCGGCGTGGTCGTGCCCGATCTGGACGCCTTGAAGGCGCGGCTCGCCAGCGTGCGACAGAAACTCGCCGAAACGCGCTTCTCGTTCGCCGAGCGCAATGGCCATATCGCGACCACCTGTCCCTGGGGAAACGATATTCGGGCCTACGCGCCGCAGGAGCGGTTCGGCGACATGAAGCTCGGCATGCCGTATGTCGAGCTCAGCGTGCCACGCGGCGCCGCGGCCGGCATCGCGCGCTTCTATCACCGCGGGTTTGGTGTAAAGGCGAAGGTCACCCCGGAACAGGCGGCCGCCATTGTCCCCGCCGGGCGCAACCAGGTGATGATTTTCCGCGAGACCGACGGACCGATCGCCCCGTATGACGGCCACCACATTGCGATCTACGTGGCGGATTTCTCGGCGCCCCACCGGTTCCTAAAGGAGCGCGGCCTGGTCACGGAAGAAAGCAACCCCGACCAGTATCGCTTCAAGGACATCGTCGACCCGGACAACGGGGCGCGGCTGTTCGAGCTCGAGCATGAGGTGCGCAGCCTCAGACACCCGATGTATGGCCGTCCCTTCGTTAACCGCAACCCGGCCCAGATGCAGCGCACGTACGTGCGCGGTTACGACGCGTTCGTGGGCGACAAGTAACGCGAAGAGTTTTTTGGGCGCTTCGGCGTCTCTGCGGTGATACGATTCCTGACCGACAGTGGACGTTGAGGCCGTAAGGCAGTTTTTCGTCGAGTTGCAGGAAACGATCGTCTCGCACCTAGCGGCGCTCGACGGCAAGTCCTTTCTGCGCGACGAATGGAGCCGGCCGGAAGGCGGTGGCGGCGTCAGCCGCCTGATCGAGGATGGTGCGCTCTTCGAGCGCGCCGGGGTCAATTTCTCCCACGTGCATGGCGGCGCCCTGCCCCCCGCCGCATCAGCGGCCCGCCCGGATCTTGCAGGCCGCTCGTTCCAGGCGCTCGGCGTGTCCATCGTATTGCATCCCCGCAATCCCCACGTTCCCACGGTACATTTCAATACCCGATTTCTGGTCGCGGTGAAGTTCGGCTCGGACCCGGTATGGTGGTTCGGCGGCGGCATGGATCTCACGCCGTACTACGGCTACGAGGAGGACGCACGCCACTTCCATCGTACCTGCAGGTGGGCGCTCGCTCCGTTCGGCGGCCATTATTACCCGCGCTACAAGAAATGGTGCGACGAGTATTTCTTCCTGAAACACCGCGGCGAGCCGCGGGGCGTCGGCGGCATCTTCTTCGATGACCTGAACGAGCCTGATTTTGTCCGCGCGTTCGCATTGGTGCGCTGCGTCGGCGAGCATTTCCTGCCCGCGTACTTGCCGATCGTGGAGCGCCGACGCAACCTGCCCTACGGCGATCGGGAACGTGCGTTTCAGGCCTATCGGCGCGGCCGCTACGTCGAGTTCAACCTGGTGTACGACCGTGGCACGCTCTTCGGCCTGCAATCAGGCGGCCGCACCGAATCGATACTCATGTCACTCCCGCCGCGCGTCGAATGGCGCTACGACTGGAAGCCGGAGCCGGGGAGCCCCGAGGAGCGTCTTTACACGATGTTCCTTGTGCCAAGAGAGTGGGGCGATCTCGAAAAGCGGAAGTAAACACGGTGTGACCGTAATCGGTCAGCCGTGGCTCGGGCGCCGGCCAACCCTGACGACGCCTATCGAATCACCGGGCGCAGCCAGCTGCGCAGCGACCCGATCCGCATCCGGATCTTCTCGGCGAGCGAGTCGCCGACGTTCGCGCTCGCAACCTTGTGCTGCTGCGCGAGCTGCGGCTGCTGCTTGAACGCCTGGTATCGCGCCAGCGCGGCCTGCGCGTGCTGCGTCAGCAGCTTCAGATTTACCGGCTTGTTGAC
>DATFWO010000198.1:0-5058 GCA_035259205.1 Burkholderiales bacterium | reverse complement strand
TCCCGTAAAAACCTGTGAAATTTCCACGATAATCGACGCCATACTTTGTCGCAAATCCTCGCCAGGTGTCCAACCTGGCTGTGGTTTGCTTCGCGTCTGGCGCCGATTTCGAGAAAATTTCGGCGACTTGGCCGCGAACCCGAAAGATGGTGCCTGAGCTCCGCATCGTCTACTTATGCGCGGTGTTTACGGGACAGCACACTAGACGAGATCCGCCACGCGCAGGCGCACCGCGGGATCGCCGATCAGCACGAAGCCCCCGGCGTCGTTGCGCTGCATCCACGTCGACGCGAGCTCGGCGTCGTCGACCTGCTCTCCCTGAAATGCGCGCCCGAGCAAGCCCGAGAGCACATTGGACAAGGTCGCGCTCATGTCGTTGAACTCCTGCACGGCGATGCCGACGGGCTTGCCCACGAGCATGTTCGCGATGGCGTTCTGGAACTGACGGATCTGCGGGCTCGCGGCTATGCCGGTGATCGACGAGCCCCACGCGCGCTCGATGTGGCCTATGCACGCGAGCGCCCCGCCCGCTGGATGCGCCAGCAGCCGGCGCGGCAGCGCGGCGAGAAACGCGCTCGGCGCGATGGGCGGGGGCTGCTGGCCCCGCTCGAAGAAGTAGAGGTCCCGCTGCGGCGTCCCGGCACCGTAGCACGCGAAATGAAACGCGATCAGGCCGTGTACTCTGGCGGTGTCCGGCACGTCGGCCGCGGTGACGTAATGGGCCGGTCCCACGCCGCCGAAGCCCGGCCAGTCCTGGCACAGCAACGCTCCCTGAGCGGCAAGCTGGCGCGCGTCGCCGTTCGGCCACACCAAGCCGTGGCTCGCGGTGAAGAGGAGCGACGGCGTCGAGCCCGCGCCGTCGAGTATCTGCAGCAGCGCCTGCCGTGTCGCGCCGTCCCCGAGCAGCTTGCGGCGCCGGAAGCCGAGCTGCTCGGCGACCGATTTTTCCGCTGGGGTGCTGCCGCTCGCCGCCATCCCGTCCGCGAGCGGCGTGACGAGCCAGTCCGCGCTCAGTACCGTTGCCTGATCGAAAGGATGGCGGGTCCCGAAAAAAACCACTTCCCGGGTATTGCGAACGGCCGTCGCCGTTTCGTATTCCTCGACGCTCTTCGCGTACTGGGCATACTCTTCGGGCGTGTCGAAAGCGAGCAGCCCGACACAGTAGTCGGAGTCGATCTCGTGCGCGACTTCGAGAGGCATCAGGGCGGGCGAGCCGACCCACAGGAGGTAGTAGGGTATTTTGGTCGGCTCGACGTTGTGCCAGCTCGCATCGTGCCGCTTGAGCCACTCGGTGGCGTTTTCGCCGGGATTGTAGGTCAGCTCCTTGACTCGCGCGTCGTCGCCAACCTGCCGGCGGCGGAGGTCGATCAGCCGGGAGAGCTTCTGGCGTACTGCGGGCTTCTCATCCTTGTGGAAGACGACCGCCCAGCCCGCGCGTGCGATGTTGTCAGGGGGCACGCCGAATGGCAGCGCGCGGGTGAACGCGGGTTGTTGCAGCTTCTTGCCGCGCGTGACGACGTGGTCTTTTTCCGCTGCGTCGGGCGGTATCCCTTTCAGCGCGCGGGCGATCTCCGCGAGCGCCCTCGGGGCGAAGTCATACTGGCCGGTCGCACCGTTGATTCCGTTCGCAACGATTTTCGCCTGGTCCGTCGGCATCTATCCGCCCGTGCAACTACGACACCTTCACGGCCTCCCACATCGCGTGCGCCACTTCCGGCTTGGCGATATCGCTGTGCGCGCCCGAGGGGCCGGAGCCGTCCTTGATGACCCCGGAGCATTCGAGGTTGTACACGTGCCGGGGCTGGAAGCTGTACTTGTGCGCAGCATCGCCGATCGCCAGGTCGTGGAGCGTCAGGCCGGTGCCCTGTATGCCGAACGCACCGAGCCCGCCGTACGTCGGAAGCTCTCCCGGGGCGAAGCTGACCTGCTGCGCCGCGCCGGCCGCAAGCGGATACAACTTTCCGACAGCCGTGTCCAGCTTCGACTGCGTGGTAACTATCGGGCCGGAAACCTTGTTCCCCTCTATGATCTTCCTGAAATAGCCGGGCTTGCTGGTCTTCGGAATCTTGTCGCAATAGCCCCACAACGACGTCGCGCCCTGGACCAGGGTTAACGAGTTGACCGGTCGTGGGAGTGCGCCAGCCCCGTTGGGCCCATTGACCATGCTGGAGACGACGATGCACCCGAAGCTGTGGCCCATGAGATGGAAGCGGACCTCCCGGCCGGCCGGCACCGCCTTCATCATCTTCTGGACCAGTCCATGGCCGGCAGACTCTCCAAGTGTGCGCGCGCGGTCCTTCATCTTCCAGAAGGAGAGCTGGCGCAGCGGGGAGAGCAAGGCGGAAAAGCCGAAGCCGCCAAAGGAAGCCACTCCGGCGCCGGGGCCCGCCGCAGCGTTCTGAGCGTTCTTGAATGCGCGATCCGGGTCGAACGGCTCGCGGTCGCTGCCCGGCGTTCCGGCCGGACCATCGCTGCCGAGCTTCGCCTCTTCGTTCAGGACCCGGTATGCCGCGGCCACTTCCGGCGGGAGTGATTTCGTGCCTGGCCCGGCGTTCATCGCACTCGTAAGTATCGTTCGAATCGCCTCTCGCGCGCGCGCCGTGTCGGCGATGCGGTCGGCGTAGCTCTCGACCAGTTTTCTCATCATAGCGTCAGCCGACGTCGCCGCTGCGCCCGGTCCGGCAGCGGCAGGCGCGGCGAAAGATGCCGCGCCCGAGCCGAATTCCTCGTCGCCCCACGGCTGGCTGGGCCAGTGAAATCCGACGAGGAGAGCCTTGAACCCCGGTCGCAGCTGGCGGATCTCCTGCCGATCGGCCGCGCAGCCCGCCATCGCACCGATCCAGCGGTCGTACTGATCGATTGCGGCCGGCACGTCGCCCTTCCAGCCGTGGCTGATGACGAAGGCGTCCGTAACCGGTTCCTGCGCGATAGCGCGGGCGATCACGTCGCTCATCAAGCCATCGGGGTCGTCGGCGCGCTCGCGCCCGTCCTTGTCGTAGGAAGCCAGGTAATAGGCGAGGTCAGCGTTCGGCACTTTCTGTATGGACATGGCGCTCTCCTCTGTGCTTGCGGACGCGCTGCTGAGGAAAAAGATGGAGTGTTCTCGATTCTAGCAGCAGGCCCTCGATGGTTGATCGGCCATTGGGCCTAGAGCCGGCGCGCGCGGTGCCGCCGCATCATGGCGTTTGGTCTGATGCCCGCGCGTGAAATTATCCGGCGTCATTGTGCTGTCACCCCGGTCGCTCTGACTACGCGGCCCCAGCGCTCGGTTTCCTCGCGTATCTTCGCGCCCAATTGTTCGGGCGAGAGCGGTTCGGGGTCGACGCCGGCGGCGATGAGCTTCGCCTGGATATCCGCCGCGGTGACCGTCTTGACCGACTCGCGATTGAGCCGCTCGATGATCGCGCGCGGCGTGCCGGCTCGCGTGAGGACGGCGTACCACGAACCCGCCTCGTAGCCCGGAACGGTCTCGGCCACCGCAGGCACGTCGGGCACCACGGGCAGGCGCTCGCGGCTGGTTACGGCGAGGGCGCGCACCTGCCGCGATCGAATGAAGGGAAGTCCCGAGGACAATCCGGATATCAGCATCTGACTCTCGCCCGCCGTGACCGCCACCAGCGCAGGTGCTGCTCCTTTGTAGGGTACGTGGATGATATTGATGCCTGCCATCATCTTGAACATCTCGCCGGCGAGATGTCCAGTGCCGCCCTGCCCGGACGATGCGAAGTTGATCGTCCCGGGCTTCGCTTTCGCCAGAGCGATCAGCTCCTTGACCGAATTGGCGGGCAGCCCGGGATACACCATCAGCGCGAGCGGGCTGTTGCCGATCAGCGCGACCGGCGCGAGATCCCTGGCGACGCTGTAGGAGAGTTTGAGAAAGTTAGGCGAGATCGCCACGGTGCCGTTTGCCGCGGAACACAGCGTATAGCCGTCGGTGGGTGCATGCGCCACCACGTCGCACGCAATGCTGCCGCCCGCTCCCGGGCGATTGTCGACCACCACTTGCTGTCCCAGCAGCTCCGATAGCCTGCTCGCATAAAGGCGCGTTACGACGTCGGTGGGCCCACCCGCGGCCTGGGCGACAAGCATGCGGATCGGCTTCGTCGGGTAGGCCTGTGCAGCCACGAGACCCGACGCGAGTGCCCAGGCAATCAAACAGGGCTTCGACGCAAAGGACGCGAAGCCGCGTAGGGAACAAAAAGCCTCGATGCCAACGAAGCTAATCCGCAAAGGAAAACAATGCATGAGTTATCCCTTCGCGGATTTGCGGCCTTCGCGTCAAAGCTGTTGATTCACCTTCGCGTACGCTTGGCGACCTTCGCGTTGCCGCTGTGCGCTCAGACGCCAAGCGCGTAGCAAGGCCTGCGCGGGTCTGCCGCGCCTTCCAGCAAACCGGTTTCGGGATTCACCCGGATGGCGCACACCGCACCCGCGCGCCACTCGATCTCGCTCCACGGCGCCACCGTGTGCCCCAGTGCGGCGAGCTGGTCGACAGTGGAGCGATCGATCCTGCTCTCCAGGTTGAGACGGCCGGGATGGTACGCGTGCGGCTCGGACGATGATGGGAAGCTGTAGGTCGAAAAGCGGGGCGCTTCCACCGCGGATTGCGGATCCATGTCCCACAACACGATATTCAGAAACACCTGCAGCATCGCCTGCGGCTGTATGTCGTTGCCGGGCGAGCCGAAGGGCATATATAGCTTGCCGTCGCGTAACGCGAGCGCTGGATTGGGCGTGAGCCGAGGCCGCTTGCCGGGAGCGAGCGCCGCCGGATGCGAGGGATCCGTCCACGACTGCGAGCCGCGCGAAGAGGGACACAAGCCCGTGCCCGGGATAACGGGCGTCGCGCTCGATCCATCGCTCGGAGTGGTCGAAAACGCGTTGCCGGCGGCATCGACGGCGCAGGCGTACGAAGTGTCGGCAAGCGGAGCCGGCTCGCCAAGGGCGGGCTCCGGAAGCGCAGCCGCGCCCGGGTAGTTCCTCACGTCGCCCGCCGGAGGCATCTCTTTCCACGCTTCCCCGCTCCTGATGAGCCGGCGGCGCGCGGCGGCGTAGTCC
>DATFWO010000197.1:0-6115 GCA_035259205.1 Burkholderiales bacterium | reverse complement strand
AATTCCCCACCGCCGATCTCGAATACCCCAGAAGATTCGCGCAGGAGGTGCGCCGCGATTTCCCCGGCTTGCCGCTCTACCTCAACTATTCGGCGAATCTCAGGTGGGACGAATCGAAGGCGACGTTCGAGGACTTCGCGGAGATGGGCTACAAGGCCATGCACGTCTCGCTCGCGGGCCTGCGCGCGACGATGCAGGCGACCTGGGACTACGCGGTCGACCTGAAGGCGCGCGGCGCGCAGGCCGAGATCGATTTCCAGAAGAAATTGAAGCAGCATCCCATGGGCGCCTACCATCAGTTCGCGGGCTTCCAGAAGATGAGGGAACTGGAAGAAAAGTATCTGCCGGCCGAGGCGATGAAGAAAAAGTACGAGGGGGCGGTCGGGCTCTGAAGTGCAAGGCGGAAGGCGGAAGGACGAACCTGCGTTTCCTTCCGACTTCGGCGTGCTCGGAGCAACGCGTCATCCAAGGTGAAACAGCCGTTCCGCATTTCTCCACATGATGCGCTCGTGATCGGGTGCGGGCAGCTTCAGGCTGTCGACCAGCGCGTTGGGGTAGGCGACGTCCATGGTGGCGAAGATGTCCGTGCCGATGACGATACGATCGGATCCCAGCAAGTCGATCATGAACCGCAGGGTCTCCGGATAGTAGGCGAGCGAGTCATAGTGGAAGCGCCGCATGTATTCCCTGACCGGCAGCTTCAGCTTCGTCGCGACGGCGCCCTTGGCGATGCTGTGCTCGATCCGTCCGGCAATGTACGGGAAGCAGCCGCCGGAGTGGGGCAGCACCACATCGAGCTTCGGAAACCGGTCGAGCAGGCCGGAGAAGATGAACTTGGCAGCGGTGGTGGCGGACTCGAAGGGGAATCCCAGCGTGTTGTAGATGAAATTCGGTCCTCCCAGCCGCTCCTTGCCGCCGTAATGATTGGGCTCCCCGTCGAGGGGGTGAAAGAGCAGCGGGTAACCGAGTTCCTCGCAGCGGGCCAGGAACGGCATGTACTCCGGCTCGAAGAGGTAGTCGCGGCCCTCGATCGAGTTCGGCAGGCCGACCGCCCGGATACCGGGCTTGCCTGCAATCCGGTTCAGCTCGTTCAGCGTTGCCGCAGGATCCCGGATGGGCACGGCGGCTCCCGCAATGAAACGGCTGGGGAACGCCGTATGTGCCTCGACGGCGGCGTCGTTGACGGCGCGCGCAAGTTGAATCGCCTCGTCAGGCTTAGCCCATTGCCACGGCATGCTGCCCGAAAGGGTGAGGACGTTCATCCGCACCCCACGCTCATCCATCCACTTGCGACGCTGGTCGAGATCGTACATGCGGGGATCGATGGGCTTGCCGGGAATGCGCGTGGTGCGGCCGGCCGCCAGCACGAGCTTGATGTACGGCTCGGGCGACCAGTGGGCGTGGATGTCGATCGAACCCCGGCTGCCCTGCGCCCATGCACTGCTCCTGAAAGCGCTCATCGCGGCCGCGATGGCGCCGATTCTCATGAAGTCTCGGCGTCCGCCCGAAGGCGAGCGGCGGATCAATTCGGCATCTTCCATGACGCTTACCCCGGGGATGTTAAGCCGACGCTGCAGCTTTTTGCCGCTCGGCAACAAACCTCCGGACCTCGCCGACGCACCGGTCGGGCGCCGTCATGTTGACGCCGTGTCCATAGCCCTCAAAGGCGACCAGCTTTGCTGCCGGCATCCGCTGCTGCATCGCCTTGACTTCCGCTTCCTGGGCGATCGGGCTCTTCGCTCCCGAGAGGATCAAGGTCGGCGTCTTGATCTCCGGGAGACGCGGCCAGACGTCGCCTGCGGCGACCGCTTCGTCCATTGCGACCGCGCAATGTTTCGGGGTTCGATCCATCTGCTCGATATACCATTCGCACAGCGCTGGCGAGGCTTTGGTCGTGTCGATCCGATAGGACAGCGTCTGTCGGCACCAGCCGCCCACGCCGTACTTATCGAACGCGGCCGCGCGGGTGGGTTCGCCCAGCGTGTAGGTCGTAGCGATGTTCGCCGAGCGCCTGAACGGCGTATCGCACAGGGTCAAGGTCGAAAGGCGGTGGGGATGCTCGAGCGCGGCGGTCATGCCGACGATTCCCCCTGAAGATTCGCCTACCCAGTGCACGCGCTCGATCCCGAGCTTGTCCATCAGACCGATGGCGTCGCCGGCGAGCTGGCTGAAAGACATCCGGCTGCCGGGAGGCGGCTTGGTGGTTTCGCCGCAGCCGCGGGCGTCGAACCACAACACCCGGTAATCCGCGGCGAGCAGCGGCACCCACGGCCGCCAGAAGTGCATGTTGCGCGCGTAGCCGTGATAGAGGAGGAACGTTTCCGGCGGCGTCTCGCGCCACGGCACCGTGTAGTCCGCGAGATCATAGTGGATGTCGATATCACCGACGCGGGCAGTCTGGTAGCGAGAACCCATGATTTTCCCTTCGAACTGTCAAAACACGTCTCAGTTACGGCGTCCCAGGTGACGCGTCTCAGATAACGCGTCTCAGATAACGCGTCTCAGATAGGTCGTCCCACATACCGCGTCTCGGATACTACGTCTCAGGTACTACGTCTCAGATAGGGCGTCCCAGCTACAGCGTGTGCTAGTACTCGCTCTGCGACGGTTTATCTGGGACGGTTCATCTGGGACGCTTTATCCGGGACGCATTCATTGCGGGGGTATCCCCGCTGCCTTGATGACCTTTTCCCACTTGGGTATTTCCGCCTTGAGCACGGCGGCGAACTCGTCGACGCCGCCTTTCGCCGGATCTATGCCCTGAACCAGCAGCCGCTCCCTGAGATCGGGCGTGCCGAGCGCCTTGATGCTTTCCTCGCTCAGCCTGGTTATCGCCGGCCGCGGCGTGCCGCCGGGCGCCAGCATGCCGTACCAGGAAGTCGCATCGTAGCCGGGGACGCCGGCCTCTGCGATCGTGGGCACATCGGGCAGTATCGCGCTCCGCGTGGTGCCGGAAACGCCGATCGCGCGCAGCCTCCCTTCCTTGACCTGGCCGATGACGGCGGCCGGCGAGCTGAACAGGAGTTGCGCTTCACCCGTGATCACGCCGAACGATGCCTGCGTGCTGCCCTTGTACGGAACGTGAACCATCCTCGCACCCGTCATCGATTCGAAGAGCGCCATCGCAAGATGGGTGAAAGCTCCCGTCCCCGCCGATCCGTAGTTGAGCGTTCCGGGCTTGCGTTTGGCGAGGGTGACGAGATCCTTGATCGATTTTACGGGCAGCGAAGGATGCACGACCAGGGTCAGCTGCCCGAATCCCACCAGGGTAACCGGCGCCAGATCCTTGCGCACGTCGAACGAGAGCTTCGCGAACATGGACGGCATCGCGATGGTCACGTTCGCGACCAGCATCGTGTATCCGTCCGGGGCGCTGCGCGCGACGGATTCGGCGGCGAGCATGCTGCCCGCGCCGGGCCGGTCCTCCACCACGACCTGCTGTCCTACCGTCTCGGACAGCTTCTGGGCGAGGAACCGCGCGGACAGGTCGGTGGCGCCGCCCGCGGTGAAGCCGACCAGTATTCGGATCGGTCGTACCGGGTAGGATTGCGCGCCAGCGATGTCGGGGAGGAGAAGCGGGCTTACGAAACAGGCGAGCAGCGCAGGACACGACCGTGCCAGCCCGATCCCACCCGGCTTCGATATCCATGCCACCGAGTGTCGTATCCGGTGTGCCATCGCTCAATGGTAAACGGCCGCGGCGTTCTCTGTCTCGCATGTTTTCATCCTTCATCCCTCATCCCTCATCCCTCGCCCGTCATCCCTGCAGGAACTGCGGCGTAGTCACATCCGGATCAATTGCGCGGCGGGCGATGCGCCGGCGTCCAGATCATGGAAAAGCAGCATCGCAACGCGCTCGCGGGGGCAGTGGGACATGATCGGGATGTTCAGGCCAGCGTTCGTTACCGGCTCGCTCATCCAGCCGCGTGCGGCCTGAATCGAGCCTTGACCTCGCTCACCGCCCGGCATGACAATCAGCTATCCGGTATCGACGTGGGTTGCATCCCCGTATTCAGGCAAGTCACGGGGAGCAGTGTCGCGGGGCGTTCCGCCTGCCTGGTTGCATCCGGGTTGGGCGTCAAGACCGGTCGTGCGCAAGAATCGGGCTTGACGCCGATCCTTTGCGGCGAGCTTGGCGGGGGATGGGAGATATTAGTGACGGGCAAGCAAGCCATGCACGCCGGCCGGTGGCGAGTCATCAGCCTGCTCATCCTTGCCCTCGCCGTCGCGCACTGCGCCCTGGTCGGCGAATCCCGCGCTCAGATAACGCTCGACGGAAGTCTCGGCCCGAAGCAGGCGCTGGTTGGGCCGAACTTCACCATCGACTCGACTATGGGACAGATCCGGGGACCGAATCTGTTTCACAGCTTCGGCCAGTTCAACATACAGCGCACCGAAAGCGCGACCTTCACGAACAGCCTGGCTGGCCCGATCTCGAACATTCTGGGCCGGGTCACCGGCGGGGAGCGCTCGTTCGTCGACGGCCTCCTGCGATCCAGCATTGCCGGAGCGAACCTGTACCTGCTCAATCCGAGCGGCTTCATGTTCGGTCCCAACGCCGTGCTGGATGTGAGCGGATCGTTCCACGTCAGTACCGCGGACTACCTGCGGTTGGCGGACGGCGGCACCTTTCAAGCCAACCTGCAAAATGCCAGCGCGCTCACGGTGGCGCCTCCGGCGGCTTTCGGATTCCTCAATCCGAGCCCGGCCGCAATATCGTTCGACCGAACCGTGCTCGCGGTGCCGCAGGGTAAAACGCTTTCCGTTATCGGCGGGGACGTGCAGTTGGTCGGAAGCACGTTGCGGTCTCAGAACGGACTGGTCCAGATCGCGAGCGTAGCTTCGGCCGGAGAAGTCGTTCCGAGCGCGGCGGGTCAGGCGCTCGATCTCGACACGGGCACGTTTGCGCGGCTCGGACAGATTCAACTCTCGGAGGGAGCCAACGTGACGACGAGCAGCGTCGCCGGCGCGGGCACGGTGCTCATCCGGGGCGGCCGGCTGATGGTCGACAACGCTTTCCTGAATGCGAACACGAACGGTGCCGGCAATGGGGCTGCGGTGGGCATCGACGTGCGAATAAAGGACGACGCGGTCTTCACCAACGGGGCGGAGGTGCTGCACTTCAGCTTCGGCACCGGTCGTGCGGGCGATGCGCGGGTGACCGCCGGCAAGCTGAAGGTCACGAACGGCTCATTCATCAGCGGCGGCTCGGCCGGCACCGGTGCGCCGGGCAACCTGACGATCAATGCCGGCACTGTGGAAGTGTCGGACGACGGATCGATTATCGCCCGCACGGACGGCCCGAGCACCGGTGGCAATTTCGATCTGACCGCCGGCAATCTGGTCGTGTCCGGCGCCAACTCTTCCTTCAATACGGGCTTGTTTTCGGGGCAGTTCAACCAGTTCGGAACGGGCAAGGGCGGGAACTTGAACGTCAACGCCGGCAGCATCACGCTGTCAGGCTCGAAAGATCCCAACATCGCTACCGGCATCTTCGCGAACACCTTCGGGCCCGGCGGCACCGGCGCGCTCTCGGTGAACGCCCAGAGTCTGACGATGAGCGCCAACTCCAGCATTTCGAACTCGACGTTCGGGCGCGGAGCAGCCGGCGCGCTGGCGGTCAATGTCGACGGGGACATCTCCATCACCGGCTCCAGGACGCCCAACGTATTCACCGGCATCTTCGCCAACACGTTCGGCAACGGCAGGGGCGGGACCGTGCAGGTCGCCTCGAAAAACATACAGCTCGTCGACAGCGCCAGCATCGTGGCCGCGACGTTCGCCCAGGGAGACGCGGGCAGTGTGACGGTCCAAACCGGCCGCCTCGAGCTCAGCAGCGGGTCGACCATCTTCACCAACGCCCTCAACGGATCGGGCAACGCCGGGAATCTTTCGATCAGCGCGAGCACCGTCGTCATTACGGGCATTCGCGACTCGGCCAGCCCCGCTCTGTCGCAGGCGGATTTCACGGGATTTTCGACGGCGACGGGCGTCAACGGAAAAAAGGGCGGCAACATTGCGCTCGCTGCGGACAGCATCGTGCTTACGGACAAGGCGGCCATCAGCAGTGTATCGGCCGGCGCAGGGGATGCCGGCAACATCCAGATAACGGCGG
>DATFWO010000196.1:0-8396 GCA_035259205.1 Burkholderiales bacterium | reverse complement strand
GGCGCGAATCAACGCGCCCGCCAGTGTCCGGACGAACGGAGCCGGCGACGCCAACGGCGCCCGGCAATCGTCCATGCGTTCCTTCCGTGGTCTGCGCGGTGCATGACTGAATTCTGGATAAACGAAATCGCCTCGCTTGCTAGGCTATCCTGACTACCAACCTCGCGGCTTCGAGGAGGGAGGTGACTATAGCATCAACATCCAGTTCCCGCACGTCCCGGCCCTCGTTATAGCCGTAGGTCACGCAGAAAACAGGACAGCCCGCCGCGCGCGCGGCCTGCGCGTCGTTCACCGAGTCACCCACGAAAAGCATTTCGTGCGGCGCTACCGCGAAATTCCGGCAGGCGTAGAGGAGCTGCGCCGGATCGGGCTTCTTTTGCGGCAGAGTGTCCCCCGCCACGACCTGCGCGAAGTACGAGGACAGTCCCAGATGGTCGAGCAGCGGCAGCGTGAATTTTCCGGACTTGTTGGTGACGCACGCCAGCGGGAATTGCGCGGCGCGCAGCGCTGCAAGACCTTCCATGACGCCCGGATAGAGCGTGGCATTCCGGCCGTTCACCTCCGTGTAGTAGCGCTCGTATATCGGCATCGCCCGGGCGAGGAGATCAGGGGCCGTCTCGCCGTCGAGCCTGCCGGAAAGCGCCCGTCCGACGAGATTCGGTATCCCCTTGCCGACGAAGGTGCGGACGAGCGCAACGTCGAGCTCGGGACGGTCGAGCTCGCGCAGCATCAGGTTCGTTGCCACGGCGAGGTCGGGTATGGTGTCCGCGAGCGTGCCGTCGAGATCGATCATGACCGCCTTGACGACCAGCGGGAACTGCCGATTCATGTTCGAACCAATCCAGCCCGCCTATGCCTTGGCGAGCTCGGCGCGCATCGCGGCGATGGTGGCCTTGTAATTCTTCGTGCCGAAGATCGCCGATCCGGCCACAAAGGTATCGGCGCCGGCACGCGCTATGTTCCTGATGTTGTCCACCTTGACTCCACCATCCACCTCGACCCAGATGTCGCGCCCGGCCGCCTTCACGCGCTCCCGAACGGCGGTGAGCTTCCCGAGCGCCCCGGGAATGAATTTCTGTCCGCCGAATCCGGGATTCACTGACATGATCAGGACGAGATCGAGCTTGTCGAGGACGTGCTCGAGGTAGGTCAGCGGAGTGGCGGGGTTGAATACCAGCCCCGCCTTGCACCCCTGCTCCTTGATCAAGCCGATCGTGCGGTCGACGTGCTCGGACGCTTCGGGGTGAAACGAAATAATGTCGGCGCCCGCTTTGGCGAAATCCGGAACGATGCGATCCACCGGCTTCACCATGAGGTGCACGTCGATCGGCACCTTGACGAGGGGCCGGATCGCCTCGCACACGGCCGGGCCTACCGTGAGATTGGGCACGTAGTGATTGTCCATCACGTCGAAATGCACGAGGTCGGCCCCGGCCGCTACCGCTTTCTCGACTTCCTCACCGAGCCGCGCGAAGTCTGCGGACAAAATGCTCGGGGCGATGCGGTAAGTCATGCGTGGGCCCGCGTTTTGTGACGCGGGAATTGTACCCGTTCCCGTGCGGTGACGCTTGCTTGCGTGCGCGGTCGAAATGATAAAGAATCGGTGACATGGCGACCAACAAGTACGAGATCAAGGTTACGGCCCGCACGACGTTCATTGCCGAGCAGTCCGACGTCAACAAGGGCCGTTTCGTCTTCGCCTACACGATCACGATCGCCAACACCGGCTCGGTACCGGCGCAGCTCATCAGCCGTCACTGGATCATCACCGATTCGAACAATCAGGTGCAGGAGGTCCGGGGCAAGGGCGTTGTGGGCGAGCAGCCGCGGCTGCGCCCGAACGAGAGTTTCGAATACACCAGCGGCACTGCGATCGCCACGCCGGTGGGCACGATGCGCGGCAGCTACCAGATGGTGGCGGAGGACGGTGTCGAGTTCGATGCGACGATCCCCGAATTCACGCTCTCCATGCCGCGTGTGTTGCATTGACGATTTCGAGTTCCGAGTTTCTAGGTTCAGGTGTCAGACGCATGAAAATTGTAGCTTGCAACTCGAAACTTCAAACTTGAAACCGTTCAGTGCGAGTCCGTTCCGCTGTCCTCGTCGCGTGCCTTGTTTCGGCGGGGCATGGTCCACCACACGATGAAGATCAGCAGGGCGAGCGCAGCCCCTGCCTCGAGCAGCAGCCACAATAGCGCGTCCATCTAGGTGTACTGGAACCGGCTGATACCGGCTACGGTCAGCATCTCGATGCTTCACTCTAGCGGACCCTCTCCTCGAATCCAAATGCGCGCTGCGCCGACGCTCCTTCTCGCGCTCGCGCTGTCCCTGGCGGGTTGTGAAACGCCCGCCCCCAAGCCCCCGCCTCCCGCCTCGACGGCACCGCCCAAAGTTGCGCCTCCCCTGAAGGCGCCGCCCACCGGCGGGGTGGCGCCGCCGCCAGCCGCCGAACCGGGCGCACTGCGCAGGGCCGCCTGGCTCGATCTTCCCGACTGGCAGGCAGAAGACCCGGCAGCGGCATGGGACGCCTTCGTCATGAGCTGCCGCACGCTCGGCAAGCAGGAAGCGTGGCGGGACATCTGCTCGGTGGCGGCAAGCATGGCAGTTCCCGATCGCGATACCGCGCGCCGTTTCTTCGAAGCCAACCTCACGCCGTTCCAGGTGCTCAACGCGGACGGAACCGAGGAGGGCCTGATCACGGGCTACTACGAGCCGCTGCTGCGGGGCAGCCGCAAACCCGGTGCGCGCTACCGTTTCCCGGTGTTCGGCGTGCCCGACGATCTCCTCGTGATCGATCTCGCCGAGCTCTATCCGGAATTGAAGGGCATGCGCCTGCGCGGACGGGTCGAGGGCAGGCGGGTCGTGCCGTACTTCGATCGCGCCCAGATCGAGCAAGGGCGCGCCGGGGTCAGCGGGAAGGAAATTGCCTGGGTCGACGATCCCGTCGATCTGTTTTTCCTCCAGATCCAGGGTTCCGGACGCATCGCGCTCGACTCGGGGGTAACGATACGCGTCGGCTATGCCGAGCAGAACGGTCACCCCTACCGTTCGATCGGTAGAGTGCTGGTCGACCGCGGCGAGCTGTCCCTCGAGAAGACATCGATGCAGGGCATCAAGGAATGGGCGCGCGCCAATCCGGAACGATTGACCGAGCTGCTGAACCAGAATGGGAGCTACGTGTTCTTTCGCGAGTTGCCTGCCGATACTCCGGGCCCGCCCGGGGCACTGGGCGTGCCGCTCACCGCCCGGCGCAGCCTCGCGGTGGATGCCCGCTTCGTGCCCCTGGGCGCACCGGTCTACATAGCGACGACCTGGCCGCTGAGCAACCGCCCGCTCAATCAGCTCATGCTGGCGCAGGATACCGGAGGCGCGATCCGCGGTGCGGTGCGCGCGGATTTCTTCTGGGGCTTCGGCGAGGAGGCGGCACGCGAGGCGGGGCGCATGAAACAACCCTTGCGGATGTGGGTCTTGCTCCCCAACAGTTTCGGGATTCAGGACCGGGGGACCACGACGCAGTAGAAAAACAGCGGCGGTTACTGCTCGCCGGCAGCCTCGAGATCGATGCTTATCTGTATTCTGCTTTTGACGGCGCGGTCGTCCTTGCGGGCGGGCGCGAACCGGACCGCTGCAATACCGGCGCGGGCGGCCTCAATCAACCTCTCGGGAGTGTCGGCCTCGCCCGCCCTGACATCGAAAACCTCGCCGTGCTCATCGATCCGCAGCCAGAGCAGCACGCGCGCAGCGACACGTGCTTCTCCCAAAGCCATGGGGTAAGCGATTCTTATCGGGCCGAGCGCACGCGGATAGGAATCGAGCTCGTGGGCCGTGTACCAGTTGGAATCGACGGGCGCGAGCGCCCTGCGGTTCGGCTCAAGCACGCGTCCCGTAGCGGCGGCGGCGGACGCGCTCACGGAGCGCTCCGCGGGCATTTCCGCAGGCATCGCAGACGGTGCAATGTCAATCCGATCCGCTCCCTGGCCGGTCACCCGGGCGTCGATGCGCGCCTCTATCCGCGACTCTCGCGAAAACGGCAGGTGCGGCGCTTCTCGTAAGCCCGAGAGCAGCCAGCCATGCGCGACCGCAGAGATGCACAACGCAAAGGCAAGGCGCTGCTGTGCGGCAGGCCTGCCTCGGCACGACGATGCAGGAAACGCACTCCATGCAGGGACGGCGGCCATGCTCACGTAACGCAGGCCGTCCACAACTGTTGACATGGCCCGCAGGCCGCGAGTTTGCCGGTCGACAAACTCGACCAGCGGCGTGTCGGCGATCAGGCTCGACGGGCCGCTACTTTGCCGGAACCGAGCTCAATGCCTCTTCGATCTTGTCGGCCGGCACCATCCCGCCGATCTGCCTGCCGTCGGCCAGATATACGGCCGGCGTGCCGCGCGCGCCGAAACGTTGCGCGAGCTCCTTGTTCTTCTCGAGCGGGGTCTCGCACTTGCCGTCGTTCTGCGGAACTACGCCTCGCATCAACACGTCATCCCAAGCCTTGACCCTGTCCTTGGCGCACCATACCGCTTTCGACTTGTCCACCGAGTCAGGCGAGAGGATAGGCCACAGAAAGGTGTAGATGGTGACGTCGTTGACTTTCGCGAGCTCCTTTTGAAACGCCTTGCAATAGCCGCAGTTCGGGTCCTCGAAGGTATAGATCGTGCGCTTGCCGTTACCCCGCACCCGCTTGATGGCGGATGCCGTCGCCTTGCTCAACGATTCGGCCGTGAGCTGGGCGGTGCGGTCACGGGTGAGATTGCGCTCGGTGCGCCCGCGCATGTCGTAGAGATTGCCGAAGAACATGTAGTTGAGCTTCTCGTCGGCGTAAACGACCTGGCCGTCGAAAACGATTTCGTAGAGTCCGGTGAACGGCGTGCGCGTGATGCTTTCCACTGTTGCCTCGGGAAACCGCGCCTGAAAGGCCTTCCGAAGGTCCGCTTCATCGGCACGCGCTGGCGCCGCCAGCAGCCCCAGCAGGCATGCAGCCATCGTTGCTACCAGTATTCGTGACATATTCCCCTGCTTTCCCCCGATTCAGGCCACTGCCTGCCGTACCAGGAAGTTTTTGAGCTGCGGCTGCCGGTTGACGAGCTTCAGTCCAGCATTGCGGGCCTTCGCTATCGAGACACGCTCATTAGCGAAAAGTTTCTGCAACGCGTGGGTCGTAAACTGCAGCGTGGCGACATCCTCCTTGCGCGCTCGCTCGTACCGTCGCAACAACGGGTAGTCGCCACAGTCGTAGCGCGCTTCCCGAACCTCGAGCGTGGCGGCCAGAGCACGCGCATCCCGAAACCCGAGATTGATGCCCTGCCCAGCCAGCGGGTGCACATTATGTGCGGCATCGCCGACCAGCGCAACGCGCGGCTTGACGAACTGCGCGACCCGCTGCAGCCGCAGCGGAAACGCTACGGGCGCCGTGATGAGCCCAAGCTCGCCCAGTGCGTGGTTGCTCGCCGCCGAAACCTCCGCGGCGAGCTCGCTGGCCGGAAGCGTCAACAGCCGTTCTGCCCGCTCGGTAACGATCGACCACACCATGGATACGCGGTTGCCTGCAAGAGGCAGCAGCGCCAGCACGGCGTCGCGCTGAAACCATTGAAATGCGACACCGTAATGGGGCTTCTCGCACGAGAAATTCGCCACCACCCCAAACTGACCGTAGGCAGCCGGCGTCATGCCTATTCCTGCCTGCTCCCGTATCCACGAGTCGGCGCCGTCCGCCCCGACGACGAGCCGGGCTTCGATTTCGGAGCCATCGGCAAGCGTGAGAGTCGCATGGTGCGCGCCGAATTCGACCGCCGCGCAAGCCGCGGGGCAGAACACCCGCACCGCAGACGAATCGACATTGCGCCACAGCTCCTGCTGCAACCGGCGATTCTCCACGATGAAAGCAAGCTCGCGCAGCCCCGCGTCGTAAGCGCTGAACTCGAGGCGAGCGGTGCTATCGTCGCCGTAGATCTCCATCGCTTCGACGCGCGTAATGCGCTCCGGAGGCAACCCCGGCCAAACGTCCAGAGATTCGAGGAAGGCAGCCGACCCCGGACTGACAGCGTAGATGCGGTTGTCCCAGGTATCGTCCCGGGGGATGGGCTTCAAGAGTTGCGGCTCGATCAACGCGACCTGCAGACCCCTGCGCCGCATGGCAAGTGCGAGGCTCAACCCAACTAGTCCGCCGCCTACGATGGCGACGTCGAATGCGCTGCGCGTACTCACCCTCGCATTCTATCCCCGGGACAAAGTTCTACGATATGCAAGAGGCATCTGCATTCCGGAATTCAGGTCGGCGGCCTCCAAGCACAGGGCTTCGGCAGAATTAAGAGGAGATTCAGTAGCTTAACTTGACAAAGCGGGCTTGCCTCTTTAGACTCGCGCGCTTCCCTTGGCGAGTTAGCTCAGTGGTTAGAGCAGCGGAATCATAATCCGTTGGTCCGGGGTTCAAATCCCTGACTCGCCACCAGATTCCATGCCGGCATGGCCGCGCGCCGGTTTGACGTTGAAGCGTTTGATTACGTTGTGCTACCGTGAAGTGATGGTCAGATGGATCGTGGCGCTGGCGCTGGCGGGGACCCTCGCCACAGCCGTTTACGCCCAGCCTATCAGAATGCTTCCGGCCAACGGCAAGCTGGGCGAGCTGGTAGGCCAGCAACAGGCATTTCCAGTGGTCCAGATCGGCGGCAAGCTGTTGCGGCTCACGGCTGGTGCGCTCATCTACGATCAGAACAACCGCACGATATTGCACGGCGTCCTTCCGGAGCGGGCCAGCGTGTTGTACGTCGAGGAGGCGAGCGGCGAGATCTCGCGTATCTACATCCTCCGCCCGGAGGAACTCGAGCTCGTCAAGCGCGCCCAAGCGCGCTGATCGGTCCGCTCGCGTTCCCGTGAAGGTCTACATCAAGACGTTCGGCTGTCAGATGAACGAGTACGACTCGGCCAAGATGGTCGACGTGCTGCAGGCCGCGCGAGGCATGGAGCAGACCTGGGATCCCGCTGCCGCCGACCTCATCCTTTTCAATACCTGCTCGGTGCGTGAAAAAGCGCAGGAGAAGGTCTTCACCGACCTTGGCCGCGTCAAGCACCTGAAGCTCGCCAACCGGGAAGTGCTGATCGGCGTCGGTGGCTGCGTCGCGAGCCAGGAAGGCGCGGCGATCGTCGCGCGCGCCCCGTACGTGGATCTGGTCTTCGGGCCGCAAACGTTGCATCGCCTGCCGCAGATGATCGACGCGCGGCGGGCGACCGGACGCCCCCAGGTGGACGTGTCCTTCCCGGAGATCGAGAAGTTCGATCACCTGCCGCCGGCGCGCGTGGAAGGCGCGAGCGCCTTCGTCTCGGTGATGGAGGGTTGCAGCAAGTACTGCACGTTTTGCGTGGTGCCCTATACACGGGGCGAAGAGGTATCGCGCCCATTCGAGGCAGTGCTCACCGAAGTCGCGGAGCTTGCCCAGCAAGGAGTCAAGGAAATTACCCTGCTGGGACAGAATGTAAACGCGTACCGCGCTCCCACCATCGACGGCGAGGCCGCCGACCTCGCCCTGCTGCTCGAATACGTCGCCGCGGTGCCGGGATTGGAGCGCATCCGCTTTACGACTTCTCATCCGAAGGAGTTCAGCCAGCGCCTGATCGACGCCTTCGCGGGCATTCCGCAGCTCGCCGGCCACGTGCACCTGCCCGTCCAGGCTGGTTCGGACGCGGTGCTCGCAGCGATGAAGCGCGGCTATACGGCGACCGAATATAGATCGATCGTTCGCCGATTGCGGGCTCGGCGCCCCGGCATCTCGATCTCTTCGGATTTCATCGTCGGATTCCCGGGCGAGACCGAAGCGGATTTCGAAGCGACGATGAAGCTGATAGACGAAGTGAAGTTCGACTCGAGCTTCAGCTTTGTCTACAGCCGGCGGCCGGGCACGCCTGCGGCCGCGTTGCCGGATTCGACGCCGCAGGCGGTCAAGCTGGCGCGCCTGCACCGGCTGCAGGCATTGATCGACGAGCAGGCCCAGGCCATCAGCCGCGGCATGCTGCGCACGCAGCAGCGCGTGCTGGTCGAAGGACCCGCAAAAAAAGATCCCGCCGAGCTCTCCGGGCGCACCGAAAACAACCGGGTGGTCAATTTCCCGGGACCGCGCCGCCTGATCGGCCAGTTTGCGGAGGTAACCATCACCGCCGCGCTCCCGCACTCGCTCCGGGGGGAAATTGTCGCAGCAGAAGCCTAGCGTGAAGCCGGTCGAGGTCGTGCTGAAGCCGGTCGACAACCAGCGGCTCGCCGCTTTGTGCGGCGCCCTGGACGAGAACCTGCGTCAGATCGAGACCGCGCTGGACGTCGGCATTGCGCGCCGCGGCGAGCGCTTTGCCGTTACCGGCAGTCCCGGACAGGCCCGGCTCGCCGCCAAGGTATTGCATGCTTTCTACGA
>DATFWO010000195.1:0-6294 GCA_035259205.1 Burkholderiales bacterium | reverse complement strand
CCGCTCAACAACCTGCTGATCCTGTCGGACCAGCTGTCCCGCAATACCGAGCGCAACCTGACGGTGAAGCAGGTCGAATTCGCGAAGACCATACACGCGTCGGGCAACGATCTGCTCGCGCTCATCGCGGACATCCTCGACTTGTCGAAGATCGAGTCGGGCACGGTCGCCGTGGACGTGAGCGAGCTGCGCCTGGCCGAGCTGGGCCGGTACGTGGAGCGCAGCTTCCGGCATATCGCCGATTCGAAGGGAGTCGAGTTCCAGATCAACCTGGATCCGTCGCTGCCGAAGACCGTGCATACGGACGCCAAGCGGCTGCAGCAGATCATCAAGAACCTGCTTTCCAACGCGTTCAAGTTCACCCACGCAGGCAAAGTCGCACTCTCCGTTGCGCCTGCGACCTCGGGCTGGTCGCCCGAATGCGAGGAGCTCGATCAGGCCGAGCGCGTCGTCGCCTACACCGTGACCGACACCGGCATCGGGATCTCGACCGACAAGCAGCACATCATCTTCGAGGCGTTCCAGCAGGCGGACGGCAGCACCAGCCGGAAGTACGGCGGGACGGGGCTCGGTCTCGCGATAAGCCGCGAGCTCTCCAAGCTGCTCGGCGGGGAGATCAGGCTCTTCAGCGCGCCCGGCGCCGGCAGCACCTTCACGTTGTACCTGCCGCAGTCGTATGCGGCCCCGCGCGCCCGGCCGCGCGTCGCCACCCCGCAACCCGATACCGCGCGCGAGCCGGCGGCCCCGACTTCCGTCGAGGCGGTATCGCTGGAGCTGGAGACGAGCCTGCCCTTCGTCAACGAAGCCGGCGACGACCGCGACGAGATCAAGCCCGGGGACGACGTGCTGCTCATCGTGGAGAACGACCTGGGCTTCGCCAAGGTTCTGCTCGATGCAGCAAGGCAGCAGGGATTCAAGGGCATCGTCGCGAGCAGCGGCGCCGCCGCGCTCGCCATGAGCCGTGAATACGAGCCGGCAGTCATGACGCTCGACATCTTCCTGCCCGACATGCAGGGCTGGCGGGTGCTTGACCGGATCAAGGCGGATCTTGCGACCCGCCACATCCCGGTGTGCGTCGTATCGACCGACGACGCACGCGAGCGCGCGTTGAACTCCGGAGCGATCGGATTCATCGGGAAGCCGCTCACTTCACGCGATTCGGTCGACCATGCGATCGAGAACTTGCGGGCGTATCTGTCGCGTCCGCTCAGGCAGGTGGCCTTGCTGATGCCCGGCGGCGCAGAACGCGACGAGATCGTCGCCCGCCTCGGGGCCGCCGACGTGGTTGTGCTTCTCGCAGAGGGCGGCGAGCACGCGTGCCGGATGCTGGAGACCGAAAGCATCGATTGCCTGGTCGTGCAGGATGCGCGCGAGTTGCGGCCGGAAGCGGTGATCGCAGCGCTGGAGGAACGCGCCGTGACGCAGCAACTCCCCGTGGTGCTATACGGTACCGTCGATCCGGATCGAACGGCGCAGTGGCAGCGCGGAAAGGGAGTGCTGGCGTTGCGCGAAGCCAGGTCGACCGCAAGGCTGCTCGACTACGTCTACTTCTTCCTCCACCGCAATGCGGCTTCGATGTCGCAGGACGAACGTCAGGCGCTGGAGGACCTGCACTCGTCTAGCTGCATACTCGAGGGGAGGAAGGCCTTGATCGTCGACGACGACATGCGCAACATCTTCGCGCTCGCCACCGTGCTCGACGAGCAGGGGATGGAGATCGTGTCCGCCAACAACGGCCGGGAGGCCATAAGCATGGTGGAGAACGATCCCAGCATCGACATCGTGCTGATGGACATCATGATGCCGGAGATGGACGGCATCGCGACGACGCAGGAGATCCGCAAGCTGCAGCGCGGCAAGGATCTGCCGATCATCGCGGTTACCGCGAAGGCGATGAAGGGCGACCGGGTGAGATGCATAGAGGCAGGCGCGTGGGACTATCTGTCCAAGCCCGTCGACCGCGTGCATCTGCTCGCCGTGCTGAGCGGCTGGCTGTACAGATAGACGCGCGCCAAAAAAATGAAGAGCGTACAGGGGGAATGCCGATGGCCGAGACCGTAAAGGCCGCCGAGCGCGGCGACAAGGCGAATATCCTCATCGTCGACGACCTGCCGGAGAAGCTGCTGGTGTTCCAGTCGATACTGGAGGACCTGGGGCAGAACCTCGTCATGGTGCGCTCGGGCTCTGCGGCGTTGGCGGAGCTCCTGCGGCGCGAATTCGCCGTCATCCTGCTCGACGTCAACATGCCGGACATGGACGGGTTCGAGACCGCTGCGCTGATCCGCCAGTACAAGAGATCCGCCCATACCCCGATCATCTTCATAACCGCCTACGCCGACGAGATGCAGACCGCGAAGGGATATTCCCTGGGAGCGGTGGACTACATACTCTCGCCGATCCGGCCGGAGGTCCTGCGCAGCAAGGTCAAGGTCTTCGTGGAGCTCTACCAGCTCCAGCAGAGCACGCGGCAGATCACGGAAGAGCGCGTCGCGCTCGCGCGGGCCGAGGCGGCGCGCAGGGGGGCGGAAGAAACCAACCGGCGCAAGGACGAGTTCATTGCAATGCTTTCGCACGAGCTGAGAAATCCGCTCGCGCCGATCCGGGCCGCGATACAGGTGATACGCCGGATCGCTCCGCCCGATCCCAAGCTCTCCCTGGCGAGCGACATGATCGACCGTCAGGTCGGGCAGCTTGTGCGCCTCGTCGATGAGCTGCTCGACGTATCGCGCATCGGCACGGGGCGGATCAATTTGAAGAAGGAGCAGGTGGAGCTTGCCAAGGTGATCGCCCAGGGCGTCGAGACCGCGCGCCCGCTGATCGACCTGCGCAAGCAGACGCTGGAGCTCTCGCTGCCCACTGCGCCGCCCATCTGGTTGTCCGGAGACCCGGTCCGCTTGGGGCAGGTCGTCGCCAACCTCCTCAACAACGCCGCCAAATACACTCCCGAGGGCGGCCGGATCGAAGTTTCCGCCGCCGCACGCCGGGGAGAAGCAGTCATTACCGTGCAGGATAACGGCCTGGGAATCGAGGCCGACCTGCTGCCGCGGGTCTTCGATCTCTTCGTGCAGGGCGACCGCTCGCTCGATCGCCGCGAGGGTGGCCTTGGGCTCGGATTGACCCTGGTGCGGAACCTGGTCGAGCTGCACCACGGGCGCGTCGAAGCGCACAGCGAAGGGCCGGGCAAGGGCGCCCGTTTCAAGGTGTTTCTACCGTGCATCAACGCGGTGCGCTACGTAGATCGTGCGGAGACCGCGGCCACGCCCGCGACACCGCCACGCGGCCGGCGCGTGCTGGTCGTGGACGACAACGCGGATGCCGCCGAGAGTATCGCCATGCTGCTCCGCCTCGCCGGTCACGAGGTAAAAGTGATTACGCAGGCGGCGGAGGTCATACCGTGCGCCGCCGTGTTCGCTCCGCACGTTGCGCTTCTCGATATCGGCCTGCCCGGACTCGACGGCTACGAGCTCGCGCGCAGGCTCAGGCAGGAACCGGAGCACTCGCAGCTCGCGCTGATCGCCCTCACGGGCTATGGCCTGAGGCATGACCGCGAGCGCGCATCCGAAGCCGGATTCGACCACCACTTCGTCAAACCTGTCGACGCCGCTGAGCTCGAGACCGCAATTGCCGCCGGACGCAACCTCAGAGAAAGGCCGTCCTCGGAGTCGCCCGAGGGGCGGCGGTCGTCCAAGTAGCCCGATCCCGGAAAGCGAAGACGATCAACCCCCGCCGCTTGGCTGCGGGAACGCGGTAACGATGTCGCGTGCAGCGTCGGCGCTGCGCTCCAGGCCGTCCACGACCTGCGCCAGGCGGTCGGTGTCGGTCCGGCTGGCGCCGAGCCCGAATTCAAGGCAGTCGCGGAACTTGGCGAGGAGGTCCCCTTCGGACAGCGGCTCTTGCGGGCTGCCCTTTATGGTATCCGCGGAACGTTCGAGCGTGCGGCCGTCCTTGAGCCGGACCGTAACGCGCGCGGGCTCGATGGCGGTGGGCTCGATCGCAGGATCCGAGAGCACTTTGATACGGGCGGCGAGCGCCGCAACCGCGGGATCGGTGATCCGCGGCTGCTGGTAGCTGCGCAGGTCGACCTTGCCATCCGAGAGCGCGCGCGCAAATCCGTATGCCGCATTGAACTGAGCATGCACCACGGAGTCGCGCTCCGGTGCGTACGCTTCGCCCACGGTAAGCCAATTGACGTTTCCCATGCGTATTTCGACGAAATCCACATTGTCCGGATGCACTCCGTCGGCACGCAGGCCGATGCCGAGTCCGATCGCCGTATGGTTGCAGCGGCAGCATGGGTAGGGCTTGAAGCTGTATTCCAGGATGCGCCATTCGCGCCCCAATCCCTCGAACAGGAGCTCCGGCCGCACTTCGCCACGCTCGTAGAGCTCGAACAACCCGGCGTTGCCTTCCAGCGTCCGCCGCGTGCCGGTGATGCCATCTGCGGCGAGGAATGCGCCCAGGACGGCCGCGCGCGCCGCGAAGCCGGCGCCGATGCGCTTGGAAAGCACGCCATCGCGCATGCTCTGCGCCGAGCCGCTCGCCTGATGAAACGCGAGACCGAGCGCGTTGTTGAGGCGCTCCGCGTCGAGTCCCAGCAGCCGGCCGGCGGCCAGGCTCGCGCTCACGGTGCCGAAGATCATGGTCGGATGCCAGCCCTTGCCCAGGCTGTTGTAGCAGGCGAGGCCGAAACGTGCGTGCAGCTCGGCGCTGATCGCATAGGCGAGCAGGAAATCGGGTCCCGCGATCCCGCCCCGGTCTTCGGCAGCCGCGAGCAGGACGGCCAGGGTCACGCAGTTGGTGTGCACTCGCGCCGGGTCGTGCTGATCGTCGAAATCGAGGGCGTGCCCTGCGGCGCCGTTGGCGAGGGCCGCGCTCGGCGGCGACAGCCGCCGCTTGCCAATGAGCGCGGTCGCCGTCCCGTCGCGCTCCCAGCGCGTGAGACGCTGATGCAGCTCCGGAATTCCCGGCGCGTGCGCTGCGCCCCCGATCACGCCCAACTGGTCGATGAGGAACGCCTTCAGCACACGCACCACGGCGGGCGGCAGGTCCTGATAGCGCCAGCGCGCGACCGATTCGGCGAGCCGCAGGCTGGCCCCTTCTGCGAGCAGCGGGGAGGGCGCTTCCTGTTTCATTTCAAATTTCCTGAAAGGAAGAGCTTGGCCACGGAATCACACGGACACACATGGAAACCAAGGCAAGAGCATGTCGAGAGCGAAAGAGCACAAGCAATTATACGAGCGAACCGGCGGACCAAGCCGCACCGTAGCAGAGCTCCGTGCCCATCCGTGTGTTTCCGTGGCTAAGAAAGTATTTCGGTTTCAGCCCGGCTTTCCATCAGTCCCGCTGCGTCCAAGGCTGGTGTCCAGCACGACCTTGCCGAGCGCGCGACGCTCCGCGACGGCCAGCAGCGCCTCGCGAAAGGACTCCAGCGGATAACACGCCATCACGTGGGGCTTGAGCTTCCCCGCTTCGTAGAGAGCGATCAGGTCCCGCTGCACGCGGCTAAATTTTTCGGGCGTGCGGTCCCGGTAGTCGCTCACCTGCAGGCCTACGAGGGAAATGTTCTTCACCAGCAGCAAACCCGCCTTCACCTCGGGTACGCGGCCCGACGCGTACCCTACGGTGACGATGCGTCCGCACCACGCGATGGCCCGCAGGCTCGCATCGAACACGTCGCCGCCGACAGGGTCGATGACGAGGTCCACCCCTGCGCGCCCCACGGCCGTAAAGATCTGCCGCCGAAAGTCTTCCCGCAGCTCCGCCACGTCGGTCCGCACGACGTGATCCGCGCCGTTCGCCCGCGCAAGGGCCGCCTTCTCGTCGCTGCCGACGCTCGCCACGACCGTTGCGCCGCACGCCTTGGCGACTTGCACGGCGGCGAGGCCGACACCGCCCGCGGCGCCGTTCACCAGGACGATCTCCCCCGCCTTCAAGCCGCCGCGCTCCATCAGTGCGAAATGGGCGGTGAGATAGACAAGCCCCATCGCAGCGCCTTCTGCAAAACTCATCCTCGCCGGCAGCGGGTAGCAGTTGCGGGATGAAATGATCGCGCGTTCCGCGAACGCGCCATACTCGATCTGCGCCGTCACGCGCTCCCCGGGCGATACGGTGGAAACGTTGGTGCCGACCGCCGTCACGGTGCCGGCCAGATCCTTGCCCGGCACGAAGGGTGTGGCCGGAAGGTTCTGATAGGTGCCGGCGATGACGAGAAGGTCGGGGAAATTCACGCTGGCGGCACGAACGGCAATCAGCACGTCGTCCGGGCCGGGAGTGGGATCGGGCAGTGTCTCGAGC
>DATFWO010000194.1:0-16253 GCA_035259205.1 Burkholderiales bacterium | reverse complement strand
GCAGCCACGCCGACGATCGCGTAATCGCCCCGCCGCCGAACCAGTTCCAGGAAAGCACTGCGATGGCCGGAGTCGGACGCCGGGAATTCGATCTCCGTCAATATTTCGTTCTGGCGGAGATCGGTAGCATAAGTCCCCTTGAAGAATTCGCGGGCTTGCGCGCGGCGGCTGCCGGTTCTTGATGAGATGACGAAGGACGCGTCGAGCGCAACGCAGCATGCAGGCCATTCCGCCGCCGGATCCGCCATCACGACGCTGCCACCGAATGTGCCTACGTTGCGTATCGCGACATGCGCAACATGCGGGGCAGCCTGCGCCAGCAGCGGCAAACTGGCAGCGATCTCGGCGGACCGTTCGATCTCCGCGTGTGTCGTAAGCGCCCCGATACGAATCTTGTCCCGGGCGACCCTGATGCCCGAGAGCTCCGGGATGCGCGCGATATCTATGAGGATGCGCGGCGAGGAAAGCCGTAAATTGAGAGCCGCAAGCAGGCTCTGGCCGCCTGCGAGGAGTTTTGCGCTATCCCCGTAAGTCTCCAGCAACTGGAACGCTTCGGACAGGGAGCGGGCCCTGGCGTATGCGAACGGCGGCGCTTTCATTCCGGCTCGTGGTTATGGAGCCGGATCCGGCCGACTCCTGCTGGATTTTCTTGATAATGAGGCTTCCGCGCAACAGTTTCTTCCGGAATGTGAAAAAGCGCACGGTTCAAGCAACGGCGGGCTGGCGCATTTCCCCTCCAGTGCTATATTTCTAAAGCAAAAACGCCGCTCGCTGCTTCTCTCTTGGGGGAGAGAATGTCCCGCTTCACTTCGCGCATCGCGATCGTCGCGATCGGGTTATTAGCCGCTGGATGGTGGGGGACCGCCGCGGCCGTGGATCCGATCGTGCTGTTCCTGCTCAAGATGATCCGGGACTCGGTCGCCTCATCGGCGATCGAAGCTGGAGTCGAAGCGTCTCAAAAGACAGACAAGCGCCCTGCGCCTGTGGACGCTTTTCCTCGTCTGACGCCGCCGCCGCCGGAAGGGCAATGGCTGAAGACCTTGATCGATGAGAGCTTCGCGCACCTTTCGTCGGGACAGCGCGATGAATTGCACGCGAGCCTCATGCGCATCCTCAACGATTCCAGGTACGCCGAATCGCGCGGCATGATCCTCGCTGAATTTACGCGCCAGGCGATCGCGATGCGCGACGCCCACCGGCAGCTTGCCGGCTTGTCGTCCGATCAGATGCGGGCGCTCGCGGTGCAAGCGCGTCGTGAGTACGAGCAACTCCCGCCCGAGCAGCGCAAGCAGATGCTGCAGGTCCTGCAGCACGGCATTCCGGGCATGCCGCGATCGCTGAACGACATGATGCTCGCAGAATTCAGCGCCGCAACCCCACGCTGATCCCCCCGATTCCGCAGGGCTCCTCCACGGCTTGAGCCGCGAAGGGGGTGAAGAGCTGGCGCACAATGACGGAGTGGAAGTCGCTGATCATCGAGGGAAGGCGCTGGCCGCGATGCTCGATTGGAGCGCCGATGGTCTGAACCTTGAAGCCGATTATGCGCAAGTGCCTCGCGAGCCGCTCTTCTGACAGCACGAACAGGATGTCGATGCCGTTCATGCGCGCCAGCTCGATGATGCCGAGGTAGAGCTCGGCGAACAGGTGCGGGAACTGCCGGTATGTAAGAGCGCCGAAGTTCTGGCTGGAGCCGCTCTCGCGTCCTTCTTCGCTCCTGCGCTTGCGAAATCCCGCCAGGACCGCGAGTCGCGAAACCTCGCCGATGCTATGCCGGGGGAGCTTGGCGGGATCGACGATCGAGCGATCCAGGGTTGCGGCACAGGTTCTCTCGAACGGCAGCGGGCAATGGGGATCGTCCGGCCGGGTTCGAACGAGACGTGTGCAGCCGATGAACTCGCCGATCTGCGCGCTGCGTATCAGCAGGTGCACTGAGTGCGCGTCGTATTCGTCGCGCTCCCGCCGGTCGGGCCGCTGCGGCTCGTACGCCAACTCCTCGCAGTAGACCTGATGGCGTATGCGATACACCTCGTCCCTTAGCGCATCCGAAAACGCCGGGATGATTTCGAAATCCCTGGGGGCTTCCGGGCCCCTCAGGCTCTTCAGGTCGGGAGCCGACTCCCCCGCCGCAGTAAGTCCGCGCATCGGCACACGCAAAGGTACCACCTAGCGGCCAGATCTGACCAGCGGCGCGTCGGTAAGTTGCTAGTTCAGACCTGCGGCGGATTTCGCCGCGAGCGGGCGGTCCCTGCGCAGCGGATCGGTGGCATTGAGGGCGCCGATGTCGCCCGACAACTCGCCGCCTTCTTCGATCGCCAGCTTGCCGTAGCGGATCTTGCCGCTGACCTTGCCGGTCGCGCGGATAACGAGATGCTTGCGGGCGGTCAAATCGCCTTCGAAGCGACCGTGGATCTCCGCAATATCGATCCCCACGGTGCCGCAGAATACGCCCTGCTCGGCGATCTGCATGACGCGGCTGTCCATCGCCGCCTCGACGCGTCCCTCCACCACGAGGGTGTCGCAGTCGGTGATTTCGACGCCCTTCAACTTGATGTCGGGCCCCACGATGAGCTTGCTGCCCTTCGAGTCGGCGCTGCGGGAAGGAGTGGCAACGGCCTCCGGTTTGGGCGCCTCGGATTGCGTTGGCCGCACGGTTGCCGGCGCGGTCGAAGAGGTATTTGGATTGCCCGACACCTTCACATCCTTGCGCAAAGCGTCTTCCTTGCTTGCAAACAGTCCGTCGCGATTGAACATGTAGCTCCCCCTGGAGTGATTTGAAGGTCCAACTGCAGCGGGCCGTAGCAAGCGCTGTACCAAGAATGATGCTGGGAGGACAATCACCGTGCAATCAAAGACTTCACAGGTATACCCGCGGCGAAATCGCTACTTGCCGGTCGCTGGAAATCGTAAAACTGTCGTTGTACCACGACGTGGAATTCCGACAATCGCTCTGAGAGATACAAAATAATGGCGAGAAGCGGCTTCAATAAAGAAAGACAAGTCTATGAAATCAATGCACTGCAGCATGCTCAATGGTGACAATGCGTAGCACCCCAAGGTGTAGTTCTTGAGCGACAGCGGGTGTCGAATCGCGGCCATTTCGCACGTCCCAACGGGCGCCCATTGCGCGCCTCAAATCGCCGTGACTGTCCCGTGCCGCGCGTACAAAAAACGCGGCGGATGACCGCCGCGTTAGTGGGCCGCATTGCTGCAACCCGTGACCGGGGGGAGGAGGATCCCCGGTCGAGGAGCCAGTCTCAGTTCTTGAAGCCGGGTTTCAGGAGTCCTGCCCCAAGAGACGCAATCTTCTCCTTCGTCCACACAATCGCTTCCACGATCGCTTCGGCGCTATGCAGTGCGTGCGCTGCGCGTTCACGCTCGCGCTCGCTCAGGCGCGCTTCCGCCAGCCGCTTCTCGATCATGCGCCCTGAGTTCTTACGATTAGCTTTTCTCATCTCATCTTCCTTTCATTGGCAATCCCGGCTAACGCTAGGGATTTGGATTTAGCTTCTGAACTATAGACCCATATAGGGTCTTATTGTTGCAATGCAACAGCTGATATATTATAATCGACCAAGTTAGAATAACTAATCTATGGCGACACGGTTACCGCCTCTTAACGCCTTGAAGGCATTCGAATCCGTGGCGCGGCACGGCAGCGTCAAGCGGGCAGCCGCCGAGTTGAGCGTTACCCCTGCGGCGGTGAGCCATCAGATCAAAGCACTCGAAGACTATCTGGGCGTGCAGTTGTTTCTGCGGCACAACCGCGCGGTGGAGTTGACGGAGGCAGCGCGCGCGGCGTTGCCGAAGCTGACCGAAGGATTCGACAACCTGGCGCAAGCGGTCGAGCGCCTGCGGGCGCACAAGGGCATGGGGCAGCTCACCGTGAGCGCCGCGCCCTCATTTGCCGCGCGCTGGCTGATGCCGCGGCTGCATCGTTTTTTTGAGGCGCATCGGGAAATCGACGTGCGGGTATCAGCCCGCTTGCGGCGGCCCATCTCCGGAGGCCGTCGCGCCCTGGCGGAAAGCGCCACGATCGACGCCTGGCTCGCCGATTCCGACGTGGCAATTCTGTACGGGCGCGGCGGTTACGCCGGTTTCAGCGTAGACCGGCTCCTCGCGCTCGACATCACTCCGATCTGCAGTCCGAAGCTGATTACGGAACCTGAGCATCCGCTGCTGTGGCCGCAGGACCTCAAGCACCATCTGCTCCTGCATGATGACACCGGCGAGCTCTACGACGGCGTCCCGTTCTGGGAGGTATGGCTGAAGGCCGCCGGAATAAACGACGTCGACCTTAACCGCGGTCCGCATTTCAGCCATGCAGTGCTCGCGTTCGAGGCGGCTGCGGAAGGGCACGGAGTCGTGGCCACCATGCCGATACTGGCCGAGGCGGACTTCAACGCGGCGCGGCTGGTGATGCCGTTTTCGTTGCGCGCGCCGCTCGACTCGGCGTACTACTTTGTGTGCAAGGAGGAGTCGGCGCGGCGCGTGTCCGTCGCGGCGTTCAGGGAATGGCTGCTGGCGGAAGCCTCCCGAGAGAAAGCGACTGAGACAGCGTGACTGAAATGGCGTGACTGATGGGACATGCGGCAACGTTTCACGCACCAGGAGTCACGCTGCACCAGTCATGAAGTACAGCGTCAGTCACGATCTCTGAGGCCGTCAGGCCGGACGCGCCGCGGGCCGGACGATCTGACGGTCGTTGATCGGCATGTTGATCAGCGCGGCGGCGATGCCCAAGGCGATAGTCAGCAGCCACATCAGCCGGTACGAGCCGGTGCTGTCGAACAGGTAGGCGGCGATCCACACGCCGAGGAAGCTGCCGACCTGATGGAACAGGAATGCGATCCCGGTGAGCGTCGAGAGATATCTGACGCCGAAGATGTGAGCGATGAGGCCGCTCGTGACCGGCACGGTGCCGAGCCACAGGAAGCCGATCGTCGCGCTGAAGAGATAGACCGAGAACGGGGTGAGCGGCAGGACAATGAAGATCGCGAACGCCACTGCCCGCGTGAAATAGAGCCAGGAGAGCACGAACTTCTTGGTATAGCGGTTGCCGAGCCACCCCCATGCATAGCTGCCGAATATGTTGAACAGGCCGATCAGGGCGAGCGCCGTCATCCCGGTTTCCGGCGTCATGTGCTGGTCGGTCAGAAAGGCGGGAAAATGGATCGAGATGAACATGAGCTGGAAGCCGCACACGAAGTAACCTGAACACAGCAGCATGTATCCGCTGTGGCCGAAAGCCTCGCGCAGCGCCTCGGGGATGGACTGCCTGGCGGACGACTCACGGTGCGATCTCCGGTCTTCGACCAGCGCGGAGGACAACGGCAGTATCAGCATGATGGTGCCGGCGCAGATCAACAGCGCGTTGTGCCAGCCTATATGGCTGATTAACGCCTGGCCGTACGGCAACATCAGAAACTGCCCGAACGAACCCGCGGAGCTCGCAATGCCGAGCGCAACCGTGCGCCGATGCGGCGGGAAGGCGCGCCCCACCACGCCGAACACTATGCTGAATCCGCAGCAGGACAGAGCCACGCCGAGAAGCAGCCCGGCGCTCAGGCTGAATTCCCATCCCGTCTGGGCATAGGCCATCAGGACGAGACCCAGCGCATAGAGGAAGGAGCCGGCGACGAGCACCCGGGCGGCGCCGTACTTGTCGGCGATCATGCCGGCGATCGGCGTTGCCAGACCGTACACGAGATTCTGTATCGCGAGCGCGATGGCGAAGGTCTGACGGCTCCATCCGAGATCGAAGGTCATCGGCTGCAGGTACAAGCCGAAGGTGTGCCGCGTCCCGAGCGCGAGCGTGAGTATGATGCCCCCGCAAAGCAACACCGCGACGGGCATTCGCCACGGGGGCGGCTCCATGGACCTATTCATCATAGCGGATCGCATTGTAGCCGAAGGCGGGGATTCGCCCCGTGTACAGACGCGGCAACCCGAATGCATTACAGCCGCCTCGACCGGCCGTCGTAAAGCGACCGGCGTGGGGGCACGCATCGTCGATACGGCATTTGCACGCAGGCGCACCGGTCAGGGACTCGGACCGAAGCTGCGCGCTGGCCACGGTTGACGCTGGGGCGCGCGACAAGGAAAATACGCCCCCTGCGTTCGATGCACGTCGCTGCGGGGCTGCGCGGCGGCGCAGTGGGTGGCTAGCTCAACTGGTAGAGCAGCGGACTCTTAATCCGTTGGTTCGGGGTTCGAGTCCCCGGCCGCCTACCAAGACTTATTCCGGACGCGACGCGCCGGAACGAGTGCGCCGGAATCGAACGGCGCTGTTTCCGTTCACCCGGCATGGCGGAACGCATCTGTCCTCATTGGCTCCCTGCCTCGCGGCACAATTCATATCACCAAAAAGGGCGGCCGATCGCCCTTCCGGACGCCGCAACTACCTGCGGCCAGTCGGAAACACGGCACCACAGTCCGACAATCGGCGCCAACTACCGCACACTTCCGATACAGGTCGTGCTCCGATCCAGCAGTTGTCCGGCTCGCGTCGCCAATTCTCGCCGTGCGGCTATGGCATGGAACCTGCTTGGAAAGTCCGACCTCAGGGAGGGCCTTGCGCGTCTTATCGCTGGCGGGAGACAGAGATGGCAACTGATTTTACTCTCGAGGACCACGGCAACGTGTGTCTGCTCAAGATGAACAACTACGGTGCGCGCCAGTGGGCGCGCGAGCGCATCGCGGGCAATCGCCAATACTTCGGACGCGTGGTCGTGGTCGAAACGCGCTACGTCGAAAGCATCGTCGCCGAGATCGAAGACGACGGACTCACGGTGGCGGGCGCCCGACGAAACTCGAATACGCTTACCCAGTCGTAGGAATCAGGGGGAGCGACGTCGGACCCCCAGCGGTGGCCAACACTTCACCGCAGCTCCCTCACCCGCACGGACTCTTTTTCGATCAGCACGAAACGTTCCCTAGGTTACAATTCATGAATACGACGGCGGGTGTTTACCCGGTCGCCTGATTCATCAGGGTGTAGCGCAGCCTGGTAGCGCACGTGCCTTGGGCGCACGAGGTCGTGAGTTCGAATCTCACCACCCTGACCATTTTCCCCGGTGAGGAGTGAGCGTGAGGGGTGAGCGGTTAACCCCGTGCCCTCCGACTTCTCATGGTTCGCGCCGCTCGAGTCTGTCTTACATTTGAGTCTGACCCCGCTGATTCACGAGTCACCGATCACAGCTTACCGATCACGGCTTCTCGGTCCGCTCCTTCAGCCGCGCCGAATCGGGCAGCTCGGACGCGTCCCACCCGCCGCCCAGCGCCTTGAGCAGCGCCACCGTGGCGGCGAGACGCTGGCCGAGCAGGATGACCGCCGTGCGCTCGTTGCTGAGCTGCGCTGCCTGGACGACGGCGACGTTCAAGAAGCTCACCGTGCCCGCCTTGTACTGGTTGATCGTGAGCGTCGTTGATTCGCGGGCGGCGCGCACCGCGTCCTCCTGCACCACCGCCTCCTCCGCGAGGATCCGCAGCGCGGCAAGGTTGTCCTCGACTTCGCGGAACGCGCTCAGCACCGCCTGACGATACTCGGCCACCGTCGCATCGTAAGCGGCGATCGCCTGGTCGGACTGGGAGCGCCTCAGGCCCGCGTCGAAGATGCTTTGCGTGATGGCCGGACCGATCGACCAGAGGCGGCTCGCCCTCGTGAACCAGAGCGCCGTATCCGTGGCGCGCGAGCCCAGGGTGGCCGACAGGATGACCGAGGGAAAGAACGCAGCCTGCGCCACGCCGACCTGCGCGTTGGCGGCCGCGACGCGGCGCTCGGCGGCGGCGATGTCGGGCCGGCGCTCGAGGAGCTCGGACGGCAGGCCCACCGGTATCGCCGGCATGGCGACGTTGAGCTGAGCCGGCGGCAGCGAGAACTCGGTCGGCGCCTTGCCGATGAGCAGGGCGATCGCATGCTCGAGCTGAGCGCGCTGCACGCCTACGTCCACCATCTGCGCCTCAGCGCTCCGCAACTGGGTCTCGGCCTGCGCCACCTCCACCTTGCCCGCAACGCCCGCCTTGTAGCGATTGACGGTGAGCTCGAGCGATTTCTTGAACGCCGCGACGGTGTCTTCGAGGATCTTGCGCCCGACATCCAGCACGCGCACCTGGAAGTAGTTCGTGGCGAGGTCGGATTGCGCGGAAAGCCGGGCCGACTCGAGGTCGGCCGCGCTTGCCTGCGCGCCGGCCTCGCTTGATTCGATGGTGCGCCTTATGCGTCCCCACAGATCCAGGTCCCAGCTCGAGCTGACGCTGGCTGAGTAGGTCGTGACGATGCGCCCGGCCGTAGTGCCGCCGATCGCCCCGGAGGGCGAGCGGTTGCGGACGACCGAGGCGTTGGCATCGAGCGTCGGAAAGAGACCGGCGCGGGAGCCCGCTACGACCGCGCGGGCCTGACGATACTGCGCCTCGGCCGCGCGCAGGTTCTGGTTCGAGATCTCCACCTGCTCGACCAGCGCGTTCAACTGCGGATCCTTGAAGATCTCCCACCACCTGCCGCGGGGCGCTGCGTCGCTCGGCTGCGCGACTTTCCACTCTACCGGAGTTTCCTTGTACGAGGCGGGCGCCTCGATCGCCGGCCGGACGTAGTCCGGGCCGGCCTTGCAGCCGGCGAGCGCCGCCACCGCGGCGGCGAGGAGAAGCAGGCGCAGGCGGATCATCGCGCCTCGGGCGCTATCGCGCCGATGCGGGTCCTGCGCCACTTGCGCTGGCACCACAGCCGGAAGCGGTCAAGGTAGAGGTACACCACGGGCGTCGTGTAAAGCGTCAGCAGCTGGCTGAGGATGAGCCCGCCCATGATGGAGATGCCGAGCGGGTGCCGGAGTTCCGAGCCGTAGCCCGTTCCGATCGCCAGCGGCAGCGCTCCCAGGAGTGCGCACAGGGTCGTCATCATGATCGGGCGAAAGCGCAGGAGGCACGCCTCGAAGATCGCCTCCTCGGACGGTTTGCCGTGCTTGCGCTCGGTCTCCAGGGCGAAGTCGATCATCATGATCGCGTTCTTCTTGACGATGCCGATCAGCAGGATGACCCCGATCAGCGCGATGATGCTGAACTCCTTGCCGAACAGCATCAGCGCGAGCAGCGCTCCCACCCCCGCGGAAGGCAGGGTGGAGAGGATCGTGATCGGATGCACGTAGCTCTCGTAGAGGACGCCGAGAACGATATAGACCGTGATGAGCGCCGCCAGGATGAGCCACGGCTGGCTTTCCAGGGATTTCTGGAACGCGCGAGCGGTGCCCTGAAAGCTGCCCTGTACCGTCGTGGGGACGCCGATGCGCGCCATGGTGTCGTTGATCACCCTGACAGCGTCGGACAGCGACGTTTCGACCGGCAGGTTGAACGAGATCGTGGACGCCGCGAATTGTCCCTGGTGATTGACCCCGAGCGACGTGTTGGTGAACTCGTAGCGTGCGATCGACGACAGCGGGACCTGGCCCTTGACCGGCGAGATGAGGTAGATGTTGTTCAGCGCCTCGGGACTCTGCCAATACGGCGGCGCGAGCTCCATCACCACTCGATACTGGTTGAGCGCCGAATAGATGGTCGACACCACGGCCTGTCCGAAAGCGAGGTTCAGCGCCGAGTCGATCATCCGCGGCGTGATGCCGAGGCGCATGGCGGTTTCGCGGTCGAACGTGAGCGTCGCCTGCAGGCCCTTCACCTGCTGGTCCGAATTGACGTCCGTGATCTCCGGCACCTGGCGCAGTGCCGCCTCGAGTGCCGGCGTCCACGTTCGCAGATCGGAGAGCTCCTCCGCTTGCAGCGTGAACTGGTACGTCGCATCGGACTGCCGGCCGCCGATGCGAATGTCCTGGACCGGATTGAGCACGAGGGTGGCGCCGGGCTCCTTCGCGAGCTTGATGCGTAGCCGCGCGATGATCTCCTCGGCGGAAGGCCGCTCGGCGATCGGCTTCAGCGCTATGAACATCGAGCCGCTGTTCCTCTGGCCGCCGCCCGTGAAGGCCACGACGTTTTCGACCGCCGGATCGGTCTGCACGATCTCGACGAAATCGGCAAGCTTCTGGCGCATCGCCTGGAAAGAGATGCTCTGGTCGCCCCGGATGAAGCCGATCAGCCGCCCGGTATCCTGTCGGGGGAAGAATCCCTTCGGCACGACCATGTAGAGATAGACGTTCAAGCCGATGGCGGCGGCGAGCAGCAGTATCATGAGCCCCGGATTGCGCAGCGTCCACGCGAGACTTCCCCGGTAGCCGCGCAGCATGCCGTTGAATACCCGCTCGCTTGCGACATACAGGCGCCCGTGGCTGCGCTCGGAGCGCGGCTTGAGGAGCCGCGCGCACATCATTGCGGTCGTGGTGAGCGATACTACGAGCGAGACCAGGATGGCAACCGAGAGGGTGATAGAGAACTCGCGGAACAGGCGCCCGACGATGCCGCCCATCAGCAGGATGGGGATGAATACGGCGATCAGCGACAGGCTCATGGAAAGCACGGTAAAGCCGACTTCCCTCGCTCCGAGCAGCGCCGCGCGGAAGGGCGTCATCCCCTGCTCGATGTGACGCGAGACGTTCTCCAGCACCACGATGGCGTCGTCCACCACGAAACCGGTGGCGATGGTGAGCGCCATGAGCGAGAGGTTGTTCAGGCTGTAGCCGCACAGGTACATCACGCCGAAGGTCGCGATGAGCGAGACCGGCACCGCGACCGCGGGTATGAGCGTTGCGCGCACGTTGCGCAGGAACAGGAATACCACCAGGATCACCAGCCCCATCGCGATCACCAGGGTGCGCTCCACCTCGCGCAGCGAGGCGCGTATCGTGCTGGTGCGCTCCATCGCGACCGTGAGCGTGATCGCGCGCGGGATGGCGGCCTCGAGCTGAGGCAGCACGTCGCGCACGCGGTCCGCCGTCTCGATGATGTTCGCTCCGGGCTGCTTGTAGATGATGACGAGCACCGCCGGCTTGCCGTTCGACAGGCCCTGGTTGCGCAGGTCCTGCACCGAGTCCTCGACCTGCGCCAGGTCCGACAGTCGCACCGGGGCGCCGTTGCGCCACGCGACGATGAGCGGGCGGTACTCGGCCGCCTTCCGCGCCTGGTCGTCGGCGTAGATCTGCCATTGCCGGTCGCCTTGCTCCACCACGCCCTTGGGACGATTGGCATTGGCCGCGTTGAGGGCCGTGCGCACGTCGTCTAGGGCGATCGAATACTTGTTGAGCGCGGTGGGGTTCAACTCCACCCGCACGGCGGGAAGCGCGCTGCCGCTCACGGTGACCTGTCCGATGCCCTGCACCTGCGAGAGTTTCTGGGCGAGTATCGTGGACGCGGCGTCGTACATCTGCCCGCGATCCAGGGTGTCGGAGGTGAGCGACAGGATCATGATCGGCGCATCGGCCGGATTGACCTTGCGGTAAATCGGGTTGTTGGGCAGGCCGGTCGGCAGCTGGCTGCGCGCCGCGTTGAGCGCCGCCTGCACGTCGCGCGCCGCGCCGTCGATGTCGCGGTCGAGCTCGAACTGCAAGGTCACCCGCGTCGAGCCGAGGGACGATGACGAAGTGATTTCGGTTACGCCCGCGATGCGGCCGAGCGCCCGCTCGAGCGGGGTCGCCACGGTCGCCGCCATGGTTTCTGGGCTCGCGCCCGGTAGCGAAACCTGCACGGAAATGGTGGGGAAGTCCACCTGGGGCAGCGGCGCGACCGGCAGCAGCTTTAACGCGACCAAGCCAGCGAGCGCGAGCCCGATCGTGAGGAGCGTGGTGGCAACGGGACGCCGGATGAACGGCTCGGAGATATTCATGGCCGGCCGCCTTCGGGCGCGCCGTCCGCGGCTTCGTCGACGCCCGCGGCAGAGGACCGGTCCACCCGCCGCGCGAGACGATCGAACCAGAGATAGATGACCGGCGTGGTGAACAGCGTCAGCGCCTGGCTTACGATGAGCCCTCCGACCATCGTGATGCCGAGCGGATGGCGCAGCTCCGAGCCCACGCCCCAGCCGACCATCAGGGGCAGCGCGGAGAGCAGAGCCGACATGGTCGTCATCAGGATCGGACGAAAGCGCAGCAGGCAGGCCTGATAAATCGCCTCACGCGGGCTCTTGCCTTCCTTGCGCTCCGCATCGAGCGCGAAGTCGATCATCATGATGGCGTTCTTCTTGACGATGCCGATCAGCAGGATGATGCCGATGATGCCGACGATGCCGAGATCGCTGCGCGCGACGAGCAGCGCGAGCAGCGCTCCGACGCCGGCGGAGGGCAGGGTGGAGAGTATGGTCACCGGGTGGATGAAGCTCTCGTAGAGCACACCCAGGACGATGTACATCGTGACGATCGCCGCGAGTATCAGCAGGAGCTCGTTGGTCAGGGAGGCCCGGAACGCGCTCGCCGCGCCCTGGAAACTCGTGCGCACGCTGACCGGCACGCCGAGGTCCCGCTCGGCGGCCTCGATCGCGGCAACGGCCGAACCCAGAGCCACGCCCGGCGCGAGATTGAACGAGATGGTGGCAGCCGGAAACTGGCCGATGTGATTCACCGACAGCGCGACCGGTTTTTCGACCAGCCGCGTGACCGTGCTCAAAGGCACCTGGGTGCTCCCGGAGCCGCCGGCGGGTGCCTGCGTGCTGGTGGTGGTCTGCGCGCCCGACGTGGCCTGCGTGCCGCTCGCGGCCGGCGCGGGGTTGGCGCCGGAGACGGCGACGTAGATCTCGCTCAGCGCGGCCGGGCCCCGGCGGAACTCGGGCTTCACCTCGAGCACCACGCGATACTGGTTCGTCTGCGTGAAGATCGTGGACACGAGCCGCTGGCCGAAGGCGTTGTAGAGCGCGTTGTCGATCGAAGCCGGCGTGATGCCCAGCCGCCCCGCCGAGTCGCGGTCGATTTCCAGGAATGCCTGCAGCCCCTGGTCCTGCAGGTCGCTGGTGACCTCGGTGAGTTGGGGGAGCTGCGACAGGCGGTCGACCAGCCGGTGCGTCCACTCGGAAAGCTCGTCCGGATTCGGCGTTTCAAGCGTGAACTGGTACTGCGTCCTGCTCACGCGATCCTCGGTGGTCAGGTCCTGCACCGGCTGCATGTAGAGCGTGATCCCTTCGATCCGGGCGAGGCGCTCCCGCAGCCGACGCATCACTTCTTCCGCGCCCGCACGCTCCGAATGCGGCTTGAGGTTGATCAGGATGCGCCCGCTGTTCAATGTCGTATTGGAGCCGTCCACGCCGATGAACGAGGACAGGCTTTCCACGGCCGGGTCCTCCAGTATCGCGCGGGCAAGCGCCCGCTGCCGCTCCGCCATCGCGGAGAACGAGATGGACTGCGGCGCATCGGATACGCCCTGGATGACGCCCGTGTCCTGCAGCGGGAAGAAGCCCTTCGGCACGACGATGTAGAGGATCACGGTCAGCACCAGGGTGCCGATCGCCACCCACAGCGTCGCCGTCTGCCGGTCGAGCACCCAATTGAGCATCTCGCCGTAGCGGCGGATCACGGCGTCGAACCACCGCTGGCTCGCCCGGTAGAACCTGCCCTGCTGGGACTCGGGCACGCGGCGCAGGAGCCGCGCGCACATCATGGGCGTCAGGGTCAGCGAGACCACCGCGGAGATGAGGATGGCGACCGCGAGCGTGATCGCGAATTCTCGGAACAGGCGCCCGACGACGTCGCCCATGAACAGCAGCGGGATCAGAACCGCGATCAGGGAGAACGTGAGCGAGATGATGGTGAAACCGATCTGCTCCGCGCCTTTCAGGGCCGCCTCCATAGGAGGATCGCCGTCCTCGATGTAGCGCGAGATGTTCTCGATCATCACGATTGCGTCGTCCACGACAAAGCCGGTCGCGATGGTGAGAGCCATCAGAGTCAGGTTGTTGATGCTGAAGCCGGCGAGGTACATGACGCCGAACGTGCCGACGAGCGACAGGGGCACCGCCACGCTCGGGATGAGGGTGCCGGCGGCAGTGCGCAGGAACAGGAAGATCACCATGACCACCAGGGCGATCGCCAGCAGCAGCTCGAACTGGACGTCGTTCACCGACGCCCGAATGGTGACGGTGCGGTCCGTCAGCACGGCGACGTCCACCGCGGCCGGCAGCGACGCCTGCAGCTGCGGCAGGAGGCGCTTGACGCGGTCTACCACCTCGATCACGTTCGCGCCGGGCTGGCGCTGGATGTTGAGGATCACCGCCGGCGCGTCGTTCATCCACGCCGCCAGCCTCACGTTCTCCGCGTCCTCCACGATATCGGCGACGTCCGAGATGAGCACCGGCGCGCCGTTGCGGTAGGCGATGATGACCTTGCCGTATTCCGCGGCGGAGCGCAGCTGGTCGTTCGCGTCTATGGTGTAGGCCTTCTGCGGCCCGTCGAAGCTGCCCTTCGCCTGGTTCACGTTGGAGGCGGCGATCGCCGTGCGCACGTCGTCGAGGCTCAGGTTGTTCGCCGCGAGGGCCTTGGGATTCGCCTGCACGCGCACCGCGGGACGCTGGCCGCCGCTCAGGGTGACGAGCCCGACCCCGGTCAGCTGCGATATCTTTTGCGCAATGCGGGTGTCGGCCAGGTTCTGCACCTGCGGCATGGGCAGCGTCTTCGAGGTGAGTCCGAGAGTCAGGATAGGCGCGTCCGCCGGGTTGACCTTGCTGTAGACAGGGGGCGCCGGCAGATCGGTTGGCAGGAAATTCCCGCCGGCGTTGATCGCCGCCTGCACTTCCTGCTCCGCGACGTCGAGCGACAGCTCGAGCGTGAATTGCAGCGTGATCACCGAGGCGCCGCCGGAGCTCGTCGAGGACATCTGCTTCAGCCCCGGCATCTGCCCGAACTGGCGCTCGAGCGGCGCGGTGATCGAGGAGGTCATGACATCTGGGCTCGCGCCGGGGTAGAAGGTCACGACCTGGATCGTGGGGTAGTCCACCTCCGGCAGGGCGGACAGCGCGAGCTGGCGGTAGGCGACGATGCCGGAAAGCAGAATGGCGACCATCAGCAAGGTGGTCGCGACGGGCCGCAGGATGAACGGCCGGGAAGGGCTCATTCAGCCCTCTCCGCTACAGGACGCGCGCGCGCCGCGCGTTCACGAACGGCATCAGTCGGCACCTTTCTTCCAGCGCCTTTCGCGTTTTCCCTCATCCTTGCCGGCTTCGCCGCCGCTTTCGGCGCTTGCGTCGCCGCTTCTTTTCCAGCGTCGCTCGCCACCTTCGTCTTTACCCTTGTCCTCGGCGCTTTGGGCGCCGGCCGTCTTTTCGTCTCCGCCTTTCTCGGCCACGTCGTCGCCGCCTTTTTTCCGCCGCCCGCCCTTTTTCTTGCCGGAATCGCTGTAGGGCGCAGGCTTGCCGGCTTCGCGGTTGGCGAGCTCGACTTTTCCACCCTCGCGCAGCCGGTCGGTGCCGTCGGTCACCACCAGCTCGCCGGGCTTGAGGCCGGACTCCACCGCTGTGCTCGCGCCTTCGGTCGAGCCGAGCTTCACCTGCCGCAGCGACACCGTGTAGTCGCTGTTGACGACGTACACGAACATGCCCTGCGCGCCGCGCTGGATCGCGGCGGTGGGGGCGGTGATGACCCCGTGCTTCGTGTCGACCAGCATACGCACGTTGACGAACTGGTTGGGGAACAGGGCCGCGTCCTCGTTCTGGAACTGCGCCTTGAGGCGCACGGTGCCGGTGGCGACGTCGATCTGGTTGTCGACGCTCGACAGGACGCCGCCGGCGAGCCGCGTTTTCTGGTCGCGATCGTAGGCCTCGACCGGCATCCGCTCGCCGGTTTGCAGGCGCTTCAGGACGAACGGGAGATTGTCCTGGGGGATCGTGAACACCACGGTGATCGGCTGCACCTGCGTGATCACGGCGAGCCCGTTGGCGTCGCCCGAGCGCACGATGTTTCCCTGGTCGACCTGGCGCAATCCGATGCGCCCGCCGATCGGCGCGGTGATCCTGGAGTATGCGAGCTGCAGGCGCGCGTTGTCGATCTGCGACTGGTCGACCTTGACCGTGCCTTCGTACTGGCGCACGAGGGATTCCTGGCTCGCCACCTGCTGCTCCGCGATCGAATCCTGCTTGAGGAGCGTGCGATAGCGGTCGAGGTCGATGCGCGCGTTTTCCAGCAGCGCCCGGTCTTTCGCCATCTGTCCCTCCGCCTGCGTCAGCTGGACGTTGAACGGCCGCGGATCGATCTCCGCGAGCAGCTCGCCGGCCTTGACGATCTGGCCCTCGGTGAACAGCACCCGCACGAGCTCGCCGTCGACCCGACTCCGTACGGTGACTGTGCGCATGGGCGTGACCGTACCGAGCCCGTTGAGGTAGATGTTGATATCGCCGGTCTTGACCG
>DATFWO010000193.1:0-3701 GCA_035259205.1 Burkholderiales bacterium | reverse complement strand
ATCTGAAAACATTGATCGATCCGCTTGTCGGTTTGTCGATGTTGGCACGGTCCTTCGGCGACCTCTCACATCTGCCGCTTGATGGACCGGTGCCGGAGCCGGATCCCGGTGCAGGCCTAAAGAGCAGCGCCCACCTGTTTTACAACCTTGCTCAGAAAAACAATTGGAACATCCGCGAGCTATATGAAAAGATCTGCATGGGTCAGGAGCATAAAACCATCGTCGGGACGGCGCCTGATATCGCCGACGAGATGGAGGCCTGGGTCGACGCGGGGGCGACAGACGGATTCAATATCACGCCAACGCATTTGCCCCACGCCATTGATGACTTCGTTGAGTTCGTCGTTCCGGAGCTGAGACGGCGGGGCCGGTTCAGAAGCGAGTATGAAGGTTCGACGCTGCGCCAAAACCTCGGGCTTCCCACGCCGCCAAGCCGCTACGCAACTTAGGTGGTTTTGAAACCAGCTGCGCTCGAGCGGGCGCTCAAAACCCTAGCTGCGACGTGTGTCCACCGATTTCAGAAAAGCCAGACATGCAGGAGCCGCAAGGGTCGAGTCGCAGCGCCCTGCACTATGCGGCATGGGCACCTTGTCGCCGGCAGACGAACCGGGCGGACATGACGGGGGGTGGAGTTAGAGCCTGGGACCGGCTCGCTCTCTAGAGCGGCGGCAATTCGATCCTGGACCCGGCCAGACAGGTGCGCTGAGTTGGCGAAGCTTGGATGCGAGCATACTGCGCCGTTTCGTCAGATGATAGCGCGTGCCGACACCGATGCCGCAGATCACTACCACGTGCGCTTGGGTGCGCATAGGCTCGTCCTTCGATGCCTTGGTTATCGAGCACCGAGACCGGCAAGGTCCCGCGTCGATCTTGCTATCAGATCACGCGCTCGCCCGCGCTTCCGGTGCGGGGCGCTGCCGAGATCGGCAGAGACTGTCCGGCAGGGTCACTTGAACGTGCTGACCTCCTCTGTTCACAGCCGTGTTGCACGTGATCTTCTGCCCGGGATAGAACCAATCCTCGACGAGCCGATAGATCGCCGCTTCCTTCGACCAGGTGATGATCCTGCGGTTCTGCAGGTCTCTCGGCGTTAATTTCTGTACCCTCTTTTTGCCGTCCGGCTTCTCCATCCTGTGGAAGCGCAGGGTGCCAAGGTTGTGCACGGCATAGGTGGTGGCGAGGCGATGCGTCCAAAGCAGCGTCAGGTCGTAGTCGCCGGCCTCGAGGCCGCGCAGCAGGCGCGGCGTCATCTCGACGTTGGTGTCGATTTGCACCTCCGGGTACCTGGAGCCGATCACGGAGAGCAGATCGGCGAGCCAGGTGTGCGCGACCAGCTCGCTGACACCGAGACTAGCCGCGCACGATCTCCCGGGCGCCCGCCCGGGCGCGGAGCTCGTCCGACCAGAGGATGATACGCTCCGCATAGGCGAGACATTCCGCCCCTCGGCCGTCAGCGAGATGGTTCGCTGCGCCCGGTCGACGAGACGCGCACCGAGTTCCTTTTCGAGCTGCTGGATGCGCAGTGAAATCCCGGGCTGAGTGGTGTTGAGCCGCGCCGCCGGCGCGCGAAAGCTCTTGAGGCGCGCCACCCAGATCAGCGGCTCCAGCTGCGGCAAATTTGACGAAATTCAAGCAAGGTCTCATCCTAGCGGCGAGCGGACCCCATGCTGACACGCGAGAAGGATCTCCGATGAGTTCGTCCGAGCGTGACCCGAAGGGTGGACTTCTCGCGCGGCTCGCCGAGGGCCCGGTGATCTGCTCCGAGGGATATCTCTTCGCGCTTGAGCGGCAGGGTTATGTGCAGGCTGGCCCGTTCGTGCCGCTCGCCGTGCTCGAACATCCCGAGGTCGTCCAGCAGCTCCACCGCGATTTTGTCCGCGCCGGCTCGGACGTGGTCGAGGCGTTTACCTACTATGCTCACCGCGAGAAGCTGAAGCTGGTCGACCGAACGCCGGACCTCGAGCGGCTGAACCGGCGCGCTCTGCAGATCGCGCGCGAGGTGGCGCGGGAGACCGGGACCATGCTCGCCGGCGACATCTGCCACACCAACATCTACTCCAATACCGACAAGTCGACCCAATCGGCGGCGTGCGCGATGTTCGAAGAGCAGGTCGGCTGGGCAGTCGAGGAGGGAGCCGATTTCATCATCGCCGAGACCTTTTCATGGGCGCAGGAGGCGCTGATCGCGGTCGAGGTCGTCAAACAGGTGCGCCTGCCCGTCGTCGCGACGCTGGCGGTTCGGCGCGAGCCCGTTACCCGTGAGGGCTGGACGCTCGCCGACGCGTGCAAGCGGCTGGAGGATGCCGGCGCCGACGTCGTCGGGCTCAACTGCTATCATGGTCCCGCGACGATGCTTCCGCTCCTCGGCAATATCCGCCGAGCGGTGAAGTGCCATGTCGCGGCGCTTCCCGTGCCCTATCGCACGACCGAACAGGAGCCGACTTTCATGTCGCTGCGCGACCCGGGCTGCGACTGCCTGCCAGGCGAGATGCCTTTCCCGCTCGCGCTCGATCCCTTCTACTGCCATCGGTTCGAGATAGCGAAGTTCGCGCGCGAGGTGTACGCGCTCGGCGTCAAGTACCTGGGCGTCTGTTGCGGAGCCATGCCTCATCAGATCCGCAGCATGGCCGAGGCGCTCGGCCGCACGCCGCCCGGCAGCGCGTGCTCGCCCGACATGTCGACGCACGTTTTCTTCGGTACGGCGCAATCTCTGAACCCCGACAATCTCGAATATGGAAAAGAACTGTAGACCCAAGGAGGCACGCACCCGATGTGGAAAGCAATCGTTCGCCGCGCGCACCTGCTGCCGATCTTTGTCATGATTGCCGGGAGCTTCAGCTCCGCCGAGGCGCCTGCGCAGGAGAGCCCGCCCCAGCTGGGAAACAAGAAAATCATCTGGACGCACGGCCCGTGGGGCACCGGCCTCACGGTCACCCATATCGGCCAGACGATGCTCACTAGGATCGGCTATGATGTCGAGCTGAAACTCGTCGACGTCGCACTGGCCTACCAGGCACTCGCCAGCGGCAAGGCCGAGATTTTCTCGAGCGCCTACCTGCCTGGGCAGCACCAGTACCTGAATGCGCATCCCGGCAAGATCGACATCCACTCCGTTTCTTACGGACCGGTGCCGGGCGGACTGATGGTGCCCGCCTATGTCCCGGCGAACAGCATTGCCGATCTCAAGAAGCCCGACATCGAAAAGCTCTTCGGCGCCAAGATCGTTGGAATCGATGCCGGCTCGGGAGTCATGCTCCAGGCGAAGAAGGCAATCGATCAGTACGGGCTCAATTTCGAGCTCGTGCCGACCAGCGATGCCGCCATGGCCGCGGCTTTCAAGGCCGCCTACGACAAGAAGGAGCCGATCGTCGTCACCAGCTACTGTCCGCACTATCTCTGCTCGCTCTACGACGTGAAGTTCCTGGAGGACACCAAGGGCATTTACTCGAGCGCGCAGGACTATCACCTCGTCCGGCGTGGATTTCGCTCCGACTTTCCGCGCGCGGCCGCCTTCCTCGCGCGCTTCACGGTCACCTCGGACAAGCTCTCGACCATGCTGAAATGGATGGAGACCGACAAGATCAAGGCCGAGGCGGCAGCCGATCGCTTCATGAAGGCCAATCCGGAGCTCGTGTGGTTCTGGATCGGCGACCTTGTGGAGGGCGTGGAGAAGCCGGCAACGCTGAACTGACGATGCGCGG
>DATFWO010000192.1:0-26056 GCA_035259205.1 Burkholderiales bacterium | reverse complement strand
TCGGCGTCGCGGGCTCCTACACCGGCGTGCGTATACGCGATCGCATCGATGCGCGGATGTTCCGCATCTGGGTAAAGCGCGCGCTGTTCGTGATCGCGCTGGTGCTGTTGAGCCAGTACGGGTATTCGCTCCTGGCGTAGCACCAGTCCGTAACCTGGGTATGGGAATGCCACGGTACCTCTTCACCGGGGGCGACCGTGAGCTCGCGGACCTGGACATCGGCCGCTTCCACGATCACCGAGACCTTTTGCACCTCGTAGAGGGGCTTCGCTGGTTTCGTTTGCGTCATGTGGCTCTTCGCTCGGTCGCAACAATAGTCGAGGGCGCGGGCGAACGTTAATTTACCAAAGCCGCAGGAAATAAAAAGGCCGCCTGCACGGCGGCCTTTGCAGCAACGTGAACCTTTTTCGCTGGATATCAGGCGGGTGTTTTTTCGAGCAGCTTTTTCAGCTCGCCGCTGCGGTACAGCTCGATCATGATGTCCGAGCCACCGATGAACTCGCCGTTGATGTAGAGCTGCGGAATCGTCGGCCAGTTCGCGAATTCCTTGATGCCCTGGCGGATTTCAGGCTCCTCGAGCACGTTGACGGTAAATACTTCGTCTACGCCGCACTCGCGAAGGATGCCGATCGCGTTCGCCGAAAAGCCGCACTGCGGAAAATCGGGCGTCCCCTTCATATAGAGCACAACCCGGTTCTTGCTGACCTGACCCTTGATAACATCTTGAACGTTCATCATTTCCTCGTCTTTATCGACCATACCTGAGTATTTCTGTCAGGCATTATTTTATCTCCCGGCACTGCCGCCGTCAAACCCGGCCGCCACTCGCCCGCTCGAGGCCCGCAAGATCCCGCGTGGAAAATACGTCGCGAAATCCCGCGCGCACGAGGAGCTCGCGCGAGCGCTGCGCCTGATCGAACCCGTGCTCGAACATGAGCCATCCGCCGGCGCCCAGGTGTCGCGGCGACCGAGCAACGATCGTCTCTATGCATTCGTAGCCGGTCCGCCCCGCGACCAGTGCGTGCCGCGGCTCGAAGCGAACGTCACCTTCCGCGAGGTGGCGGTCATTTGCTGCGACGTAGGGCGGATTCGCAACAATGACGTCAAAGCGTCTGCCGGAGAGCTTGTCGAACCAATCGCTCTCGAGCAGTTCGAGCGCGACGCCGTTCCGCACCGCGTTTTCCCGGGTCAGCGCCAGCGCTGCGGCTGAAACGTCAGCCGCTGTGACCTGCGCCTGCGTGCAATGAAAAGCAATAGTGATCGCAACGCAGCCGCTCCCCGTCGCCAGATCGAGCACCCTGCACGTGCGTCCGCGAGGCGCCCGCTCCATCGCAAGATCGACCAACAACTCGGTCTCCGGTCGGGGAATCAACACCTCGGGCGTGACCCGGAACGGCAGGCTGTAGAACTCGCGTTCCCCGGTCAGATACGCAATCGGCTCACCTTTCCGCCGCCGCTGCACCAGAGCCAGGTAGCGCCGGCGCTGATCCTCCGTCAATTCGTGTTCCGGGTGAGCGGCGAGCTGCGCATCGCTCGTTTGCAGAACGTTGCGCAGCAGCACGCGTGCGTCCTGCGGCTCGACGCCTCCCGCTTTCAGCATGTCATGGATGCGCACGCTCATGGCAATCGCTTCTTTTGGAGGCGCGGGCCTGTTCGGGCAGAGTGAGTACTCACTGACGAAGAGAACCAGCAGCTTACAGAGCCAGCACTGCCGGAAATGCCGCCCCGGGCACAGCCTCAGGCCGGCTGGGTTTCTTCGGCGAGCTGGGCGAGCTGCTCGGTCTGGTGCTCCGCAGCAAGCGCCGCAATAAGCTCTTCGAGGTCGCCATCCATGATCCGGTCGATCTTGTAGAGCGTGAGGTTGATGCGGTGGTCGGTCACGCGGCCCTGGGGGAAGTTATAGGTGCGGATACGCTCGGAGCGGTCGCCGCTACCGATGAGCGACTTACGGGTAGCGGCGAGCTTTGCCTGCTGTTCGCGGACCTGCTTGTCCTTGATGCGCGCCGCGAGCACGGCGAGCGCCCGGGCGCGGTTCTTGTGCTGCGAGCGGTCATCCTGGCATTCCACCACGATGCCGGTCGGCAAGTGCGTGGCGCGCACCGCGGAATCGGTCTTGTTCACGTGCTGGCCGCCGGCTCCGGAGGCGCGGAACGTATCGATCCTCAATTCAGCAGGGTTCAACACCACGTCCGCGATTTCATCGGCTTCGGGCAAAACCGCCACGGTACACGCGGACGTATGAATGCGGCCCTGCGTTTCGGTCACCGGCACGCGTTGAACGCGGTGCCCGCCGGACTCGAACTTGAGCCGGGAATACGCCCCGCGGCCGTTCACTTTGGCGATGACTTCCTTGTAGCCGCCGCGGTCAGCCGGGCTTTGCGAGATGACCTCGACCTGCCAGCCGTTGCGCTCCGCGTAGCGGCTGTACATGCGGAAGAGCTCTCCCGCGAACAGCGCCGATTCGTCGCCGCCGGTGCCGGCACGGACTTCGAGGAAAATATTGCGATCGTCGTTGGGGTCGCGCGGCAACAGTTGCCGTTGCAGTTCCTGCTCTATTCCGGCAAGCCGCTCCCGCGTCTGCCTGATCTCGCTGTCCGCGAACTCGCGCATGGCAGGGTCGGCGGCCATCTGCTGCGCCGTCTCGATGTCCTGCTCTCCACTCGCGTATTTCCGGTAGAGCTCGACCACCGGCGCGATTTCAGCGTGCTCCCGCGTGAGCTTGCGGTACTGGTCGAGATCCGCCGTTGCGTTTTCCTGTCCGAGGAGACGCGTCACCTCCTCGAGCCGGTTCGCGAGCTGCGCTAACTTAGCCGCAATGCTGGGCTTCATTCGGACAGGTGAACTTGATAGAGGCGCGACAGAAGCTGAGCGAGCTGCTCGCGATCATCCTCCCGCGCGTGGGACAGCGCACGGGTGGGCGGATGCATCAGCTTGTTGGCGAGCCCGTGCGACAGCGCTTCCAGCACGAGCCGCGGCTCATCACCCTTCGCCAGGCGCCGCAAGGCGCGCTCAACCTCGTGCCGCCGCGCGCGCTCGGCGGAATCGCGCAATGCGCGGATGGTGGGCACCAGCTCGCGGTTGCCGAGCCAGTGCATGAAGTCGGTGACCTGGTTCTCGATGATGACTTCCGCCTGGGCGACCGCATTCTGCCGGGCATCCATGCCGGCGCGCGCGATCTTGCCCAGATCATCCACCGTATACAGGAAGATGTCGTCCAGGCGCCCCACCTCCCCTTCGACGTCGCGCGGGACGGCAAGATCCAGCATCAGCATGGGTCGGTGCTTGCGCGCCTTCAACGCGCTTTCCGTGAGCCCCTTGCCGATGATCGGCAGCTGACTCGCGGTCGAGCTCACCACGATATCGTGCGCTGCGAGCTGCGAAGCAAGGTCGTTCAGCGCGATCGCGCGTCCGAGAAAGCGGTCGGCCAGGTGCTGCGCGCGCTCCGGCGTGCGGTTGGCGAACGTCATGCGCCGCGGATGATGGGCGGCGAAATGCGTCGCGGTGAGCTCGATCATCTCGCCCGCACCGATGAACAGCACGCTCTGCTCGCGGATACTGGGATAGATGCGCTGCGCGATCTGCACAGCAGCGGCGGCCATCGATACCGTCGCCGCTCCAATCTCGGTTTCGGAGCGCACGCTCTTTGCGACCGAGAATGTACGCTGGAACAACTTGTTCAGGACCAGCCCCAAAGTGCCGGCCGCCTGCGCAGTACGCACCGCCTGCTTGAACTGCCCGAGTATCTGCGGCTCGCCCAGCACCATCGAGTCGAGACCGCTCGCCACACGGAAGGCATGCTTCACCGCTCTTTCGCGCGGCAGCTGGTAGAGATACGGCTCGATCTGCTGGGTCTTCAGCTGGTGATAGCCGGCGAGCCAATCCACGGCCTTGGGTGGCGCTTCGGTCTGACAGTAGACCTCGGTTCGATTGCAGGTGGAGATGATCGCCGCTTCCTTGACCGGGCTCCGGTCCACCAGGTCACGCAGCGCCTCGATGAGCCGTTCGGCGTGAAATACCACTTGCTCGCGCAGCGCGAGCGGCGCGGTTACGTGGTTGATGCCAAAGGCGAACAGTTGCATCGTAAGGCCGGAAAAAAGAGCGATATATTATATGCTTGCTGACGCCATCGACAATGCCGCATCGCACGACAGCCTGTGTTTTCCAGGGGGCGCGGGATAACCTTCTACGCCTCGCAGCACGGACCGGATGTCAGCGCGTCGAGTTCGATGGGGGCCGTGCGCGGGGCGCTCGATGGTCCCGCGGAACAGGGCGGTTCCTTACTGCTTGCGGCCTTTTGCAAACAGCGAGTCGAGCTTCTGCTCGTAGGCGTGGTAATCGAGGTAGTCGTAGAGCTCGTCGCGGCTCTGCATCAGCTCGACCATGTTCTTCTGCGTGCCGTCCTTGCGTATTCCCTGGTAGACGCGCAGCGCCGCGGCGTTCATCGCGCGAAATGCCGAGAGCGGGTAGAGCGCCATCGCGACATTGGCGCTGGCAAGCTCTTCGGTCGTGAATAGAGGCGTCTTGCCGAACTCCGTGATGTTGGCAAGGATCGGCACGTTCACCGCGTCGGCGAATTTCCTGTACATGGCGAGCTCGGTGATCGCCTCGGGAAAGATCATGTCGGCGCCTGCCTCGACGCACGCGCACGCCCGATCGACCGCGGCTTGCATGCCCTCCACGGCCAGCGCGTCGGTGCGCGCCATGACGACGAACTCGGCGTCGGTCTTCGCGTCCGCCGCAGACTTGACGCGGTCCACCATCTCCTGCTGCGATACGAGCTCTTTGTTGGGCCGGTGGCCGCAGCGCTTCGCGCCGACCTGGTCCTCGATGTGCATGCCCGCCGCGCCGGACTTGGTGAGCGACTTTACCGTGCGCGCAACGTTGAAAGCGCTCGCGCCGAATCCGGTATCCGCATCCACCAGCAGGGGCAGATCGCACACGTCGCTGATGCGCCGCACATCGGTGAGCACATCGTCGAGCGTGCTGATGCCCAGATCGGGCAGGCCCAGCGATCCGGCCGCCACGCCGCCGCCGGAGAGGTAGATGGCGCGGTAACCGACGCGCTGCGCGAGGCGCGCGTGGTAGGCATTGATGGTTCCTATGATCTGCAGCGGACGCTCCTGGGCGAGCGCGGCGCGAAAGCGGGCGCCGGCTGATGCGGTATTGGTCATGACGGCTCCATGGATGGTCGGGCGCATGCGGTGTCGGAAAGTAAGTCCATATTATGAAAGAAATTATGTAATTTTTGCCACAAGCTCAAAAAAAATTTTTGCGAATGGTATTTTACCAGCGCCCTTCCGATGGCATAATGAGAACCCCCGTTCACGATCCGGACTTTACGGAATTTCCGAGGGAACTTTCCATATGCCACGCAGATCCGAAGTAGCCGCAGAAAACCGCCTCACCGGCACCCAGAGCATAGAGCGCGCGTTGCTGCTCCTGCGCGAGATCGCCGCGCATAATCGCGGCGGCTCCCGCTTGCTCGACCTTGCAACCCGTACCGGCCTGCAGCGCCCGACCGTGCATCGCATGCTGAAATGTCTCGCCAGCGAGAACATGGTGCAGCAGGACGACGACACGCACCGCTATTTTCTTGGCTCCATGGTATTCGAGCTGGGCCTCACGGCAACGCCGCGCTTCAATCTGCGCGAGATCTGCCACCCGGCCCTCGCCCGCATCGCCGATGCGACCGGCGACACCGTGTTCCTGACCCAGCGCAGCGGGCTCGATGCCGTGTGCCTCGACCGGCGTGAAGGCGCCTTCCCGATCAAGACCTTCACCCTCGAGATCGGCATGCGCCGGCCGCTGGGTGTGGGCACGGGCAGCCTCGCCATACTCTCGGCGCTCCCCGAAGATGAGATCCAGCAAGTTGTTGGAGCGAACAATGGCCGGCTCCCCGAATATGGGCTGAACGGCGGTTCCCTCGTCACGCAGGTCAAGCGCGCCCAGAAACTCGGCTACGCCATGCGCGAGATGCCGGGGCTGGCGGGCGTGCGTTCGGTCGGGCAGGCATTGCGTAACCAGGGTGGTGTTCCGTTCGCCGCGCTCTCGGTGTCCACGATCAGCAGCCGGATGAGCGAGAAGCGAGCCGTCGAGATCGCGACCCTGCTCAAAACCGAGACCCGCCAGATCGAGCGGCAGATTGCAAACGGCACGGAAGCGCGCTAGCCGGACTGCGCGCACTCCGCTGCCCGCGCCTGACGGCGGGAAGCCGGGGCCGCGCTCCGAGTTGCGGTTCGGCGGGCACGCCCCGCTTCGCGTCCGGCGGTGAAGTCGCCTGGTCTGCTGGCGCCGCTCTCATATCGGACTTCCAGGCCGTCCTGGCGGTTGCGACATCACCCAGATCATCGAGGACCTGAGCAAAGATGAAACCCGATCTGCCGGTGTGGCGCTCCCTGCTCTATGTGCCGGTCAATGTCGAAAGATTCGTCGATAAAGCGCATACCCGCGGCGCGGATGTGCTCCAGCTCGATCTGGAGGATGCAGTGCCTCTGGCGGAGAAAGCGAACGCGCGCAAGCTGGTCGAGAAGAACGCCGCGCGCGTGCGCCGCGGCGGCGCGGACGTGGTGGTACGCATCAACCAGCCGCTTTCGCTCGCTGTGCGCGACCTCGAGCACTCCATTTGCCCCGACGTGGACGGGGTCGCCATTTCGAAGACCGACAGCGCCTCGCACGTGCGGCTCCTCGACCAGCTCGTGACCGAGCTCGAGGAGAAGCGCGGGATGGCGGTCGGACACACGAAGTTCCTGGTCATGATCGAGACCACCGACGCCTTTTCGCGGATCGACGAGATCCCGCGGGCGAGCCCGCGCACGGTGGGCATGCTGATCGGCGGCGAGGACTTCGCGCTCGACATGAACGCGCAGCCGGACGGCGACGTGCTCCTGCATCCCAAGCAGCGCATGATCATCGCGGCGCGGGCCGCCGGCGTGATGCCGCTCGGATTTATTGGCACCGTTGCCGATTTCAGCGATTGGGAAGAATTCCGCCTCATGGTGCGCCGGGCCCGTCGCTTCGGCTTCGACGGGGCGGGCTGCATCCATCCGGGCCAGGTCAAGATCGTGAACGAGGAATACACGCCGAGCGAGCCCGAGGTCGCCTATGCGCGCAAAGTGATCCGGATGGACCAGGAGGTTGCAGCCTCCGGGCGCGGCTCGTTCCAGATCGACGGGAAAATGATCGACGTGCCGATAGTGGTGCGCGCCCAAAAGCTGATCCGGCGTTACGAGGCGATCAAGGCGCGGGAGGCGAAGACGCTTGCCGCAGCAAGATGAAGATGCGCGACGGGCGATGAGTGGCTGCGCCGGGCATCGGCATCAGCTGCCGGTCCCTTCCCTGCCGCCGTTGCGCGCAAGCTCCTTCTCGATGGCGAGAGCCCAGCTCACATTTTCTCCTCTGCGCTCGCGCGCTTCGCGGATCAGCCGCAGGTTGCGCGCGGTGGTTTCCGGTTCCCACGGCTCGCGCACAGCGGCGAGCGCGTCTCCGAGCGCCTCCTCGGCGGCAGCCTGATCCTTCGCCAGCACTGCCAGCTCCACGCGCGTCGCGTGGTCCCAGTAATCGGGCTTGCTCGTCGCGATGCGGCGGCCGACGGCATAGGCGACGACTGGTATCAGACGCTCGCGGCGCGGGTCGGGTGGATCCTTCAACTCCATGAGCGTGACCGCGTTCACGCCCGGATAGGCGTCGCGCCAGTCGGCCTCGAACCCGCGCAGGTAGGCTTCGATCGCCTTGGTGAGCAGCCCGCGAGCCGAAACGGCTTCACCTGCCTTCACTGCCGCTTCCCAGCGGTCCTTGTAAACACGGCCGAGGATGCCGTTCGTTTCGCTCGACGCGCCGTGCCTCGCTATTACCTCGAGCAGTACCCGTTCCGCCTCTTCGCCTCGACCCGCGCGGTTGAGCCCGAATCCGAGCTGCTCCTGGACCAGGGTAGTCGAGGCAAGGGGCAGGGACATCTTGCCGACCAGCGCGATCATGTCGTCCCATGCCCTCACCGCGCGGTACGACAGGTACAAATCGACCACTACGCCGGCTTCCGCCTCCGCAATGCCGTCCTGCGCCAACAGCTCGCGCTCGATCGCCCGGACCGCGTCCGCACCCTGCTTGCGCGCGGCAGCCAGACGATCTTTCATGCGCCGCGAATAGTCCACGCGATCGCGGAAAACATCGGTCTTCAGCCGCTGGATGTCGGGGAAGCCCTCGAGCAACTGAAAGACGGGACTGTCCGTGGACTGGTTGCGAGAGGCGATCAGCCGTTGCACGAGCGCGTTGCTGTCGTTGGCGGCGTTGGCCGGCTTGCCATCGGGGCCCAGGCTGTACGGCAGCGCGCGCAACGGACTGACATCGAACGGGAGTGGGCCTCCGCCCAGCGCGAACATCAGCACGGTGCAGTACGGCTTGACGGCATGGCGCAGCCCAAGCTCGTAGAACACGTTGGCGTTGGCCGTGGTGAGATCGGCGACGGCGTACTCGCACAGGATCAACCGCTCGTACATCGGCTTGTGGATGATGCCACCTGCCTGCTCCTCATCCGCGCGCAGCGCCTGCAGGCCGGCCCGCTCGATCGCCGGGGCGATCAACTCGGCGTACACGGCGTCGAAATCAATCAACGCGCCGCCGGCGCCGGGCTTCCGGCCAAACGGCATGAGAACAAAGCAGAGCGGGTGCATGATGACTAGAACGTACGATCCTTTACGCTCCCGAGGCCAGCGCGGGCCAGCGCGCCGCCCACGGCCGTGCGGCTTCGAACTCGTTCGCCAGAGCGAGCAGCGCATCGTCCTCGCCGAACCGGCCGACGAGCTGCACGCCGATCGGCAATCCGGATGCCGCCGGCGCCGCCGGGATGCTGATGGCGGGTAGCCCCGCCGCGTTGACGAAGGTCGCGAACACGCCTGCCGCCCGCGGCCCGGCCTCGCGTCCGTCGATCGTCGAGGGATAAGGCTCGCCGACGCGCCACGGCAACGCCGCCGAGGCCGGCATTAACAGGACATCGAATGCCTCAAAGGCGTTCGGCATGCGCCGGCGCAACTCGTTCACCGCATCGATCGCTCGCACGTAACGCTCACCGGAAACGGACGGGCCGCGCTCGGCGGCGGCTGCGGTTGCAGGGTAGACCTTGTCGCGCCAGTCCGGGTGCGCCGAGAGCACCCGCGCCAACCCGGCCGAGGTAAGCGTGGACCAGATCTCGTCGATTTGCGCCAGCTCGTATGGCGCCGCGCCCTCTTCCACGACATGCCCCAGCTCGCGCAGCGCTTGCGCCGCGTCCGCTATGGCGGCGGTAATTTCGCGGTCTATCGGAGCGCCCGCCATGCCCGTGACGTGGCGTATCCGCAGGCGGCGGGTGGCGATTCCAGCGGACGTTGAAGTATTGAAAACCAGCGACAGGCGGTCCCGCGGATCCGGACCGGCGATGCAGCGATAGAGCAGCCCGGTATCGGCTACGGTGCGGGCGGCGGGCGTGATCGCCTGAAAATCGTGGGCCATCGGCGGAAATCCGTGCACGCGCGCAACACGACCCGTCGATGGGCGCAAGCCCACCACTCCGGCATACGAAGCGGGCCGCCGGATCGAGCCCCCTGCATCGGTGCCCAGCGCGAGCGGCGCCAGGCCCGCGGCGACAGCAGCAACCGCCCCGCCGCTGGAGCCTCCGGGGGTCAGCTCGAGATTCCACGGGTTGCGCGTGGGACCAAAAACGCGGTTATCGGTAAAGGATTGCAGTGCAAATTCGGGCGTATTGGTCCTGCCAAAAATGACGGCACCCGCGGCGCGCAGCCGGGCGACCGCGATATCGTCCTGCGGCGGGCGGAAATCGCGATACAGCAGGCTGCCCCACGTCGCTGTAAAGCCCTCTACGAAGATGTTGTCCTTGATCGTGACCGGCAGTCCATCGAGCGGACCCAGGCGGGCGCCTTCGCGCATGCGCCGCTCCGCCGCCTCCGCCGCGCGGCGCGCTCCCTCCCGATCAAACGCGATGATCGCATTTAATACCGGGTTCAGTCGCTCACAGCGCTGAAGGAACATGTCGAGCAGCTCAACCGGCGAGACCTCCTTGCGCCCGATCAGCGCGGACAGCTCGACCGCCGGCAATCGCCAAAGCTCCCTATCCGGCATACGCGATACTTTCTTTCTGGGTCGCTCGATTATAGTCGCACGCAACGAGCGACGCGGATGCAATGGCATAATCCAATGAACGGCAAGGCGGAAGGAGGAAGGATGAAGGAGGAATTGACATCCCGAAACAGAACTTCTCACTTGCTGCCGCGCTACTTCCGCCTTTCGCCTCCCGCCTTTCTCCTTATGGTGGCGGCGCTTCCGCCGATGAGCGGCGCAGCGCCGCCCGAGTATCCAACCAAGCCGATTCGCATCATCGTACAGTTCACGCCCGGCACTTCGACCGACATACTCGCGCGCGTGATCGCGGCAAAAATGAGCGGGAGTTGGGGGCAGCAGGTCATCGTGGACAATCGTCCAGGCGCCGGCGCGGTGATCGGCACGGATGCCGCCAAGAACGCAACCCCGGATGGCTACACGCTGGTCATGGCGGTCTCGAGCGCATTCGGCATCAATCCAACCTTGTACTCCCATCTTCCGTACGATGCGATCAGGGATTTCGCGCCCATTTCCAACCTCGGCTTGACGCCTCAGACACTGGTCGCAGGCCTCGCCGCGCCGTTCAAGACGACCAGGGAATTCGTGGCCGCCGCGAAGGACAAGCCCGGGCAGGTCAACTACGCCTCGCTCGGCAGCGGCTCGACCAGCCATCTCACGATGGAAATGTTCCGCGCCGCAGCGAGCGTCAAGCTGAACCACATCCCGTTCAAGGGCAGCGCGGACGCGCACACGCAATTGATCGGCGGCCAGATCCCCGTCATGTTCGACGCGATTCCCGCCACTCAGCCACACATCAAATCGGGAAAGCTTCGCGGCCTCGGCATCGCCATTCTCAAGCGCTCGCCGTTCCTCCCCGAACTGCCGACAATCGCGGAGGCGGGCTACCCGGGATTCGAGGCCGTCGGCTGGATCGGAATCGCGGCGCCGGCGAAGACGCCAGTGCCGGTACTCGACAAGCTGAACGCGGAAATGGTGCGCATCCTGAACCAGCCGGACGTCAAGGAGCGCCTCGCTACGCTCGCGTTTACGCCGGCCGGCGGCACGCGCGCGGAATTCGCAGCCTACATCAAGTCCGAGATTGCAAAATGGGGCAAGGCCGTAAAAGAATCCGGAGCGAAAGCCGACTAAATTGAATGAATCAGAGTATCGGCCAACAGGCCTATCGGCCACGCGATTGCTTATCAGCGTTATTCAGGTGGCCATTCGATGGCGCGTGTTAAACGAGCGCGGCGCAGAAGCAGCGCTCGCTCTTCCGAGAATAGGCTCCCCACCTTGAATTGACAAAGTTGTCGGGCAGTTCATGAGTCGTGATCAGAAGAGCCGGCGTGGTCTCTTGATGCAGCGAGCGCTGCTGTGGCGCCGCGCTGCTTGAAGACAGCACGGCCCGATGACAAGTACAGGCTTTGATTCCTCATGGCTACGTTGACTGAGCGGTTGGTGGAGCAGGTGCTGGGGGTGCGCTACGACGCGCTGCCGCCCGAGGCGATCGACATGGCCAGGCAGGTAACGCTGGACGGCCTGGCCGTCATGCTCGCCGGCGCGACCGAGCCGCTCGGCGTCGGACGCATTTCGATCGAGTACGTGCGGGAGACAGGAGGTGCGCCGCAGTCATCGGTGATCGCCGGCGGGTTCAAGACGTCAATGCCGAACGCGGCGTACGCGAACGGGACCATGGCCCACGCCCTGGATTTCGACAATACGTGGTATCCCCTCAATCATCCGACCTCGCCTACGCTGCCGGCAATACTCGCGATCGCGGAGCACTACCACCTCCCGGGGACGCGCGTGATCGAAGCCATCGTCGCCGCGTTCGAGGTGCAGGGCCGCCTGCGGCTTGCGGCGACCGGGCTGGAGACCGGCTCGGGTTTTCACAAGCCCGGCACGACGGGCACGTTCGGAGCGACTGCAGCGGCGGCGCGCCTGCTCGACCTCGACCGACAGCAGGCGTTGATGGCGTTCGGGCTTGCGGGCTCCCGCGCCGGCAGCATCTCCATCAATACCGGCTCCATGACCAAGGCCTCGCACTCCGGGCACGCTGCGCGCATGGGCGTCGAGTGCGGCGTGTTGGCGAAGATGGGCTGGACCGCGAGCGCTGATGTCTTCGGCAAGGGCGGATTCTTCGACACGTTCCTCAACGGCAACGCCGAGCCCGAGCTGCTCGTAGAAGGCTTCGGCCGGCCGTATCGCATGGTCGATCCCGGCGTCGGCTTCAAGAAGCACCCCAGCAACTATTTCACGCACCGCCCGATCGATGCCGCGCTCGCCCTGCGCGACGAGCACAAGGTGAATCCCCGCGACATCGAGCGCGTCGAGATCGTGTTTCCGCGCTTCGAATACGTGAACCGTCCGCAACCCGCTACCGGCCTCGACGGCAAGTTCAGCGTGCAGTACACGACGGCCGTTGCGCTTCTCGACGGCGAAATCACCATAGACTCCTTCACCAACGAGCGGCGCTTTGCGCCCGACGTCGAGGCGCTGCTGCCGCGCGTCACACTCACCATGGACGACGCCATACCCGCTGATTTCGATACGATGCATGCCATAGTGACGGTCGCGTTGAAGAATGGCGGACGGCACTCCAGAAGGGTGGACCGGCTCTCGGGCTGGATCGGCCACCCGCTCTCACGCGAGCAGCGCATGCGCAAGTTCTATTCGTGCAGCCGCCGTGTGCTGGCCGCTGCGGCAGCCGAGCGGCTGGCGGAGCTTGTGGAACGGCTCGAACGGCATACCGACGTCGCCGCCATCATGGACATCGCTCGTGCCGACGCGGGCGCGTGCCGCGAGAAATAGTCTGGGTTCAGCAATACGAACAGCCTGGGAGCGACGTCGTGAAGCGCTCCGGCGCGCGAGCGGATTGAACGCAAGTCGCTGTAGAATCATGTCCCCCTTCCCTGCACGGTGTCACGCCATGAGTGCCGATCTCGAACAATTGAAGAAATGGATAGGCGAGCGCGAATCGGACGTCGATTACGTGACGATACCCACGGTGCACCGCCTGGCCGCGACCCTCGATCTGGACTACCCGATTCCGAAAGCGGGCGATGTGCTGCCCGTCGGGTGGTACAGCACCTTCTTCCCGCGGATCGTGCGCCAGGCGCAAGTCGGGCCCGACGGGCATCCCGCGCGCGGCGATTTTCTGCCGCCGGTGCCGCTGCCGCGGCGCATGTTCGCCGGCAAGCGCACGACGTTTCACGGCGACCTGCGCGTCGGCGACGAAATCCGCCGCGAGTCGGCCATCAAGGACGTCACGCCCAAGACAGGGCGCACCGGGCACATGGTTTTCGTCACGGTCACGACCGACATCTCGAGTCCGCGCGGCCTCGCGGTAAGCGAAGATCAGGATATCGTCTATCGGGCGGAGCCCGAGCCGGGCGCCGCACCCCCTCCCGCGCAACCGGTCCCCGGCAGGGCCGTGTGGAGCAAGACGGTCACGCCCGACCCGGTCATGCTGTTCCGCTATTCGGCGCTCACCTTCAACGGGCACCGCATACACTACGACCATCCGTACGTCACCCAAACGGAGGGCTATCCCAACCTCGTGATGAACGGCGGGCTCACCACGCTGTTGGTATATGAGCTCGCCCGCGCCCACGCTGCCGGCCCGATCCGGCACATCGTCTCGCGCAACGTGAGGGCCCTCTTCGTGAACCGCCCGATCCACTTGGGCGGCGAGCCCTCGACCGACGGCAGGAAGGCCAGGCTCTGGGCGGCGGACGATACGGGCGCACTGGCGCTCTCCGCCGAAGCGGAGTTCCGTTGACATAGAAGCAACCGCAGATACACGCAGATGAATTCAACGGCGGTCGCATTGCATACCATCCCTCATCCCTCATCCCTCATCCCTCCAGCGTAAGCGTCATGTCCGGCGGACCGCTCGAAGGCGTACGCATACTCGACCTCACCTCGGTCGTCGTCGGGCCGCTCTGCACCCAGATCCTCGCCGACCACGGCGCAGACGTGATCAAGGTGGAGTCGAAGGCCGGCGATCTCGTCCGCAACCTGAACGGGAAATCGGTGACGCCCGGCATGGGCGCGAAGTTCCTGCACCTCAACCGCAACAAGCGCTCGCTCGTACTCGATCTCAAGCATCCCGCCGGCCTGGAGGCGCTGCAGAAGCTCGTCGCGCGCACCGACGTGATGATCTGGAACAACCGCCCGGCGTCGATGGCGCGCATGAGGCTTGCATATGACGACGTGCGCGCGATCAACCCCAGGATCATCTACTGCGGCATGTTCGGCTTTGGCCAGGACGGCCGCTACCGCGACAAGCCGGCCTACGACACGATCATCCAGGGCTCGGCCGGCATGTCCGCGCTGCACCACCGCGCGACGGGAGAGCCGCGCTTCGTGCCGATGGTCGTCGCGGACAAGGTGACGGGACTGATCGCAGTGCAGATGATCGCGATGGCGCTCTACCGCCGCACCCGGGCCGGGGAAGGCTGCTCGATCGAGATCCCGATGTTCGAGAACATGGTCAAGTTCGTCCTCGAAGAGCATATGTACCTGAAGACCTTCGAGCCGCCGCTCGGCGACACGGGTGACCCGCGCCTCATCGATCCGCTCGGCAAGCCAACGCCCACGCAGGACGGCTGGATCTGCATCTCGGCCAACACCAACGCGCAGGTGTTTGCGTTCTTCGAGGCGATCGGACGCCCGGAGCTCAAGACCGATCCCCGCTTTTCCACGATTCCGGCGCGTTTTGCGAACGTCCGGGAATTTTTCCAGATCCGGCTCGAAGCGCTGAAGACGCGGACCACCGCCGAATGGCTCGAGGTCTTCGACCGCCTCGACATACCGGCCATGCCGTATCACACGCTCGACGGCGTCCTCGACGACGCGCACCTGAGGGACATCGGGTTCTTCGAGCTGAAGGACCACCCCACCGAAGGCAAGACGCGCAACATGCGGCTGCCGAACAAATGGTCGTGCGGTGTGCGGCGGGAATGGAATCCCGCGCCCAAGCTCGGCCAGCACAGCGTCGAGATCCTGCGCGAGCTGGGCTACCGCGAGGCCGAGGTCGAGCAGCTGATCGAGAGCGGGACGACGGTGGACGGACGCCTCAAGGTCCGGTGAGCGGTGAGCAGTAAATGGTGAGTGCGCCGTCGGGCGCAGCCAGTCGGCTTTGTCTTTGGAAGTATCTGCTTACCGTCTACTGCTTACCAATCTGTAAGCCCTGCCATATTGTGGACCTCGCTGGAATACCGGCAGGTTCGCTGCTGTAAACTATCGCGCGCCACGCATCGCCGGAACAGCCGGCGACCCGAACCAGCCAATCACACGGAGAATCTATGCAACGCTTACGTCTGCACGCCGCATTGTCTTTTGCACTGCTCGGACTTTCTGCGGCGCTCCTGTCCGGGCCCGCGCACGCTCAAGCCGGAAAGGCGGCGGAGTACACCCCGCAGGTCGGTCAGGAAGGCAAAGACGTCATCTGGGTCCCGACGCCGCAATCGCTGGTCGAGCGCATGCTCGACATGGCCAAGCTGACGCCGAAGGACATCCATTACGATCTGGGCAGCGGCGACGGTCGCACGGTAATCGCGGCCGCAAAGCGCGGCGCCACGTCCTACGGCGTCGAATACAATCCGGACATGGTCGCGCTCTCCGAGCGCGCCGCCGCCAAGGAAGGCGTGTCGGGCAAGGCGAAGTTCATCCACGGCGACATATTCCAGACCGATTTCAGCCAGGCGACGGTGCTGACCCTGTACCTGCTGCCCTCGCTCAACGTCAAGCTGCGGCCCACGATACTGAAGATGAAGCCCGGCACGCGCGTCGTTTCTCATGCGTTCAGCATGGACGACTGGCAGGCCGACCAGACCGAAAACGTGGAAGGACGCACGGCCTACCTGTGGATCGTGCCGGCGCGGGTCGAGGGCACGTGGCGCTGGAGCGCAACCGGCAACGGCCCGCACGATTACGAGCTCATGCTGCGGCAGCAATACCAGCAGGTCGAGGGCGTGGTCCGGCTCGACGACAAGATGGGCCAGCTGCGCAACGTGAAGCTGAGCGGCGATCGCATTACCTTCTCGATCATCGAATCCACGAGCGCCGCCAATTCCGTGCAGCGTGATTTCACCGGGCGCGTCTCCGACAATACGATGGAAGGCACGGTGAAGCTCTCCGGCGGCGAAACGAAGTGGAGCGCGACCCGCGTCAAGTAGCTCGATGCGCCCCTTGCGGCTGCGCGCCGTACTGCTTCTTGCCCTGCTCGGCCCCGCCGCGCCCGGCGCGGCCTGCGCGCAGGCCGGCACATCGGACTACACGCCGCACGTCGGCCAGGAAGGCAAGGACGTCATCTGGGTGCCGACGCCGCAGGCGCTCGTCGAACGCATGCTCGACATGGCCCGGCTTACCGCGAAGGACATTCACTACGATCTGGGCAGCGGTGACGGCCGTACGGTAATCGCCGCGGCGAAGCGCGGCGCCATGGCCTATGGCGTCGAGTTCAATCCCGACATGGTGACGCTATCCGAGCGCGCCGCCGCCAAGGAAGGCGTCGCGGAAAAGGCGAAGTTCATCCGGGGAGACATCTTTCAGACCGATTTCAGCAAGGCGACCGTGCTGACGCTCTACCTGCTGTCCTCGCTCAACATGAAGCTGCGCCCGACCATACTCAATATGAAACCGGGGACGCGGGTCGTCTCCCACGCCTTCAACATGGGCGATTGGCACGCTGACCAGACCGAAGAAGTCGAAGGACAAACGGCCTACCTGTGGATAGTTCCCGCGCGGGTGGAAGGCACGTGGCGCTGGAACGGTTCAGGCGGCGGACCCCGCGAATACGAGGCGACGCTCCGGCAGCGCTACCAGCAGGTCGAGGGGGTCGTCAGGCTGGACGACAAGGTGGGACAGCTGCGCAACGTGAAGCTCCAGGGCGATCAGATCACGTTTTCGGTGGTCGAGCTGACCGGCTCCAATCCGCAGCGGCGCGACTTCACCGGACGCGTCTCCGAATTTGCGATCGAGGGCACCGCAAAGCTCCCCGGCGGCGACGCGAAATGGACCGCCATCCGTTCGCGGTAGGGTAATCGGCTATTTCGGACGCGGCTCCACCTCCTGAAATTCCAGCGCGGCCGGCTTGAGCAGACGGTAGACCGGCACCTCGCTCGGGGCTGCGATAGTGGCGGGCGCGCCCCTTCTGTCTACAGGTACATAGCCGAACGATACAAAGCTGCTGGGAGACTCCGGCTCGAGCGCTACCGCGATTACGTTGGCGTTCGGCTGCCCCATCAGGTAGACGTAAGTGCCCACGGGGAATGTCCTGGTCTTCGCGGACACTTCGGTCGTTACCCGGCTCGTGATGCGCCCCTCGACGTAGGTCGCGCTCGCGCGCCGCTCGGTCACCTCGTAGCTCTCCACCTCCAGGGTGACCGGCTGGCGCAACCGTTGCACCGCTATCCCGGAAAGCGCCAGACGCCGCGCCACCTCATGAAACTGCGGAGGCATCAGGTAGGCGTAGGGCCGGTTGCGCGCGAGCTCGGGCTCTGCGGCGAGCGAGTCGACCCATTCGACCTCGATGTCACGCAACTGACCGTTCGCAGGATCCATCATCGTCAGCTTCTGCGGCTTTACCGTTTGCTTCAGCGTCACCGCGATCGTGTCGGAAGCGGACGGCGCCTGGCCCCGGCGCACGATGTCCGCACGCAACTCGCGCACCGCTTTGAGCACGCGCTCGGCGTTCTCCGCCGTCGTGGTGAGCAGGCTCGTCATTGCGACGAGATGCGTATGCACGCGCCGCGCGTAGCTGTCGCGGCCAATACCCACCCCGCGTGTTTCCACCAGGAATGAAATCGCGTTCTGCAGTCCCGCGAAGTTGCGCCCGATATCCGGCGTGGTTCCGCCCATCGCCACGCGCTTGTCCTTGAGGTCGTACGAGGTCGTGTAGTACCAGAACCAGGTGTAGCGCGCCTTCTCCATCTCGCGGCGCAGGTCGCGCAGGAAAAGCCCGTTAGCAAGCTCCGTCAGCGGCCGGGGCACGTTGGGATTGGTCGCGTAGAGCAGCGTGAAGTCGTACGATTGCAGCAGACCGAATTTCTCGATCCAGCGCGTGGCAACGCTGAATTCGTGCGCGTCTGCGAACACATGCGGCTGGAACTCGTTGACCACGCGGTGCAGGGCGGCCGTCTCCGGCAGGTCGACCTTGACGTGGTCCCGGTTGATATCGGTATTGCCGTACGGCGAGCGCGTGAAGTAATGCGCCCCGTCGGGATTGGCGCGCGGCATGATCACCACGGTAATACGGTCGAGCAGCCCGGTGAGCGAACCGGCCGCCAGCTCCTGCGCCATCACCAGCATCGCCTCGCCGCCCGCCGGCTCGTTCCCATGCTGCAGACCCACGAGAAGGACTACCGGCGCAGCGGCTGCATTGGGCCCGCGGAACACCAGGACCGGGATGGCACGCCCCTCCTGCGAATGACCCGCGACGCGCACCTCCATGTTGCGCGCGCGCGGCTGCAGCGCGGAGATGAACTGCATCATCTCCTGTTGTGACGTGAAATCGGTTCTGCCCGGCGCGAACCCGGGCGTATCGAAGCGCATCGACGGATCGGGATAGCGCAGTCTGACCGCTTCGCTCTGCCGGTACGCGCGCTCGGTGTCGAACTGCGCATGCAGCGGCGACGCCGCGAGCACGGCGAGAGCCAGCAAAATGCTGGGTGGTCGGGGCAAGAGGCAGTGCATGATCGTCGTCGTCATACCAGGCGCGGTAGTGCGGCTCATTTAACCATGGAGGCCGGAGCCTGGCTCGCCGCCACGGCCGGTATAATCCCATGGTTGATCATCACGAGCAGTACACACCTGCGGGGGTTCACAACATGTCACTGAAGGGATCTGCGGTAGCCATAGTCGGCGGCGGCGTGATGGGCGGCGACATCGCGACCATCTTCGCGTCCGGCGGATGGAATGTGCACGTCATGAGTCCGTCGCAGAAAACGCGTGATGCGCTGCCCGCCCGAGTCAACACCGGGCTCGCGAAGCTCGGCGCACCGGAAGCAAGGGGCGCCAGCGTGAAGAGCTATGCCGACCTGGGCTCGGTTCCGTGGACCGACGTGGATCTGGTGATCGAGGCGGCGACCGAAAACCTGCCTCTCAAGCACCAGCTTTTCGCCGAGCTCGAGCGGCTCGCGCGCCCCGACGTGCCGCTCGCGAGCAATACCTCGACGTTCCCCATCGGCGAGATCGGCAAGCCGGTGAAGGCGCGCTCGCGCGTCGTCGGTCTGCATTTCTTCATGCCCGCGCACCTGGTCCCGCTCGTGGAAGTGATCAGCGCGGAGTCCACCGAACCCGCCGTCGCCGAGCGGCTGGTTCAGCTCATGCGCGACCTCGGCAAGGCGCCCATCTGGGTAAAGAAGGACGTGCCGGGCTTCGTCGGCAACCGGCTTCAGCATGCGATGTTGCGGGAGGCGCTGTACCTCATCGCCGACGGTATCGTCTCCCCCGAGGACGTCGATATCGCGGTGCGCTACGGCTTCGGCTTTCGCTTCGTCGCCTGCGGCCCGATCATTCAGAAGGAAATGTCGGGCTGGGACACGAATTACCTGTCCGGCAGCTCCATCTATCCTCATCTCTACAACGACAACGTGCCTCCCCCCATGCTGAAGGAGATGGTCGCCAAGGGCCGCATCGGCATGAAGGCCAAACACGGATTCTGGAAGTGGAACGATGAAACGCTCGCGAAAGAGCGTGCCCGCATCGAGCGTTGCCTGCAGGCGGGGATGGAGATCCTTAAGTCCGATGCCTCGTGATGAGTCGCTGAGATTGCGGCGCCAATCGCGTTCTGCTCACTGCTTGAGGCCGACTTGTCTGGCGATCTTCGAGAACGTCTCGATCTGCGCGCGCAATATGCGGTCGTGTTCCTCCGGTGTGGTCGGCGCAAGGTGAAAGCCGGCGGCCTGCAGTCGTTCCCTGACGTCGGGTAGATCGAAGACGCGCGCGACTTCCTTGCTGATTTGATTCAGCACGGGGCGCGGCGTCCCTGCCGGCGCGAGCAGCGAATGCGATCCTTCCCTCCCGTAACCGGGCAAGACATCCGTCATCGCCGGCACTTCCGGCAGGAGAGGTGAGCGCTGCGGCGTGCTCACCGCCAAGGCAAGCAACCTGCCGTCCTTGATGAACGGCAGCGCGGCGCCGAGGCCCACGATGCAATAGTGCACTCTTCCGGCCAGAACTTCGATCAACGCATCCGGAGTGCCCCTGAATCCCACGTGCACGGCCTTGATGCCTGCGGCAAACCTGAACGTCTCGGCGCTGATGTGCGTGCTGCTGCCGGCGCCGCCCGAGCTGAAGAGGATCTGGCCCGGCCGGGACTGGCCGTACGCGATGAATTCCTTCACGGACTTCACTCCCAGCGCGGGCGACACCAGCAGCGCGCTGGTGCTGTAGCCAAGCTGGGTGACGCCTGCAAAGTCTTTCAGCGGATCATAGGGCAGGTTCGAGTGCAGTGCCGCGCCGATTGCGAACTGGGCCGAGATGAGCAACAGCGTATAGCCATCCGCCGGAGCCTTGGCGACGATGGCCGCTGCGAGCTGGCCCGCCGCGCCGGCGCGGTTTTCCAGCACCACGGGTTGCGCCCAGCGCTCGGTTAATTTGGGGCCCAGAGCCCGCGCAAGGATATCGCTGGGGCTGCCGGCGGCGCCGGTGAGCAGACGGATGGGCTTGCTCGGATACGCCGGTGTCGGAGCCGCCTGCCTCGTCTGCGCTGAAGCGGGTGTAACCGCGCATGCGGCGCACGTCGAGATTGCAGTCGCGAAGGCAAGTGTTCGGGCCGGCCGCGTGAAGCGGCCGAGAGCAAGGGCAGCAAGCGTTCTCACCGCTCAGTGCTCACGGCTCACCGCTCACCGGATTAATGGCGGGTTTGCCGGAAAAATGCGCGCGAAGATTCGCCAGCAGTTTCCGCCCGCGTTCCTCGCGTATCTCCCGGGTGGAGGTCCCGATGTGCGGGGTGAGCACGACGCTGTCCATGGCGATCAGCTCGGGCGGCACTCGCGGCTCGTCCCGGAATACGTCGAGGCCGGCGCCGGCGATCCGCTTCTCGCCGAGCGCCGCAATGAGAGCAGGCTCATCAACGACGGTGCCGCGCGCGACATTGACGAGAAAGCCCTCCGGTCCCAGGGCGTCGAGGATGCGTGCGTCAACTAGATTCCGCGTTGCCGGCGTCGCGGGACAGGTGACAACCAGGCAGTTCGCCAGGCGCGCCATGCTTTCGAGATCGGCATGGTACGGATACGAAACGTCATGCTTCGGATGGGGACCGTAGTAGTGCACGGACATTCCACAAGCTTCCGCCCGCCTCGCCACGCCTCTTCCTATCCGCCCCAGCCCGACGATGCCACAGGCCTTGCCACGCACCTCAGTCCCCATCGGCGCGACGCCGGTCCGCCATTTTCCCGCCCGCACGAAACGGTCGGTTTCGCAGATCCTGCGCATGACGGTGATGATGAGCCCCATTGCGAGCTCGGCGACGAGCTCGGTTATGGAATCCGGCGTATTGGTCACCACCACCCCGCGACTCTGCGCAGTCGCCAGATCCACCGTCCCGTGCGGCGTGCCCACACAGGCGATGATCTCCAGCCGCGGCAGGGCTTCGATGCGGCTGCGGGCCAGCCCGGCAAGGCCGGTCGTGACCACGCCGCGAACGCTTGCCGCCACCTGCCTCAAGAACGCGTCCGGATCGCCTGCGACCCACAGCCTGTGCGCGGTGTACTCACGCTCCAGCTCGGCGAGCGTGGGACCATAAAGCGGCACCGTCACCAGGATTTCCGGCTTCATCTTACCGGCCAAGGAGTGACGATTACTGGTGACGAAAAGTGGTGACGACTACTGGTGACGAAAAGCAGCGAAAAGCTCCGAGACAGGCGTTAAGGAGCTGTTCACTCGTATCTCGTCACCAGTAGTCGTCACCGTTATTCGTCACTTCTAGTAATGCGACTTGAAGCTGATCGCCTCGCGGTACGCCAGGTCTTCCAGATCGATGTAGGAGCGCTTGGTCTTCTTGTCCACCGTATACTGAATCTTCCTGTTGGTCTCGTTGGTGGCCCTTATATCCAGCAGCTCCAGCGCCTCCTTGACCTCCCATTCGTGGGCGCCGGCGATGCCGGGGGGCGCGTAGATGATGGATCCGGGGCCGACTTCGAATTCCTTGCCCTCGTAGTTGCGCACGGTGGCGTGCCCGGAGATGACGTAGTAACAGGCTTCGATCGGGTGCCAGTGCAGCTGCTCGTAGGTCCCGGGCTTGTAAGTCGCGCGCCCGAGCCGCACCCGGTCGGTCTCCTGCACCTCTGGCCAGCCGATCAGCCGCTGGTATGTCTGGCCGTCGGTCACGCCGCGCCGGCCGGGAAAATCAGTCTGATTGATCACCCTGAGTGTGGATTTGATCTCCATTTCGGTCCTCCTGTCGCACATGCTACCGGCGCGCCCAGCCTTGCCGGTGCATCCGCGATTGTAGAAGAACCGCCGGCCTCGGTGTCCGTGCGGCACATAAGGATTGGCGAGGTCCCACTCGTGGCTCATAATGTTGCTTTCGGAACAAGGTGATAGCGGAATACTCCAGCGCACCTTGGGAGGCGTGTATGTTCAACTGGCTCAAAATGGGGCAGCGCGGCGGGCATCCGATGCTCAATCCCGCCGATGCAGCCAAGCTGCTCGAACAACTGCCCCAGGACGACCCGATCAAGACGGCCGAAGAAGTGACCGCGTGGCTGGAATCGCTTGCCCGCGCGACGCGCTTTGGGGCCGGCCAGCGCCTGCGCGTAATCTCCATGGTGGACGAGGCGGGCCAGCCGAGCGTCGAGATCCTGATGGCGGAATATCTCGACGGCGAACGCTCCCAAAAAGCCGACCGCTTTAGGAAATGGCAGGTTCTCGCAAACTTCTGGGAGAAGCTCGGCGACGCCTACACGGAAGTCGTCGCCTATTTCGAAGTCTCCCAGCGCAGCGAGCGCAAGGAAGAGATGCCGCTTGCGGCAGTGCGCGCGATGCGCGCGTATTTCATGCAAATGCGACTCGCATTGATGCGCTATGCCGGGGAGACCGACCGGATCTGGGGCGCGCTCTACCGTCTGTTCTCGTTTACGCTCGCCCAGCACTGCGCGACCTCGCCGGTGCGCTTATACCCTTCCGGCGTCCACACGACCACCCCGCGGCGGGAGCTGGTGAGCGCGGTGATGCTGGAAGCGGCGTCGCCGCAAACGCTCGCGCCGCGTCAGATCGAGCTCACCTCCCGCATCTCGGCACATCTTGCCAGCGCGTTCTCCTTCAGCGACGGTCCCAGCGATCACGTCTATCTCTGCGTGGATCTCGCGAAGTCCGCGCCCCCGCAGCTGGTCACGAAAGGCTTGCAGGCCACGCCGACCATGCGCTTCTTTGGGCCGGGAACTGTCGCCAGCCGACTGAACGAGATGATCGCGCAGCGGCGGCACCCGCAGCCAACCGCCTTGGACGAAGGTTTCGGGGATGGATACACCGCCGATGAGCAAATGGAAGTGCTGCAACGGCTGCTCGCCTACTGGGGCGAGAACCCGCCGCGGCGCAAGCACGCGCGCACCCGCATTGCCGCCCGCGTCGACGTCGTGTTTGGGCTCGATGCCGTCATGCGCGTTATCGGGAAGCTCGAGCAGGTGATCGCGACGGAAAAGTTCGAAATCCTGTTCGATGACAGGCGCGGCCCGGAAGACAAGCCGGAGGGGTCCCTGTTCGAAACCTGGACGTTGAAGGACATCAGCCTGCGCGGCCTCGGTGCGATGACCACCCGGCGCGCGCAGGGAGCGCTCAGGATCGGCGCGCTGATGGCATTCAGGCTGGAAAAAACCGACAACTGGTGCGCCGGCATCGTCCGCCGCCTGCAGACCGACCGGCAGAAAAACTCCGAGGTCGGCGCCGAAATCCTCTCCCGGCATCCGCGTCTGTTCTGGCTCAAGAAACCCGGTTCTCCCCAGGACGACGCGTGGGACTGGGAAACCCGGCACGACGACGCGACATCGCACCATTACCTGAAGACGGTCCTGCTGCCCCCCGACAAGGAGACGGCAAGCGATGAGTCGCTGCTGGTGGAGCGCGGGAGTTATCGTCCGGGCGAGCCATACACCGTGCAGATCGACAAGCATCTGCGGCAGCTGCGGTTCGGCAAGGTACTGGAGCCCGGCGATAATTTTGACCGCGTGGCGTTTCGCTGGCTCGATTGAGCCGGCAGCGGGACCTCCGAGTTTTTGAACGGTGCCGAGCAGCTCACCCGTCAGTCATTGCGTTTTCTTGACGATAGGCGGGTTTGACGATTAAATAGCGCCCTTTGCAATTTTTTCGGGGTCCGTGCCGAAAAAATTGAGACTGACCCACCGTACGGCCCGCTCGACCCCGGATTTGGAGCAGTGCCAGGGAGGATCTTGCAATGCGCCAATGGGCGCGGCCGGAAGTGGAATCCCTGTGTGTGGCGGTGCGACGTTTTTGCAGCAAAGTGGCCAGGTAGCTCAGTTGGTAGAGCAGAGGACTGAAAATCCTTGTGTCGGCGGTTCAATTCCGTCCCTGGCCACCATTTTTCAGGGACTTGCAGACCTGCGATTTTGGCGACTGTGCCAAATTTGTGTCTATGAGCCCATCCAGCAGTCGCGCGCGATGCGCCAGATGCGCCGGTGAGAGATGTGCGTAACGCTGCACCATCGCCGGCGTTTCCCATCCACCCATTTCCTGAATGTCGTTTGGCGGGACGCCTTTCTGAGCGAGCCAGCTCGCCCAGGTATGGCGCAGATCGTGCCACCGAAAGTTCTCGATGCCCGCCCGCTTCAGCGCCTTCTGCCATGCCTTGGTATACAGCCGGTTGATGGGCTTCCCCTGATAGGTGAAGACCCATACCGGATGCTTTCCCACTTGCTGCTGCAGAACCGCTAACGCTGTTTCATTCAGGGACACGTGAATGTCCCGCCCGCCTTTGGCCTGGTCGGCGTGAATCCAGGCGGTCTTGCCTGCCAGGTTCACCTGCGACCATTCCAGACCGCTGACGTTGCCTTGCCGCAGTCCCGTCGCCGCCGCAAATATCGCGGCATCGCGCTGATGGTCCGGCAGTTGCCGGAGAAGCACGTTCAGCTCCTCCGGTGTCAGCCACCGCACACGACGCTTCGGTTCCCGGTACATCCGTATTGACGGAGCCTTTGGGAGCCAGTCCCAATCGAACTCGGCCCGGCGCAGGACCGCACGGATCAACGCGAGAACGCGATTGGCACGCGACGGTGAGGTCTCCTTCCGCTTGAGTTCGCCGATCTCGGCGACGACGTCCCGTGTGATCTCGTGGAGCGGCTTCATCGTTAGATGCGGTTTCAGCCACTTCACGGTAAACACGTCGCTATGGTGCGACTTCTTGTCTTCGGTCTCCTGGAGCCACCGCAAAGCGGCTTCGTCCCAGGTCCTGACGGGCATGTCGCCGAGCTTGCTCACTCGCCACGAAGCTGCCTTCAGCCTGTCGTGGAGCTCCCGCGCGGCCTGCCTGTCTTCTGTTTCAGCAGATTGTCTAACAAGCCTGCCGCCCGGCGTGGTGAAACGAATCCACCACACTTTTCCGCGTTTGTAGAGTGACATTCATTTGCCTCCTTTCCAACTGTCACTCGCAACGCTTGCCGTGGAGGAGCATAAAGCGAGCGGATATGATCGGCAAGATCGACATCGAGAAAGACCCAGCATTTGCCCACCTTGGCGCCGGGGACGAGCCCGCGCTTCGCGCGGCGCCGCAGTTCCTCCGGGTGCATCTTCAGGAACCGGGCAGCTTCGAGGAGCGTCAGGGTCTTCATCTCGGATCACATGCGCCAGCATTCGGCTGGGAATGATTTTCCAGCGATCAAAGCTGGATTGCTTGCGCAAACCCCCCTCTAAACCGGGGGGGTTGGACGGGAAATGGTTGCAGATAGCTCCTCCCTCCTTGCGGGGGAGGATTGAGGTGGGGGGGCGCGCTACGGCCCCCGTTGCCATT
>DATFWO010000191.1:0-23968 GCA_035259205.1 Burkholderiales bacterium | reverse complement strand
CTCCAGTCGATGCCGTGGTGCCCTTCGCAGTAGGCTCCTCACAGCGTCGATCCACACACCAATGAATCAACCTGCTCCCGGATGATCTGACGCGCTTGCCACTCCCCGGCAACGCGGACGTGCGGCATCGCCTCAAGCACTTCGGCACGAGCCTCTCCGGCAACGAAGGAATAGCTTGGTTTCGAACAACCGCGATGGCAATCGATCCCATGATCTCCCGTGTTACCGATGCCCGCACGGATGCTCTACTAAGGCGTTTACTGGGAAGCGTGTCGGTTTTTACGATGGTTATGACAATGCCACAGGTTCTCACGATCTGGATAGGGCATCAGGCAGCGGGTGTTTCAGTACTATCTTGGGGAGCGTATCTTCTCTCGGCGGTTCTCTGGCTTTGGCATGGTCTGAGATCAGGCGATGCGAACATCTACCTGCCATGCGTGGGCTGGATCTTACTGAACGGTGCGGTGGTCGTCGGCGCGCTCGTCTACGGCTAAATCGCTCCGCGCTCGGACAACCGCGATAGTCGGACCTGTTGTTCGTTGCCCCAACCGGCGCCTTCTCTCGGTGGAGGGCAACTGTCAAGAAGGTAACGTTTGGTGGTATCGATCGTGATCGCGACTGGGCGTAACCGTGACTTGAATGTAGTCAACCGAGATGGGGTGCTGGTGGTCGTGAGTTCAAATCTCACTGCCCCGACCAGAATCCATGGGCGCATTCCGCCAACGCAGGCTATTCGCGGGGCTTGTCCGCGGCGAGAGCGAAACGCACGAGTTCGGCAACATTGCGCGCACCGAGCTTGTCCATGAGGCTTGCCTTGTGAAGCTCGACCGTGCGCGGGCTGATCCCGAGCTTGTGCGCGATTTCCTTGGCGTGCAGGCCTTTTCCTGCGAGCTCGAGGACCTCCCGCTCGCGGCGCGTCAGCCTGTCCAGGCTCAGAGTTTCTTCCCTGATTGCGGCCGCGCGCCGAACCCGCCCCATTTCCCTTTCCAGGCCTTTCTCGATCGCGGCCCGCAAGTCTGCCTCATCGAACGGCTTCTCGATGAAGTCCACCGCGTCCGCCTGGAATGCCGCGCGCGCCGATGAGACGCCGCCGTGCGCAGTGATTATTACGAAGGGCAGCTGGCTTCCCAGCTTGCGAACTTCCGCCTGCAGTTCCAGGCCACTCTTTCCCGGGAGCTTGAGGTCGGCCACAACGCAACCGGTCCAGTCGCGCCGATACGCCGAAAGAAATGCCTCCGCGCTGGCGAATGAAGCCGCGCGGTAACCCAGCAATCCCAGCATCAACGCCAGTGAGTCGCGCATGGGCTGGTCGTCATCGACGATGAAGACCGTGCAACCGCTGTCGGGTGTGTTACCCATCACCCGTTCCGGTCGGCAATACCAGGTCGAATTGGCCGTGCCGCCGGTCGCTCACATTGAGGGAGCCGCCGTGGGCGTCCGCTATGGTGCGACTGATTGCGAGCCCTATGCCCATGCCGGTCGGCTTGCTGGTGGAAAGAGGCTCGAACAGGCGCTGCTGCACCAGCGGCGACATTCCTTCGCCGGTATCCGCGACGCGAATCAATATCCGACCTCCGTCCAGCATGCGCGTGACTACCCTGACCTCCCTTTTCCCCCGCGGCATCCCGGCCACCGCTTCGAACGCGTTTGCAATAAGGTTGCGCAGCACCAGCTCGATCTGCACCCGGTCCACGAGCAGCGTCTGCCCGGTATCGTCGCTATCGACCTGAAACCGAACGTCTTCCGCTGAGTTCAGCTCCCGGCCGATGGCGCTCGCGCGCTCCAGCAGCTCAGCCACCCTGACCGGTTCGAGCTGTATCGTTCCCCGCCTGAACAAGTCCCGCAGCCGTCTCACGACTTCGGCGGCCCGCTTCGATTCCTGCAACATCTTGTCGACCGTGACGCCCAGATCGGAATCGGAGGCAGCCTCGTTGCCCCGCCGCAGCAAGATCTGGCAGGCTCTGCCGTAGTTGTGCATGGCGGAAAGCGGCTGGTTGATCTCATGGGCGATAGCGCCCGCCATTTCGCTGGCGGCCGCGAGGCGCAGCGAGCGCTTGAGATCCTCGATCACCCGCTCCCGCTCGTCCACGATGATTCCCAGCGACAGCGCGGTCAGCGTAAGCGCAGTCACCAGCACCTGCAGCTCGATTATGGTAAGCGCCTGCAGTGAGCCGATCTGGGCCCCGGCCACAACGCCCACCTGAACCATGCAGGAGCCTACCGCCGCGCCGCTCAAGCCGTTGCGCGACGCGATCCAGATGAGGGGCAGGAACAGGAGATAGAAGTGCTCCTGCGGCCGGGCGCCGCCACGGAACATGAACAGGAGCATTCCGAGCAGAACGGCGAATTGAAGCGCGGTTTCCGGCCTGTGCAGGGAATGGATCAGGCGCTCGCGCCTTTCGGGATCCGCGGCAACCATAAGCAGCGGCGCGGTCACGAGCACCCCGACCGTATCTCCCAGCCAGAACCGGAATGTCACGTCGACAAAGGAGCCCCGAAACAGGAAACCCTCAGCGCTGAGCGCTCCCACGTAGACAATGCCGACGATCGCAGCGCCCACCGCCGTGGCTGCGATGAAAATCCACAGCTGCTGCATGTCACGCAACCGCCCGTCGAACTGGAAGCGCAGTCTGAGCGCCGCTGCGATCCCGGTGTAGCCCGCGGTCAGGATCAACGAGGTGAGGATCGACACCGGCAGGCCACCGGGGGCCTCGCGAAGCAGCAGGTCGCCCGCGAGGGTCGCGGCGAACACGACCGGTGCGTAGCGTAATCCGCCGAGCACCATCCAGACGATGCTCAGTGCCGGCGGCGGGTTCCAGGGCGCGATGTAGAACTGACCGAGCGGGTAGAGGGAGCTCGCCCAGGCGAGGGCCAGATAGCACGCGCCGAACAACACTGCGTCCCTCGCGTCAAGCGCAAGCGAGCGCCGCGGGCCCATGACAGTGAAGGCGGACAACATCACCGTGCCCTGCAATGGCCGTCCAGCTGCGCCGAGCTATTCATCCGGCGCGACGGGAGTATGTAAATTTCCTTAGTGGAACTCCGAATACCCACCGCCCACCCTGCAACGTATTCTGCCACATAGACCACATTGCGAGACGTCAGTGCCAGGCAATGCAAGAGGCGGTGAGGTGGTTCTCCGAATTCGACGTCTGGGTTGACTGGATCCGCTCGGTGGACGGCGCATGGCTGTTTCTCCTGATCCTCGCGTTCGTAATCGCAGTGGTGGGGTTCTGGAGCAGGAGCCTGCGAATGAATGCGGGCAGGCACTCGGAGAAGGAGCGGTTGCGGTCGTGAATCGCAGGTATTGAGCCATATAAACAAGCACGAGGAGACACCATGGCAATGGTAAAGAGGATGACGCGACGCAAGGTGATCCAGGCAGCGGCAGTGGCGGCTGGCGGCCTGATTGCCGGCCCCTTCCTGCGGCAGGCCGGCGCTGCCGCCGCCGTCAAGCCGGAAGGCAAGATGACTCTGGCCTGGCATACCAATATCGCGCCGCGCTGGCTCGACCCGGGGCAGCATGACGGCACCGCCACGCCGGACAATTTCCTCAACGCGCTGCACGACGGGCTGATCAAGAACTACAAGAAGGAGCTCTATGACCATCTGGCGCTCGCCGACCAGTTCGAATTCGCGGAGGACGCCACGAGCGCCACCTTCCGGCTGCGCGAGAACGTCCATTTCCACGACGGCTCGCCGGTCACTCCGGAGGACGTCAAGTGGAGTTATGAGAACTACCGCGGCGCCTGGGCCGGCGTCCTGAAAGAGCGCACCGACCGCACCGTGATACTCGACAAGCGCACGGTCCGGATGCATTTCAAGTCGCCGTTCCTCGATTTTCCGCGGCTGATCGGCACCTCGAACGTGTGCGGCGCCGGGTGGGTCGTTCCGGCGAAGTATTTCCAGAAGGTCGGGAAAGACAGGTTTGTCCAGAAGCCGATCGGGGCTGGGCCTTACAAGCTGGTGTCGCAGGAGCCCGGCGTACGGCTCGATTTCGAGGCCTTCGACGGCTATTACGCGCCCGTTCACATCAAGAACTTCACGATCCTGAGCGTGCCCGAAGCGGCGACGCGCCTGGCGATGCTCGACCGCGAAGAAGCGGACATCATCTACTACATCACCGGTGACCTCGTGCCGAAGGCAATGAAGGACCCGAAACTGATGCTGGCGCCGGTGGTATCGGGTAACTGGTGGCTCGAATTTCCGGGCTTCATGGACCCCAAGAGCCCCTTCCACGACAAGCGGGTGCGCCAGGCGATCAGCCTTGCCATAGACCGCGACGCGATGAACCAGGCCGAATGCGCCGGGCTCGGCCGGGTCGACGGCAACTGGATCAACGATGACGTCGAGTACGGCATGGGCTGGCCCAAATGGCCGCACGATGTGGCCAGGGCCAGGAAGCTGATGGCGGAAGCGGGCTATCCCAACGGTTTCACTTACGACTGGCTCACTCCCGCGCCGCCCTATTATTCGCGAGGCGAGCGGATCATCGCGGATCTCCAGAAGATCGGAATCCGCGGCAGGATGCAGTCGATGGAGCGCGGCGTCTACAACGCGCGCCGTCAGGCCGGTCTGAAGGCCTGGCCCGGGACCAACATCATCCTCGTGGGCGCCCGCATTGGCGCGACCTGGGCCAACTGGTACGAGTCGCTGTTCAAATGCGGCGGTCGCCTCGGCGCCGACGCAATCTGCGTCAAGAGCCTCGACGAGAAGTTTCAGAAGTATTCCAGCTCGACAAAGCCGGCCGAGCGCAAGCAGTTGGCGGAAGAAATCCAGCGCGAGATTCTGGAGAATTACTATTTCGTCCCGGTGTTCCGCCATGCCTTCATGAACGGCATCGGACCGCGCATCGCCGCCAAGGAATGGCAGGACGTGTTTCCCACCGCGCTTACCACCGGATATGCCTATCCGTGGGAGGAAATCAAGCTCAAGAGCAGCCTGTGAAGCCGGCTGAGGTGAGATGATGACCCGGTTCATCCTGCGGCGGACCCTATACGCGCTGGTCACGCTCTTCATCCTCAGCCTGACCATCTTCACGGTGATCAGGATGACGGGCGACCCGGTGACATTGCTCGCCGAGCCGGGGGCGCGCACCGAGGACCTCGACCGCATCCGGGCCGATTGGGGGCTCGACCGGCCGTGGCCGGTGCAGTACCTCGTCTTTGCCAGGAACGTTTTCACCGGCGACCTGGGCACGTCGTTCAACTACCAGATGCCGGTGAGTTCCCTGTATTTCCAGCGCCTGCCGAAGTCGCTCGAGTTGGCGGCGGCGGCGACGTTGATCTCCGTGCTTCTGGGCATACCAGCCGGACTGATTGCGGCCGTCAGGGTCAACAGCGCGTGGGACAACTTCGGCAAGGTAATCGCCCTGTTCGGCCTGGCCGTGCCCGGTTTCTGGCTGGGGCTCGTGCTGATCCTCGTATTCTCGGTATGGCTGCGGTGGCTCCCTACCAGCGGCTCGGGCAGTTGGCGCCACCTGATCATGCCGGCCCTCGCGCTCGGCTGGTATTTCGCCGCATCGCTCCTGCGTCTCACCCGCTCGAGCATGCTCGAAGTCATGCGCAGCGAGTACATCAAGCTCGCCCGGCTGAAGGGGCTGCCGGGCTACGCCGTGATCGCCATCCATGCCTTCAAGAACGCGCTGATCCCGGTGCTGACCCTGGCCGGGATCAACCTCGTCATCATGATCAACGCCGGCGTGATCATCGAGGTGATCTTCGCCTGGCCAGGAATCGGCCGGCTGCTCTACGAGGGGATCTTCCAGCGCGATTTTCCGCTGGTGCAGGGGATCGTCATGCTGGCCGGGGTCATGATCGTGGTCATCAACCTGATGATCGACATGCTCTACGCCTGTATCGACCCGCGCATTCGACTGGCCAGATAGGTGCCACATGACGATCAGCGTCCAGACTTCCAACGCGGCAGAAGCAGTCTACGTCGACATCGGGCCACCGGCGCCGACCGGTCTGGGGAGGCAAGCGCTCCTGCTCGCGCGCGACTTGCCGATATTGCCGCTGGCGATCCTGGTGCCGTTCGTCCTGATCGCGGTCTTCGCCGGTGTTATCGCCCCGTTCGACCCCACCGAGCCGATTGCGGGCGCGCCGATTTTCGCGCCGCCCTTCTGGATGCCGGACGCCGTCCCGCATGCCTGGCTCGGTACCGATTTCCAGGGCCGCGACGTCCTGAGCCGCCTCATCTTCGGCTCGCGCGTGTCGCTGATTGTGGGCATCGCCGGCACTCTCGTTGCCGGCGGCATCGGCACTACGCTGGGCATACTGGCCGGTTACCGCGGCGGCTGGGTGGACCAGGTCATCATGCGCGTCACGGACGCCTGGCTCGCCCTGCCGGCCCTCGTCTTCGCAATTTTCCTGGCGACGATGGTCGGCCCGAGCATGTGGAACATCGTGATCATCCTTGGGTCGGTGTACTGGACGCGCTATGCCCGGGTGATCCGTGGCGAGGTGTTGAGCCTGCGCGAGCGCGAATTCGTCAAGCTGGCTGAGATCGCCGGGGCCTCGAGCCGGCGGGTGATCCTCAGGCACATCCTGCCGAACGTGCTCAACACCGCGATGGTGCTGGCGAGCCTGACGATCGGGGTCGTAATCATCGCCGAGGCATCGCTGTCCTTCCTCGGGGTAGGGGTGCCGCCGCCGGAGCCGGCGTGGGGCTCGATGCTGGCCGACAGCCGCTCGATGCTGATGGTGGGTGACTGGTGGCTCACCATCTTCCCGGGCCTGTGCATCATGCTGGTGGTGCTGGCGACGCAGCTCCTCGGTGACTGGCTGCGCGTCCGCCTCGATCCGCAACTGCGAAACTTGTAGCGAACGGAAGCCTGCATGGCCAGCCTGCTCCAAGTCAGCGATCTGCAGACGCACTACGTCTCGTTTGGCGGCAAGCGCGTCGTCAAGGCGGTCGATGGCGTCAGCTTCAACCTGGATGAGGGCGAGACACTCGGCATGGTCGGGGAGTCGGGCTGCGGCAAGACGACCACCTGCCTGTCGATAGTCGGCCTGCTGCCGGCGGGTGCGCGGATTGTCGGCGGGCGCATCGACTTCTCCGGACGAGATCTCGCGCAAATGGGCCAGCGCGATCTGCGCCGCGTGCGCGGCGCGCAAATCGCGATGATCCTGCAGGATCCGATGGCCTCGCTGAACCCGCTGTTCAGCATCTATCGCCAAGTTTCGGAGCCGGCCCGCTATCACCTCGCGATGCGGGGCCGCGAGCTGCGCCAGCGCGTGCGCGAGCTCCTGAACGCGGTGCGGATTCCCTCGCCGGCGCAGCGCATGCGCGAATACCCGCACCAGATGAGCGGCGGAATGCGACAGCGTATCGTCGGCGCCATTGCGCTGGCCGGCGCTCCGCGCCTGATCATCGCCGACGAGCCGACGACCAATCTCGACGTGACGACCCAAGCGCAATATCTCGACCTCCTGAAGGAGCTGCAGCAGGCGACCGGGGTCGCGGTCATTTTCGTGACCCACAATCTCGGCATCGTCGCGCGCATGTGCGACAAGCTCGCGGTCATGTATGCCGGGAGGATCGTCGAGGCGGGCACGGTGCGCCAGCTGTTCAACGCTCCCCAGCACCCCTACACCAAGGGCCTCCTCGGCTCGATGCCCAGGCTCGGCAGCAAGGAAAAGCTCTTCGCCATCCCGGGTCAGCCCCCTGACCTCGCGACATTGCCCTCGGGGTGTGCGTTTCACCCGCGCTGCCCCGAGGCATTGGCGCATTGCAGCCGCGAGGAGCCGCCCGAAAGGCAGGTCGCTGGCGCCTGGCGGGCGCGATGCTGGCTCGCCGCGGAGCAGTCCGATGCCGCCGGGAAGAACGACATTCATGTCACCGCCGCTGCTGGAAGTTGACGGGCTCACGAAGTATTTCCCGGTCGCCACCGCGCTATTTCCGCGCCGGGTCGCCTGGGTCAAGGCGGTCGATGGCATCGATTTCACAGTTGCCGCGGGTGAGACCCTGGGGGTCATCGGTGAATCCGGGTGCGGCAAGACGACGACTTCGAAGCTCATTCTGCTGCAGGAAGCTCCGACCTCCGGCACGATCCACTTCGACGGCCAGGACATCGCGAGCCTCTGCGGTGCGGACTTGATGCGCTACCGGCGCGAGGTACAGGTCGTGTTCCAGGATCCCTTCAGCTCGCTATCGCCGCGCATGCGGGTCAGCGAGATCATCGCCGAGCCGTTGCAGATCCACACCGATTTCACGCCAGAGCAGCAGGAAGCCCGGGTCGCCGAGGTGCTCGAGCTTGTCGGCCTGCGCCCCGAGGTGGCGCGGCTCTTCCCGCACGAGTTCTCGGGAGGGCAGCGTCAGCGCATCGCCATTGCCCGCGCTCTCGTGACCAACACTCGCCTCATCGTCCTGGACGAGCCGGTATCGGCGCTCGACGTGTCGATCCGCGCGCAGATCATGAACCAGCTCGAGGAGCTGCAGGCGAGGCTCCGCGTGAGCTATCTGTTCATCGGCCACGATCTCGCGACGGTGGCGCACATCAGCCAGCGCATCGCGGTCATGTATCTCGGCCAGATCGTCGAATTGGCCGATGCCCTCGAGCTGTGCGACAAGCCGCTGCATCCCTACACCCAGGCGCTGTTCACGGCTGCCCTGCCGGCCCATCCCGACGAGAAGCATGAAAAGCTGGCCATCAGTGGCGAGGTGCCGAGCGCGCTCGATCCTCCTTCGGGCTGCCGCTTCCATCCGCGCTGTCCCCACGCCACGGCACGCTGCTCGGTGGAAACGCCTTTGCGCAGGGATGTCGCACCCGGTCACAGCGTCGCCTGCCATTTGTACTAGACCTCGGTGCCGGAGATCGTGGCCTCAAGTGCCGCCGTATGAAATGAGGAAGACGAAGGTGCGATCATGACGGCATTCTTTCGCTGGCTCGCGCTCATGTGCGCGGTATGTTGCTCCGCTCCAATCCAGGCCGGCGAGTTTCCCGAGCACCCGGTACGGCTCATCATTCCCTTCCCGCCGGGCGGCGCCTCGGATTTCGGCGGGCGCATAGTTGCTGCCGGGCTGGCCGAGATGCTGGGACAGCAGTTCGTCGTGGACAATCGCGGAGGCGCATCCGGCCTCATCGCCACCGAAATGGCAATACGGTCGCAACCGGACGGCTACACGCTGTTTCTCGGCAACGTCAACACGATGGCAATCAATCCGCACATTCAGCGGATGAAGGTGGACCCCGTAAAGGATCTCGTCGCGATCGCCCCGGTGACGAGCATTCCCACCGTGATCGTCGGCCACGTCGGCGTGACGGGGAATACGCTGAAGGAATTCATTGACCACGCCTTGCGCGCGAAACGCGAGGTTCAGTACGGCACCGCGACGCTGTCGTCCCCGGGACGTTTCATCATGGTGGCGTTCCTCAAGTCACTGGGAATAAGGATACTGGAAGTGCCGTACAACGGGGCGGGGCCGGCAACGACGGCATTGCTCGCCGGCGAGATGGAAATTCTGCCGGTGACCGTGGCCTCGATCGTCGGCCTCGTGAAGGCCGGCAAGCTGAAGGCGCTCGCGGTGACGGCCAGTTCACGCGTCCCTCTGCTGCCCGACATGCCGACCATGCCGGAGCTCGGCTATCCGGATATCGTCATGGGCCAGTGGAACGGCGTATTCGGTCCGCCTGCGCTGCCGCGGTCCGTGATATCGAAGCTGCACAAGGCCGTGACGAGTGCGATGAAGCAGGAGCAGGTCATCCAGCGCTTGAACGCTGCGGCCGCGGAGGCCGTCTTCAGTCACTCGCCGGAAGAGTACGCCATCTTCGTCCGCGGCGAAAATATCCGCTGGGCGAAGATTATTCGCGAGTCCGGGCTCGCCCCGATGTAGAGGCGACCTTTAGACGCTACCACCAGGAAGTCAGGAGAATCCGTTTCTGATCGTCCTCGTTTTTCAGTGCCAAGCCGAAGGTCAGTCTTTGGTGTTCCGAGAGGCGGATGTGAAGAAAAGGCGGTTTTCCTTGCGTCAACTTTGCGTCATTGCATTGAGCAGGCAGCTGCAGCTCTGCGCCTCGCTGTCGGCCTTCTTTGTTTGAGACCAGCCTGTTATAGAACGGCGATACTGTAACGAGCTGCTCGAGCGCCTCAGTTTCGGTAGTGCAGCGCATCGACCAGCAGGGCGAACGCTCGTGACGGCCGGTGGCGGCTCGGGTAATAGAGGTGGTATCCCGCATAGGGCGGGCAGCAATCCTCGGGCACTCGTTTGCGACGTCCTTGAAACCAAGTGCGGCTGCGCCAGATTCTCCGGCACGTAAGCGAGCCCACGCCCGGCCTATGCCGCGTTGAGCATTTGTGCCCTTCAGAACGAGCTGGCCTTCGACCCGCACTGAGTGCTGCTCCCTCGTGAACTTCAATGAATGGGCGCAATCCAATTTCTTTTGCAACTGGTCTTGCGGGAAATCTCAAGCAAGCCATCAGCATAGAAAATTGCCGGCTCGCGTCCGTTTACGCGTTCCAGCAGTCCCGATCAGTGGAATTAAATGGCCAATTATTTCGATTGCTTGCGTTGCGGTGCAGTCACCGAAGTCTTTACGACGGTCCCTCTGTGTGGGAAGTGCGGGAGCAGTACGGGTGTCATCGCAAAAGGTCCGCAAGGTGCAATGGTTACAAAAACCTTGCGCAATGCGAGCGGCACGGACATATCCAGTGATCCCCAACGGCCAGCTGATGCACCCGAATTGCGTGTAGAACCGCGTCTCTCGGTTGACCGCCACGGAACGTTGATCTCCGGTGAGATTTCCGCACCCTGCGTTATCCAAAACATGTGCACTAGAGGCTTCCTGATCAAATACCCCAAAAATCTGCCGTTGGAGAGGGTCCTCCAATTGAGGTGTGAGTTATATTTCGAGCAGTTTGTCGAATGCATCGTCCAGGTCCGCCATATCAACCGCGAGTATTTGGGAGCCAGGGTGATTGAGATCAACGATCATGGTAGGTTTCTTTGCGAGCGGTTTTTAGATGAGCGGCGTGCCGCCAATTTGAACGAGTGACGCCAGCCGGCATCGACATTTTGGCGCATGGCTGAAATGATTGACCTCTCGGGCTGCCGGAAGGCCATAGTGTCCAGAAATTCGGCCGTCGCCTGGGGTAGACTCCCGGCATGAGTTCGGTGCGGCCGCTACTCACTTGAAGGGCTCATTCAGGCTTCAGCGCACCGAGTTTCACCAACAGCCGAATGCGCTCCATCTCGTCCTTGATAACCCTGGACACCTCCTCCGCGGAAGTACCGGCAGGCTCGATCGCAAGCGTGGCGAGTTTCTGCTTCACGTCGTCGTAACCGAGCGCGCGCTTCGCCTCGGCTGCGAGGCGAGCTACCGGCTCACGCGGCGTGCCGGCCGGCGCCAGGATCGCGTACCAGGACGCGGCTTGGAGGGTGGGGAAGCCGATCTCCCTGAAAGTCGGCACGTCCGGCAGCGACGCCATCCGCTTAGGACCGCTCACCGCCAGTGGCCGCAGCTTCCCTGTCTGTATGAGCGGCAGCGACGGCGTCAGCAGCGTCATCCACAACTGGACGCGACCCGAGGCGGCATCCATACCGGCCTGTCCGACGTCCTTGTACAGGACCATGTCGGCCCGCATGCCCGTCTGGTGCTTGAGGAACTCCATCCCGAGATAAGCCGGTGTGCCGAGCCCCGTCGTCGCATAGTTGACGTTTCCGGCCTTCTTCGTCCAGGCAATCAGCTCGCTTACGCTCCTTGCCGGAACTGCGGCGTTGACGAGGAGCACCGACTCGGCGGTCGCGATGAGAGAAACCGGTGTGAAATTCTTGACCGGATCGGGCGAGGTCTTCGGCGTGAGCACGTGATTAACTGCGACCGAGTTGGTTGCGAAGTAAACGGTATAGCCGTCCGGCGTCGACCTCGCGACCACCTCGGTCGCCATGGACGATCCGGCGCCGGGACGGTTCTCCACCACAATGGTCTGCTTGAGATTCTCGGCCATCCTCGCTGTCACGATGCGCGTGATACCGTCGATCTGGCCGCCGGCGGCGAAGCCGACGATCGCGCGCACTGGCCTGACCGGGTAACCCTGTGGGTGCGCTGCGCCCATCCCGAGCAACAGCACTGCGGCGAATGCCTTCGTCTTCATGGTCAGAGCCTAATAGGTTCTACTCCACATGGCTTGCGACGCGTGGCGGCACTGTGTTCGAATTGCCGAGATGCACTAGGTCCTCACATTCGAACTGACTCTACCACGCGAAGCTCGTACGCGCAGGAGTGAAGCATGAGCCATGACGAGGAACGCAGGGCGCGCGCGCTCGAAACCTACAGGAAGATGGGCTGGGGCGAGAACGAGGTCGTCAAAGAGATCGACATGGAGCTCTGGAAGATGATCACCGACGTGATGTTCGGCGAGATCTGGTCGCGCCCCGGTCTGTCGCTGCGCGATCGCGAGCTCATTACGCTCGGCGTACTGGTGGCGGACCGCGCCGAGGGCATGAAGCTGCACATGCGGCACGCTCACAATCTCGGCATCACCTATGACGAGATCCGCGAGACGATCTTCCAGGTCATGTATTACGCCGGTCAGTCGAAAGGACTGTTCGCGATGCGCCGCCTGAAGGAAGTTATGCAGGAGTCGGGCGGTAAGTTCAAGGACGAGAAGTAGCCCGATGTCGGAGAGCGTCCTGCCCCTGTACCGCCGGTCGTTCGATTGGGAGGGGTATTGCCGCGACTACCCGATGCCCGACGTGTTCGAGCGGACGGTCTACCGCTGGGCGCCGGAGCGTCTGCGCGCGCTCCAGAACGAGCGCTTCATGCGGTGCGTGCGGCTCGGCTGGGAGAACCCGTTTTACCGCCGGCGCTGGACTGGTGCGGGTCTCGCACCGCGCGATATCGCGTCGCTCGACGACGTGGCAAAGCTTCCCACGTTCAACTCTGACGACATAAAGGCGAGCATCGATTCGTTTCCGCCTTTCGGCGACATCCAGGACGTCGATCGGCCGCGCCTCGCCTCGATACCGTTCAAGCTTCAGTCGAGCGGCGGCACGACCGGGACGCCTCGCGGCACGCTTGCCGACCCCATCGCCTGGGAAACACAGGCGCTCTCCACCGCGCGCGCGATGTGGATACAAGGCGCGCGCCCCGGCGACGTCATGCAGATCCCCATGACCTGCTCGCTCGCAAACGCGCCGTGGCAGAACTACAAGGCCTGCCACGATTATCTGGGCATCCTGCCGCTCACCACGGGCAGCGGCATAGTCACGCCGAGCCGCCAGCAGCTCGACATCGCCTTCCGTTACGGCACGAACATGTGGGTGAGCTTTCCGGAATATCTCGCGCGCCTGGCCGAGGTGTGCCGGGACGAGCTCAAGCGCGACGTGCGTGAGCTCAAGACGAAACTCCTGCGGACATACCTCGGCCCGGATGTCGACGGAACGTTGAGACGCTCGCTTCAGGAGCTATGGGGCTGTCCCGTCTACGACACGTACGGCACGCACGAGATCGGCACCGGCGGCTTCGACTGCACGGAGCGCGCCGGGATGCATGTGATGGAGGACACGCTCTACCTGGAAATCGTGGACGTGGAGACCGGCACGCCACTGCCCCCTGGAGAGCCCGGCAACATGGTGGTGACGGTATTCTTCCGCAATACCCCACCGATCATCCGCTACAACCTGCGCGATCTTGCGCGTATACAGCCCGAGTCGGTCGAGCGCCCCTGCGGCTGCGGCAGCCATTTCCGGCGCATGGGTCAATTCCTCGGCCGCAGCGACGCGATGGTGAAGCTGCGCGGCGTGAACGTCTATCCCATGGCGTGCCTCGCGGCAATCAAGAGCGACGCGCGCACGACCGGCGAGTGGGTTTGCGTCGTGGAGCAGAACAACGGCCGTGATGAAATGGAAGTGCGCGTGGAAATCCGGCGTGACGCGGCCAGCCGCGAGGGCCTCAGGGAAATACTGGAAGCGCGGCTGCGCGATGACCTCGGCGTGAGCGTACGGGTCGTGCTCGCCGAGCAGGGGAGCCTCGATGAGCTCGCAAATACAGGAGGGCGCGAAGGCAAGGCGCGCCGACTGGTGGATCGACGGCAAGGCTACATGAAGTAAACGCAAACACGAGGTGATGCATGTCCAGCCGGCGCATTTTCGACTGCCATTCGCACTGGGGGACTGCGAAAGCGCATATCTTTCGCACGCCGGAGGAGCTCGCGCGCCAGGAGAAGATCTGGAAGACGAAAGGCCGGCATTGGGCCGAAGACGAGATGATGGAGTACCTCCGCCGCAACAACGTGCGCGCGATCCTGGACTTGTCGTTTCACAAAGCGCTGCCGCTCGATCAGATACGCGAGTACCACGACTACGCGTTCGACATCGGGCGGCGCAACCGCGACGTGGTCTTCGGCCACTGGCTGCAGTTCGACTCGCGGCGCTGGGAGGAAGCGCGCGACGAATTCAAGCGCGCGCGCGACGCGAACGCCGGCTTCATGGGCTTCGCGATCGCCGGCCAGACGCTCGGGCAGCCGGCAAGCGACCCATCCTGGTATCCCTTCTACGAGCTTGCCATAGAGGCCGGCACGCCCGTGATGATCATGACCGGGCTGACGGGCATCGGCCAGGGCGCGAAAGGCGGTCACGGCATCGTCCTCGACGACGGCCATCCGCGTCACATCGATTTCGTAGCGGCCCGCTACCCCGAGCTGCGGGTACTCGCAGCGCGGCCGGCGTACCCGTGGCAGGACGATATGATCGCAGTGCTGCTGCACAAGGCAAACGTCGCGTACGAGCTGCACGGCTGGGGTCCCAGGCAGCTCTCCGATAATCTCAAGAAAGACATCGGTCGCCGTTTTTCCGACCGGGTGATGATCGGGGCCGATTTCCCCGTGCTCGAGTACGAGAAGATCATCGCTGACTGGCGCTCGCTCGGCTATCCGGAGGACGTGCTCGAAAAAATTCTGTACGGGAACGCCGAAGCGTATTTCAAGGCTGTTTAGCGGGCACGCATGCAGTGCCGAAGCCGACCGCTTGGCCGGCGGTGCGTTTTTCAGAAGCAGTAAGGTAACCGTCTTCGAGCTGGTAGATGTCGGGGAACTGCGCCGAGGATTGCGCGGTGGTTACGGCCAGTGCTTGATCGTGAGTTCACATCTCACCGCCCCGACCAGAACAATCAGGTAGTTACGGCAGACTTCCCACTAAATCTGCATTTGTCAGTTTGCCGGTACGCATCAAGTCGCGACGCGTGCACTTGTCGCTGACTTAGTTGGCAAATTTCCGCGCTTTCCCGATAAGCGAGTTTGGCGGTTTCTGTCAAATTGGGTGCGCGTTATTCGCGCATGATTAGGGTGGGCGTGGATGTGCGTTAAGAGTTGCGAACTAAGAGCCGTCTTCAGGTAAGTTCGCGACTTGATTGACTGTCGCGCGAAGGTTCCCAGCCTTCGGTGAACATACGGCCTGGCGGCGCGTCAAACTGTTTTTTGCCAGGAGGCGGTATGAGTGGTCAGGAGGCGACCCAGGAATTCACAGGTCATGCCGGTCATCAGGCTCAGGATCGAACCTATAATGTTCTCTTCCTCGATTCGGGGAACTCCGCGCGTAGCGTAATGGCAGAAGCAGTGCTGAATGAACTGGGCGGCGGTCGATTCAGGGCATACAGCGCGGGAAGTAACCCGACCGGTAAAGTAAGTCCGTTCACTATCGAACTGATGCGCACTAACGGACTCCCCACCGACGCTCTTCGCAGCAAGTCCTGGGATGAATTTGGCAGGCCCGATGCACCTGAAATGGACTTCGTTATCACTCTGTGCGACCGAGCCGCCGGTGAAGCGTGTCCGGTATGGCCAGGCCATCCTGTTACGGCATTTTGGGGGTTTGAAGATCCTGCCTGCGCGCAGGGCAGCGATGAAGAGAAGTGGGATAAGTTCAGGCATGTATATGAACAAATAGCCGCCCGCGTGCGACTTCTAATCAATTTGCCGCTGCCAAGGCTGGATCATCTTGCGAGAGAGAGCGAGGTCCGCGAGCTGGCTACGCCTTCCCACGAACGTTCTTGATCCCAGATTCTTGGGGACACAACGGTCGCACTTACCCGCACGACGGCGCCAGTCTTCCTACCGCGTCCCAGACCCACTCGGCCGCCTGCACGACTTCATGGGCGCCTGCGCCCGGAAGGAGACTTGCCGGCGCGGTGGTGACCGCCATCAGCATGCCAAGCGCAAGCAGCACCGCGGCGAGATACATCATCACATCCACGCTGAACAGATCTCTCATGACCCGTCACTGCCGATCTCGGTATCCCGCACGTCGCCGCTCGGGCGCGGCGAGATCGCCGGCCTCGGCGAGATAGCGCGCGCCGGCACCACGGGTGCTCCACCATCGGCGCAGCCGAGCGTTCCGGTTCTTCTGGACCTGCACGACGATCGTCGATCACTCACGCTTGGCTGGTCCTTCCTCTCCCGGTGGCCGGTGGCCCGGTCAGGGTGTCGATTCGCCGGCCATGCTCGCGATTTCTAGCCGAGAGGAGATCGATCAGACCCTCGATGCCGCGGTTGCGGACTTCCTCGCTGAACGTTGCACGGTACGTGCTGACGAGGCTGACCCCGTCTATCTTGACGTCGTAGACCTTCCAGCCGGACTGCGTCCTCGCCATGAAGAAATCGACGGCGATGGGCGGGGCGCCGGCTTGCCTGATTTGCGACCTGACCGCAACCTCCGTCTCGTCCGCTCCGGCGCGCAGCGGCCCTACGATCATGGCCCGATCGCGGTAGGCCGCCAGCGCACCTGAATAGGTGTGTATCAGGAGCGCCGTGAATTCCAGCGTGAGCTTCTGCTGCTGCGTCGGCGTCGCCTGCCTCCAGGCCGCGCCGAGCGCGAGCCGGGTCATCCGGGGCGCATCGACATGGGGAAGTATTGCCCTGGTCACCAGCTCGATGAGCTTGCGCTGGTTGCCAGCCTGCAGCTCACGGTCATCCCGTATGGAGCTGATCACATCGCTGGACACCGCGCGTACCAAGGCGTCCGGACTCAATCCTTGCGCGTTGGCGCCCGGCGCGAAGAGAATCGCAACGAGCAGAAGCAGCATGCGTACGCCGGATCGGGCGGGAGATTCCATGGAATGGCTCCTTGTTGAGAGCTGACGCGACCAATCAGAGTTCGGAGCTGGCGGCTAGGGAAAGAGCGCTTTCGGATCTCCCCGGTGCCAGGCGTTTTCGATGCGCATCCACGTAATGGCTCAGAGCCTCCCTGCGCGCTTCAAGGACACCCTCAAACCGGTCATTCGTGCGCTGGCCACCGCGAGGACGGTCCTATCTGGCCGAAATATTCGGTCATCGGGAACTCTGCTGACCACGTTGTCCTCGGTGCCGATCTCCAGGCCGGTTGCACTGCGATGCAGCAATCCTGGACCTCGAACTGGAATTAGTCTAATTAATTGTTGTCATTGCTTTGATAAGCATTCCTTGGGTCAGTCCGGGGAAGAGCATGATCGTCGCAACGACGTAAAACGAGCTGGCGGTGCCGCGGAGCGCGTGCCACCAGGCAAGTTAGGATTTGTGTACATTGCTTGTCTTCGTGCTGGTTGCGTAACAGTGCGGCTCTTGGGGGACTCCCGTCCCTCGACGGCCCAGACGGTCTGGAAAAAACCGTGCTCCTGCGCTTCCATATTCCTGGCCCGCCACCAAGGAGCTCATTGAGCGCTTCCGGCTCTGCTGCTGCATGGTCCTTCCGAAATGGCGGTAGCCCTGCGCCCAGGAAGGGTCTACGGCTCTTCGGCCGGTTCCAGCGTCCGCAGGTATCGGTAAATCGCGCTCAGATCGGTCTCGGTCATGCGCCCGTACGCTTCCCACGGCATCGGCGATCCGGGGTACAGGCGTCCCGTTTCGAGGAAGCGGGCAATGAAACCCTGCTCGGACAGGCCATTCATTATGCCGGTGCGGGTCGGCGTGAGATTAGGTGTCACGAACGTCCCGGCAGCCTCTTCGAGCACGAGGCCGCCGGCAAAAGCGGGCCCGGCGAAGCCGCCGGTAAGCTTGTTCCGCTGCGTGTGGCAGCCGACGCAGTTGGCCAGCGTATGGGCGACGTAGCGCCCGTATTCGACGGTGCGTGCGGGGGCGGCCCGGGAAGGGGGCGGAGCCGATGGCCCTTGCGCCTTGAGCAGGAGATTGACTGCCAGGGTACCGGGCACGCTCAGGCGGTGCGGCGAAGCGGGGCGCGCAACGGCCGGAACGGTGCGCAGGTAGGAAAGGATTGCCCGCAAGTCGTCATCGGCGAGATCGGCGAAGGACATGATCGGAACCAGCGGTTTGCCGTGACGCGAGATGCCGTAGCGCAGGCTGCGCACCAGCGCGTGATCACTCACCTCACCGATCCCAAACGCAGCATCGCTCGTGATGTTGGGCGCGACGATCGTTCCAAGCATGCCCAGAATGAAGGCTCTTCCACCCGAAAGCGGCGCGTCCACTCCTTCGCGCAGATCTCTCTCGCGCGCAGGATCGCCGTGGCAGGAGGCGCAGTGCGCCGGGCCGTATACGAGGTAACGCCCGCGCTCTACGAGCTCCGGGTCTGCGGACGCCCGAATATCCGGGAATGCATGCGGCGCGGTCACGGAAGCGCGCGAGATCACCGTCGTCGCCACGAGCCCGGTCAGCGCCAGCGCCGTCAGATACAGACTCCATGCGGCAGCGTTCATTGTCGCGCCTCCAGAAGCGATTCGCGGCGAGATTGCTCGCGGTGCACGGGAGGCGCCAGCGCTCTTCGGCCAATGGCAGAACGACTCGGCGAGTGGGTGGCAGCCGTTCGCCGCCCTTATCTGCCGTTCGCCGAAAGCAGGCTGCGCCGGCGAGCCGCGTGGTTCAGACTTTGTGGCGACGCGACGCCCAATCTGGCGGCGCGGCTGTAATGAGACCGGAACATTCGTACGCTTCACCAGGGCGAGCACCGGTGTGGATCGGCGCGGCCAGCCTGGCGGCAATCGTCGTGCTCATCCCGGTCTACCGCCTCCAGGATCTCTCCTGGCCACACGCGAGCGCGGCGGCGATCATTTTCGTGCTGACCTGTGTGCTCCTCGGCTGGGCCGTGTGGCGCGTCTTGATGAGACGACTAGGGTCTGGATCCCGGGGCCCGGGGGTCGCCGAACACGTGCTGATCGGCCTCCTGTTCAGCGCCGCGTGGACCATCTCATTTACCGCTTTCGTGTATCTCGTGCGTTCCGAGGCCTCCCTGGCCTTTCTCCGCGGCGGCGGCATCTGGCAGTTCGTCTGGGGCCTAGTCATCTACAGTGCGCTTGCGCTGACCGCTCGTATTCAACAGCAGTTGAAGGAACGGGAGCTCGCGGCGGCTGGCGCCGAGTTACAGGCGCTGCGGGCGCAGCTCGATCCGCATTTGCTGTTCAACACGCTGCATTCGCTTACCCAGCTTGCGCGGGAGGACCCCGCTGCTACTCAGATTGCTCTTGAGCGATTCGGGGGCCTCATGCGCTATGTGCTCAATGCGGGTCGCGATGGCATGGCGGACGTTCTGCTCGGGAACGAGATCGAATTCGTCCGCGACTATCTGGCGGTAGAGCGCCTGCGACTGGGGGAACGGCTACGCGTCGAGGAGAAGATAGACGCCGACGCGCTCGAGGTTGCCGTTCCGCCGTTGCTGCTGCAGCCGCTCGTCGAAAACGCGGTGCGCCACGGCCTGGCTCCGCGCCGTGACGGAGGGACGATCCGGCTGGAGGCATACATTGCCGGAAATCGGCTGGCGATTGAGGTCGGAGACGACGGCAACGGGGCCGAACCGGATATCCTGCGCCGCTCGACCGGACTGGGATTGCAGGCTGTGCGGCGACAGGTGAGCGCGCGCTTTCCCGGCGAGGGCGAGTTCGAGGTGTTGACCCGGCCGGGTGCCGGTTTCGCGGTGCGAATCAGAATCCCCGCACGCATTTCCACGAAAGGAGGATTATGAGCGTCACGGTGCTGGTCGTAGACGACGAGCCGCTCGCCCGGCGCAAGCTCGCAGCGCTGATCCAGGACGTTCCCTGGGCGAAGCAGGTCGGGGAAGCGCACGATGGAATGTCCGCGCTCGAGGCGATTGCCCGCCTGCGCCCGGACATCGTACTGCTTGATATCCAGATGCCGGAGCTTACCGGAATACAGGTTGTGGAGCGGCTACGCAGGTTACAACTGGCGCCCGTCATCGTCTTCACCACCGCCTACGACCAATACGCAGTTACCGCATTTGAGCTCGAAGCGGTCGACTATCTCCTGAAGCCGTTCGGGGCCACCCGATTTCTGACGGCCCTCGAGCGGTCCCGGCACGCGGTTGGGACGCAGGAGGCCTTCGCAAGGCTGGAGCGCGCGAGCGTCGTGTTGAGCAACCCGAGCTCGGCTGTTTCCGTCGAACGCATATTCGTGCGCGACGGTAGCGCCGTGGTGCCGCTGGCCCTGTCGGCGATCGAGCGATTCGAGGCGCAGGACGATTACGTGATGATTCACAGCGGAAACCGCAACCACCTGGTGAGCCTGCGGGTTTCGACTCTCGAGGCCCGGCTGCCGAATCCGCCATTCCTGCGCGTCCACCGGTCACACATCGTCAACCTCGACCATGTCGATCGCATGGTTCCGCTCGACGATTCCCGCCTCGAGGTCAGGATGAAGAGCGGCGCGAAGGTTCCCGTGAGCCGGGTGCGGTCTCAGGAAATACGCAGGCGTGCTCGCTGAAGCGCTATCTCGTCCTGAGAAAGTCGATGACGGCGCGCCGGGCGGAGCGCGACCTCCGCTTCGTTGACGATAAGCGGAACCTCCACGGCGACCTCTAGTCGCTCCTCGCCACGTTCAAAACTCCCAGCGGTAGAGATGCCCACGGTCGGCCAGCGAAAATTGATGCAGTGGTGACCACCCAGATCGCGCGGTGTTCGGGAAGTGAAAACGAAAGCAGTTACAGCGACGAACGATCGCGGGGATGGCGAGTCAGACAGGAGCGCATCTCTGAGGACAACTTTATGTCTATATCGTCGCCAGTTCAGGTCGAGCCCGGTCCTGTCAGGCCGCCGATGGACCCCGCAACCGGGGTGCGAGTTGTCGTACGGTAGTTCGCCGACCGGTCGACACAACCTCGCCGCTTGCCGCCGAGAGGGGTCCGCCGCTCGATGGAGCGGATTAGCTTCGGCACGCCAACCCTTGGCGGGAGTGCTGTCGAACTGACGCAGCCTCGTTCGACTAACGAGGTGGCTCCCGGCGGGGAGTCGCCTGGGCTTGGCATCAGATAAGCAGGCTTGACTATAGGAGTAACCGATGAAGAACTTTCTGGCAGTCTATTTAGGAACCCCGACGGCGATATCCCAGTGGAACTCACTCCCGGAGGCGGTCAAGTCCGAACGAGAGGCCGCGGGAATCAAGGCCTGGCATGAGTGGGTAGAGCGCAACAAGAGTCGAATCGTCGAGATCGGAAGCCCTTTGGGCAAGACCAAGAGGGTTTCGCGGGCCGGCGCTGCTGACGTGAAAAACGACCTGACCGCGTTCACCGTGGTCCGCGCCGAGTCTCACGAGGACGCCGCAAGGCTTTTTGAGAATCACCCTCACTTCACTATTTTCCCGGGCGAGTCCATAGAGATCATGGAGTGTCTGCCGATCCCGCAAATGTGAAGGGTCTGCTTATATAGGAGGTGTCGAGCTTGTCCCGGGCGCTTTCAATCGCCATCGCCGGCGCCGGCCTGAGCGGCTTATGCCTCGCGCAGGCGCTGCTGCGTGCCGGGTTCGATGTGCAGGTATATGAACGTGACCCGTCGTCCCGTGCGCGACGCCAGGGGTATCGCATCACTGTAGACGAGCAGGGCATGGGTGCCCTGCAACGCTGCCTGCCGTCTCATCTGTTCGAGCTGTTTGTCGCTACTGCCTCTTCCCCCGAAGGAGTCGGCTACTTTCGCTTCACCAACCGGGAACTCGGCGAGATTTTCAAGCTCACCTTCAAGAGCGATCCGGGCGGTGCTGACCTTCGCGCGCCACGGCAAGCCGATCGGGAAACCCTGCGCACCGTTCTGCTCTCGGGGTTGCAGGGCCGCGTGCACTTCGGCAAGCCCGTGGTGCGCGTCGAGACCGCCTCGGAGGGCGCGACGCTCTGCTTCGCCGACGGAAGCTCGACCCATGCCTCCCTCGTAGTGGGCGCTGACGGTGCGCATTCGGTGCTCCGCGAGCAGCTCTTGCCGGACTGCCCGCCCGTGGATGTGGGCTTCGTAGGTATCTATGGCCGCTCGGTCCTCGTCCAGGGCGGGCGTTCGCTCGTTCCCAGGCAGCTCGAGGGCAGCGGGGTACTCGCGGTGGGTGCGCCTGGGCGAGGCTTTTTCTTCACCACCATGCGCTTTCGCGAATCACCTCCGGCGGCCTTCGCCCGTCTCGCGCCGGACCAGCTCCCGCCCGTCAGCGACGACTACGTGATGTGGGCGCTCCTGTTTCCACGGGATGCGCTTCCGCCAGACGCGCGAGAGCGCAGCGCCGAGGCAATGCACCGCCTGGCGCTCGAAGGCGCCCAGGATTTTCATCCGGTGTTGCGACGTTTCGTTGAGGGCGCAGACGTCGACTGCACGATGCCGGTGCCGCTGAGCAGCGCGACACGGCCGGCCACATGGCCAGTATTGCGAGCGACGCTAATGGGAGATGCCGTGCACGTTATGCCGCCCTTCGGAGCGCACGGAGGAAATACGGCGCTGTGTGATGCGGCGCTGCTTGCCGAGAAGCTCCAGGATGCGGCGGCCAGAGAAAAACCGCTCGAGGTGGCGATCCGCGCCTATCAAGCGGAGATGACCGAGTACGCATTTCAGCAGGTCGAGACCTCAAAGACGATGATGCGCCGTTTTACCATCACGAACCCGCTTGTGCGCTGGGCGATGCTGCGCGCCTTGCCGTGGTTGCGATCACCCACGGCGACACCGGTGGCGCTCGACAAGGGCTGAATTGAACAGGAGAAACGTAATGTCCAGACTTCGCGTTCAGAGCTTCGGGATTTCCATCGACGGCTACGGTGCCGGCCCGCATCAGGATGTGCAGAATCCGCTGGGCGTCGGCGGACGAGAGGTCATGGAGTGGTTCTTCCCGACGCGTAAGTTCCAGCGCATGTTCGGCCAGGGCGACGGGGAGACCGGTATCGACAACCGGATGGCGGAGCAGGGCTTCGAGGGCATCGGCGCCTGGATCCTGGGGCGCAACATGTTCGGTCCGGTGCGCGGCCCGTGGCCGGACGAGAGCTGGAAGGGATGGTGGGGTGAAGAACCGCCGTATCACGTTCCGGTCTTCGTGCTGACTCATCATGCACGGGCGCCGCTCGAGATGAAGGGCGGCACGCAGTTCCGGTTCGTCACCGGGGGAATTCACGCGGCCGTGGAGCAGGCGAAAGCAGCGGCCGGCGGGCGCGACGTGCGCGTGGGCGGCGGCGTGGCGACGATCCGGCAATATCTGCAGGCGCGGCTGGTCGATGAGTTGCACCTCGCCGTGCGCCCGGTGCTGCTCGGCTCCGGGGAGAACCTCCTCAACGGGATCGACCTGCGCGCGTTGGGTTATGAATGCGCGGAGCTCGTGGCGGGCGAGCGCGCGACGCACGTGTTCATTCGCAAGCGCGCATGAGGATGTGGACATGAGCGCCCCGCTTGCGGCCCCGGTCCATCGGGGGAATCCTCGGCCGGCACCTCGCTGTCCAGGCCGGATGTCGAAATCCGCCCTCTTCGAACGACTACAGGAGGGGATCGCGCCCCCTGAGCGCGGCCGTGCCCGGGATGGTCGACTACCGATTGCAGGAGACCGGCATGGATTACCCGGAGTAGGCTCACGGAATCACGGGGATCGGGACGACGTATTTCACGCCTACTCGGCGTAGGAGGCGACAATGGTACGCAAGGCAGGAAAATCGGCTGCACGGATCAAGCCCAAGCGTGGCACGCGCCGGACTGTGGTGCTCGTCGCCACGCGCAAGGGCGCGTGGCTTTTTTACGGCGACGCAACGCGCCGGCAATGGCGGGCAGACGGCCCGCACTTTCTGGGCCACAACGTAAGCCACCTGG
>DATFWO010000190.1:0-2367 GCA_035259205.1 Burkholderiales bacterium | reverse complement strand
ATGATCCAGCACGTAGACGAGCTCGCTTGCGATCGCGTCCTGGTAGACCGGCACGGCAATTCCGCCGAGCGCCTGCGCGGCAAGCTGCGCCCAGTAAAGGCACGGGCGATTGTCGCCGACGACCGAGAGCTTGTCGCCACGCCGGAATCCCGACGCGGCGAGGCCGAGCGCTATGTCATGAACGTTGTTGTAGTACGCCTGCCAACTGTAAGTTCTCCAGATGCCGCGATCCTTCTCGCGGATTCCCGGCGCACGTCCAAACCGTTCGGAGTTGCACCGTACCAGCTTCGGGAGCGTACAAGTCCGCGGTTCGACGGCGAGCGGGTCGAATTTCTGGGTCATGGTTTCCTGCCAAGATAGGCCTGGATGACGGCCGAATTCGACTGCACGTCGGCGGGCGGCCCTTCGGCGATCTTGCGGCCGTAATCGAGCACGATGACGCGGTCCGATATGTCCATCACCACCCCCATGTCGTGCTCGATCAGAACCACGGAGACGCCGCGCTCCTGGTTCACGTCCAGGATATAGCGGGCCATGTCCTCTTTCTCGTCCTGGTTCATGCCACCCATCGGCTCGTCGAGCAGGAGCACGCTGGGCTCGAGCGCCAGAGCCCGGCCGAGCTCGACCCGTTTGCGCAAACCGTACGGCAACGCTCCGGCCGGCTGCTTTCGCACATCTTGGAGGTTTAGAAAGTCGATCAGCTCCTCGCACACCTCACGATGGGCGATCTCCTCCCGCTGCGCGATGCCCCAGTAGATGACGCTGCCCAATACGCCCGAGCGCATTCGCACGTGGCGCCCCAGCAACAGATTGTCGAGCACTGTCAAGCCGCTGAACAGCGCAATGTTCTGGAACGTACGTGCAATGCCCAGCGCCGCGATCTCGTTCGGTCTTCTCGCCGTAATGTCCTTGCCTTGTAGAACGATACGGCCGCGATCCGGCTTGAAGAAACCGGATATGATGTTCAGGAGCGTCGTCTTCCCGGCGCCGTTTGGACCGATGATCGAAACCAGGGCGCCTTTCTCGATCTCAACCGAGATCCCGTCGACAGCGGCAACGCCGCCGAACCGTTTCGATACGTCCGTGATGGACAATCGCGAGGTCTCGGACCCGACGATCGAGAGCGGCAGGGCAGTCATCTACCCCTCCCGCGCTCGCGCCGGCGGAGGCACAGACCCGCGCCGTTGGCGTACCGACCGGTGCACCTCATTGCGTTTCCCTCTGGGGCCCGGCTTGGCTGCCTGTTATTCGCTCCCCATGCGTCCCTTGGCATTGCCGACGCGATTGCAAACCCGTCCCGGTCGGACGCAAACCGCCCTGCAGTCTACCATTGTCGAAAAACGGGGAAACGGCAAATATACATCATCCCCGCGGCTCGCAGTCTCCAGTGCGTCTAACATCCGGTAAACCTGATCGCAACAGAGCGGGCTGGCCATGCCGCCTGGAACCGGTAGCGTGATTACGTCAGCGGATTTGCGCCACTGAGTGCGAATGTTACCATTGCACATTTGCCAGCAAGCCACGCGGGAGATCGTCTGCACGTGTGCCGGATCGCTAGGGAGGAGCCATGGATACCGACGTGATCATCATCGGCGCCGGCCTGTCGGGCATGTACCAGCTCTACCGCGTACGCCAGCTCGGCCTCTCGGTTCAGGTGTTCGAGACCGGCGCCGGCGTCGGGGGGACCTGGTACTGGAACCGCTACCCGGGCGCGCGCTTTGACTCTGAGAGCTGGACCTACGGGTTCTCGTTTTCCGACGAGCTTCTGCGGGAATGGGATTGGAGCGAACATTTTTCGCCTCAACCCGAGACGCTGCGCTACTGCAATCTGGTGGCCGACAAGTTCGACTTGCGCCGGGACATCGTCTTCAACAGCCGCGTCGTATCGGCCTGCTACGACGAGCACGACGATGAGTGGGAGGTCGTACTCGAGGACAGCAGGCGAGCCCGCGCGCGCTTCCTGATCACCGCCGTCGGGCCGCTTTCGGCGCCAACCATGCCTGCAATCCCAGGCGTCGCCGATTTCAGGGGCGAGGCGTACCACACGGCAACCTGGCCGCACGAGCTGGTGAGCTTTTCTGGCAAGCGGGTCAGCGTGATCGGAACGGGGGCGACGGCCGTGCAGACGATCACCGAGATCGCCAAGACTGTGGGCCACCTCACCGTCTTCCAGCGCACACCGAACTGGTGCGCGCCATTGCACAACAGCACGATCGGTGCCGCGACGCAGGCCAGGATCAAGGCGAACTACCCCGAGATCTTTGCCCGCTGCCGAAACTCCTATGGCTGCTTCATCCACGATGCCGACCGACGCAACGCGCTCGAGGTCTCGCGTGAGGAGCGCGAGGCCTTCTACGAGAAGCTCTA
>DATFWO010000189.1:0-7214 GCA_035259205.1 Burkholderiales bacterium | reverse complement strand
AATTGGGATTGGCCCCGCTTGCCGCTGCCGAAGGCGGTCACGCTCATCGCCCAGTCCTGATGACGCCAGGTTACGGTCGGCACCGGCAAATAGCCGTCGAGCAAGGACTGCCCGATCTCGACGTCCGCCCAGCTCACCATCCCGTCATCCGTGAGAACGAAGGGCTCGATCGAGCCCGCGCGGGGCCCGATCTCCAGCGCGCCGTCTTCCGACAGCAATCCTTGGGTGATGCCCCCATCGATGCCCACGACCGTCCAGTAGCTTTGCTCGCGGAGAAATGCGCGCGGGTAGTGGCCGCGCGGAGCCTCCGCCGCGAGCGCTTCAAAAAAAGCGTTGGGCGTGGCGCCGTAGGCGAGGCTCTTCACCTCGATCTCCGCCAGCCCGTATGCCCTTGCCGGGCCGTCTTGCAGGCGCAGGCGCATGTAGCGCGTTTCCGATTCGGGAAGCAGGAGCGGATCGATGCCGCCGTTGCCGGCGGCGACCCGGCGCACCGTGCGCCAGCGCTCGCCATCGTCGGAGTAATCGACGGCGTAGCGCGAAGCGTGGGCGTCCGGCAGCCAGCGCAGAACGAGCCCGCCAAACTCGCGCGGCTGCCTGAAGTCCAGGGTCAGCTCCTGGTCGGCCCCAGCGCCGGGATCGCTGCGCCAGGCTGTAACCGGGTTTCCGTCCAGCGCGTCGGACGGACGCGTCGGCGCCAGCGTGGAGCTCGCGCGCAGTATCGGCGCCGGGGGTGGCTCCAAAGGCCCCGGCGCGAGCTCGCGAAATGACAGCCGGCTGAAGCAAACGACTCCCTTCCCCCCGCCCTGCCCCCTGGCGATCACGAATTCGAGCGCAGCGCTGCGTTTCAGCGTGCGGTCGGCCGCCGGTCCCCAGGCGAACGCGATGTGCCGTTTCTTGAAGCGCAGGCGCTGCCACTCGTCGGCAAAGACGTAGTCGGGGCGATTCACCCACCAGACGTTTTCGCCGCTCGCATCGACGAGCTTGAACTGCAGCGTATTGGCCGGCGCGTTGCCCCGCAGGCCGAAGGAAAATTCGTAGTTCTCCGGATACTCGAGCGGCAACTCGCGCCGGACTACCGCGTAGCCGGACACCGGGCCAAAGTCGAAGTCGATGCACAGCGCATTGCCTTCGGCGCCGGCCATGGTGCGCAAGCTTGCCTTGACATCGTCCGAAGCCGAGACGTGCCAGCGCGAGAGGTCATCGAAGCCGTCGAGCAGGCGCGGCGGCGGCTCCATCGAATGGGCGGTCAAGGCAGCACCGGCCAGCATCACCGCGGTCCAAGCCGCACCTGCCCACCTCGCCAGCGCAACCGGCATGCCGCCATCACCCTTTGACGCTGCCCATGAGCAGCCCCTGCACGTAATGCTTCTGCAAGGCCAGGAATAGCACCAGTACCGGCAGCACGGTCACCACCGAGCCCGCCATCATCATCTCGTTGTCTTGCACGTGCTCCCGCGACAGGGAGGCGAGCGCGACGGGCAAGGTCTGCAGCTCGTCATCGGTCAACACGATCAGCGGCCACATGAAGTCGTTCCAGCAGCCGAGGAAGGTAAAGACGGCCAGCGCCGAAAGTACCGGCCGCAGCAGCGGCACCACGATGATCGCGAAGATGCGGAACTCGCCGGCGCCATCCATGCGCGCCGCCTCCAGCAACTCGTCGGGGATGCTCAGCGCGTACTGCCGCACCAGATAGATACCGAAGATACCGGCCATCGCCGGCACCACCACGCCGCCGTAGGTGTTGACCAGCCCCATGTGGTTGAGAAGAAGGAAGAGCGGCATCATCGCCACCTGCCCGGGAATGACGAGCGCGCCGATCAGGATCCTGAACAGCCGCTCCCGTCCGGCGAATGCCAGCTTGGCGAAGGCGTAGCCCGCCATCGTATTCAATACCAGGGAACACAAGGTCACGGCCGCAGCGAGCAACAGGCTGTTCGCGACGTAGTGCAGCATGCCGGCGCGGACGAAAAGCTCCCGATAGTTCGCGAGCGTGGGCGAGTCCGGCAGCAGCGGCGGCGGCAGCACGCTCGCTGCGCCCGCCGGCATGAACGACACCGACAGCATCCACAGGAGCGGGAAAAGACTGACCAGAGTCAGTCCTATGAGCAGGCCATTGACAATGGCGGGGGCGAGGCGCGTGGCCAAGTTCAGGCTCCGCGCCCCGACAGCCGCAGCAGGAGCCACGTCACGGCGAATATCAGGCCGAACAGCAGCAAGGCGACCGCCGAGGCGACGCCGAAATTCCACCACTTGAAGCCCTCCTCGTACATGAAATAGAGCATGCTCACGGTGCTGTGCAGCGGACCGCCTTGGGTCATCACGTAGGGCTCGGCGAAGAGCTGGAAATAGCCGGCCGTGGTCAATATCCCAACCAGGAGCAAAGTCGGGCCGAGCATAGGCAAGGTGACGTGCAAGAGCTGCCGGAACCAGGATGCGCCGTCGATCCGTGCGGCCTCGTACAGTTCTTCCGGAATCGCCTGCAGGTTCGCCAGGAAGATCACCATGTTGTAGCCGAAGTTCTTCCACGCCGCGAAGAGAATGATCGTGGGCATCGCCCAGTGGGGATCGCCGAGCCAGTCGATGGGTTGCACCCCGAGTTGATCCAGGACGTGGTTAACCATCCCGTAGCGGGTGTGAAACAGGTAGCGCCAGACGACGGCGACGGCCACGAGGCTCGTCACCACCGGCGCGAACAGCGCGGTCCGGAAGAACGACCTGAAGCGCGCGAGGCGTGAGTGCAGGAGCAGCGCCGCCCCGAGCGAAACCGCGATCGACAGCGGCACGCCGACGACCACGAAATAGAGCGTATTGCCGAGAGCCTGCCAGAACAGCGGCGTCTGCAGCATCCGCAGGTAGTTGTCCAGGCCCACGAAGCGCAGGTTGTCGAGATCGGCAAGGGCGTAAATGTCGAAGTCCGTGAGGCTCAGGCCTAGCGCGGCCGCTACCGGCAGCAGGAAGAACACGCCGATCACCAGCAACGCCGGCCCCACGAATACCCACGCGAAGGGCGGAGCGTTCATTGCGATTTGCCGCGCGCCAGCAGCCAGCGCCGCTTTTCGAGCATCGCGTCCACGCGCCGGTCGAGCGCCTGCGTCGCCTGATCGATACCGACACGGCCGCGCACCACCTGCTCGGCCGTCATCTGCATCTCGCCCACGATGCGCTCCCATTCGGGGACCTTGGGCGCGGGCCGGACGCGCTCCAGCTGCTCACGGAACGCCCAGGCGTATTCGTTGTCGGCAAGCCGGCGGTCGCGCCACGCCGTGCGCCGGGGCGGAAGGTTTCCGGTCAGTTGGTGGAACTGCACCTGGACGGCGGGCTCGGACAGGTATTCGATCAGGCGCCACGCGGCCTGCGGGTGTCGCGCCGAACGGAACACGACCAGGCTCGCGCCGCCTGCCGTGGAAGCGCCGGGACCCTTCGGCCCGGGCAGCGGCGCCGTCATCCAGTCCCGCTGATGCTCGGGGCGCAGGCGCCGCTTGAATTCCTCTATGTTCCACGGGCCGGAAATGTAGAAGGCGAACAGCCCGCGCTCGAATTCCGCCCAGACGTTGGAAATCTGCGCGCCGGCCATCGTCGGCGCCCAGTCGTTGCGGAACATGCGCGCGTAAAAATCCAGCGCGCGGCGAAACCCCGGGCTCGCGAAGGCTCCCCGCGTGGCGTCGTCGCGCAGGAGCGGCTCGTCCTGCTGAAGGGCGAGAGCGAGCAAGGGCTCGAACTCGTTCAGCGGCAGCAGTATCGCGTAGCCCGCCGGCCCCGCATTCTCCTTGACGGCGGCCATGACGCGCTCCCACTCCTCCCACGAGCGCGGCGGCGCATCGAAACCGGCGTCGCGGACGAGATCACGGCGGTAGAACAGCAGGCGGGTATCGACGTACCACGGAATTCCGTACAGACGGCCGTCGATGACGTTGGTGCTCCAGATCCCCGGAAAGTAGTCTTCCGCGGCGATGACGCGGGATGCCGCGACCTCGGGCTTCAATTCCGCAAGGGCGCGGAGCGCCGCGAATTCGGGAACCCAGGTGTTGCCGAGCTGGCACAGATCGGGCAGAGAATCGCCGGCGTACGCGGTCAGCAGCTTCTCGTGCGCCGCAGTCCACGGCAACTGTTGAACACGCACCCGGATATCCGGGTTGCGCCGTTCGAATTCAGGAAGGAGCCGGGCGACGACCTCGCCTTCCCGCCCCATGACCCAGAACCGGATGGTCTGCCTGTCGGAGGGCGACGGGACGCAACCGGAAAGAAGGACAAGCAGCGCGCCTAGCAGCCAACGCAGCATCATCCGGGATGTGGAAAGCGGGGAGGGTCGGATAGGGCTCTGACATTGCCCTTACCCCAATTGTTTCTGCCCTCCCCCGGCCGAATCCCGGGCGGGCAGACAAATTCCGCCCGCCGGCCGATCTTTCAGCGTATGTCGCCCGTCGCAACGGTGCCAACCGCACCGAGCCAGCCCCCCGCAAAGCCCGCCCGCTCCAGACCGCGGCGAATATGACTGTTGGACCGCGTCTTCCGCCACACCAGGCCGCTGCGGTAATTCTCGATCATCGCCACTATAGGACCCTGGTCGATGCCCAGATAGTCGCTCGATACCCAGCCGAATCCGGCAATGCGCCGCCCGGTCTGGAGCGGCACATCGTAGTCGAAGCTCGGGTTGAAGGCGTCGTAGAAGCCGTACTCACCGTAAATATACTGGCCGTAGCGCCGGTGCATTTCCTCCACCGCCGGGATGACGATCTCGGGCGCGAAGGCGATGGACGCGGCGGCGGCCGTCGGCGCAATCGTGCCGTCATCGGCGGCGGAGTCCGCGCCACGGGCGTAGTAGCCCCGGAAGCGGCGCTTTTCCCCCGCGAAGACGAGCTCGGCGTTCACCGACCCGTCGCAGGCCGTCAATCCCCATACGTTCTCCCCGTAGCCCGTCCAATGCAGCGGATTGGCGATGGCATAAGCGCGCTGGGCGTAGGTTGCCCGCCGCGAGTTCTCGAAATAGTCGAGGCCCGCCTCGCGCATGGGCACGTCGCGTATGCCGCGGAAATCGACCCAGACGTGGCTGTACTGGTGGCCGAACAGCTGCGTGAAGGTGAGGTAGGTCTGGCCGTATTCCGTGCGCATAAGGCGATCGTAGTCGCGGCCCCATTCCTTCCACGCATCCGCAGACACCGCGTGGGTCGGCGAGCCGAGGGCGAGGATGTAGACGAGCATCGCCTCGTTGTAGCCGCGCCAGTCGTAGGGCAGGAACTGGGACTCGGGCGTCCAGCCGTGAACGATCGCAGGTTGCCGGACCTGCGCCCAGTTCCAGTCGACGCGCGCGTAGATCTCCTCGACCAGACGGCGGATTTCCATCTCCTCGGCATCGCCCCGGTCGAAATAGGACTGGCAGAACAGCATACCCGCGAGCAGCAGCGCGGTATCCACGGTCGAGAGCTCGACGTCGCCGGAGCGCAGCCCGGTCTTCATGTCGAGGTAGCGATAGAAGAAGCCGTTGAACCCGGCGGCGCCGGTCGGGCTGTCGCCCTGCGGGGCGTTGCGGAAAAAGCGGAGCGTTTTCAGCACCCGGTCGCGAGCGGCCTCCCGCGCGACATAGCCGCGCTCGATGCCGATCGGGTACGCGGTGAGCGCAAATCCGACGGCCGCAATGCTGGCAAACGACGGAGTGGGATAGCGATCGGGCACCAATCCCGTTTCCGGGTCGGCGGTCTCCCAGAAATAGCGAAAGGTGCGCTCCTGCAGCTCGGAGATCAGTGGAGGCAGTGCCCGGTCGAGCGAGGAAGTCGCCACCCGGGTCGCGTCGACGACCGCGACGGCAACGGGCGGCTCGGCAACCCGGGTCGGAACGTGCAGCCTTTCGCCGACGCGCGAGCCCGCCACCGCCACCAGCGCTAGGAACGCCAGGCCCGCGAACCATGGATAGTATCGTCTGGCGAACATCAGGAACCCCCTGCAAGCCTCTTTAAGCGCCGGCCGCTAGACCTGGCGCGCGACGGAGCGTCGCTATTCTCGTTCAGCACGGCACCGTGCGTTGCAATCACTTGCCCGTAGAAATGCGCGCTCGCCTTGGGAGTTCGGCGCTGCGTCCCGAAGTCCACGTGCACGATGCCGAAGCGCTTAGAGTATCCGTGAGACCACTCCAGATTGTCCAGTAGCGACCAGGCGAAATAGCCCCTGATATCGCATCCCGCCCGCAGGGCATCCGCCACGGCTCGCAGGTGCCGGCGCAGGTAGTCCACGCGCAGCGGGTCTGGATGCTCTTCCCCCGATACTACGGGTGGGTCGTAGAAGGCGGCGCCGTTCTCGGTGACGTAGACGGGCGGATTGCCGAAGCGGTCCTTGACCCAGACGAGAACGTCGGTGAGGCCCTTCGGGAATACTTCCCAGCCGGTCTCCGTGTAGGTCGCCCGCCTCTGGCGAACCGGAGCCGCTTGCACCGGCCATGCGCTCGGATCGAAACGGGTGACGCTGCGGGTGTAATAGTTGACCCCGAGGAAATCGATGGGCTCGCCGATCGCGGAGAAATCCTCCTGCGACCACTCGGGCCACGCGTCCCCGAAGATTTCCTTAAGCTCGGGCGGGTAGCCTCCCAGGAACACCGGATCGAGGTACTGGCGGTTCATGTACGCGTCGGCGCGGGTCGTAGCCGCGAGGTCCGAAGCGCTCTGCGAAGCTGGATGCTTGGGCTCCAGATTCACGACCAGGCCGATGCTGTGCTTGCCGCTCGCCCGGTAGGCGCGCACTGCGGCGCCGTGGGAGCGCAGCAGGTTGTGCGTGGCGATCGGCGCTTCGAAGCGGTTGCGGTGACCGGGGGCCAGCCCCCCGTGCAGATAACCGCCGTCGGCAACGACCCAAGGCTCGTTCAACGTGACCCACAGCTTGATGCGGCCGTCGAGGCGCCGGAACATCGTCTGTGCGTAGTCGGCGAACCACCCCGCGATGTCCGGGTTGAGCCAACCCCCCCGGTCATCCAGCGCCGCCGGGAGATCCCAGTGATAGAGCGTCGCCATCGGCTCAATCCCGTGCTCGAGCAGGCTATCGACCAGGCGCTCGTAGAAATCCAGCCCGGCCGCGTTCACCCTGCCGGTGCCCTCGGGCAGCACGCGCGACCAGGCGATGCTGAAGCGATAGGCTTGCAGGCCGAGCTCGCGCATGAGCGCGATATCGCTGCGGAAGCGGCGATAATGATCGCAGGCCACGTCGCCCGTGTCGCCGTCACGGGTCATGCC